>NZ_CAIZIZ010000444.1 GCF_903933125.1 uncultured Lamprocystis sp. | reverse complement strand
GCGACAGACGATACCTCCACTGTGGTTTCTTCCTATACTGCTTTAGATAATCAGTATCGAAAAAAGTTGCAATAAAACACTGATTTTATGGTTTTCCTGAGAGTAAGATGTGCGTACAAATATTTTAGTTGAAGTACTTATAAACGAGCGCCTACGGACGTTTGCACAACCCTTCAGCAGTGGACGCAATCGAAGATTTCTGCTTACAAACGCCATCATCCCTTCGTATCTGAAGATAGTTACTTTCCGTCTTCCATCGCCATGCCAGCAGGGTTTGTCCTGCTTCCCCGGCTCGCGGGCGTCGCGAGAGCGCGTCTGACCCAGGAACTCCTGCGTAACCTGGGCAACTTTCCTAAGACCTTGACATTCGAGCACCATGAGCGGCGGAACCAATTTGAGAAGGTCCCCGTCGAGCACCCCTTGCGCTGGCTGCTCCGTGAGTATGGGTCCATCCAGATCGGCAAACAGATTGTACAGGTCAACACCGTCCTCGCGCGCATCGGCTCGCCCGCTCTGCAGCAAGTCAAGGAGCTTCAAGACTCGATACCCAGGCTGATAGCACTGGCGACCCAATCATTGCCCAAGCCAAGCAGCGAAGAGTTGGGCCTATTCTGGCGGGGATTGCGCGAGAACCTCGCCACCCCCGAGCGAATCCGCAACGGCGACTTGAAAGATCTTTGGAATGGAGCGGCGGCAGACAGCCAGTTCTGGAAATCCTTGCCCAGCCCGAACGGCAATGTGCCCCTCACTGAGGCCTACGTCACAGGTTCTCAGGACCTTGCCCGACGCGCCCGGGACCGCGGTCGACTGGTGTTCGAACTGGATGAGGTCGCCCGCAAGCTGTGGCTGGGACAGGGGGCGCAGAGTCTTGACGATGCCTTCAAGGTTGGTTGGACCGAGGCACTGGCGCCAGTCTGTCTGCTCCAGGACGCTATCCCTGACATCGCCGTGGTCTTGGCCAAGGACCAAGCGGATCAAACTTATAGCCAATCGGTCCAGGGACTTCATCTGAGTATTGAGGATCATCCCGACCCGGTGTTCTGTATTCACTGGCAGGGCGTGCTGTATCTCGATCCCGGGCAATTGGACGCCCTGCCACGCCAAGATCGCTTGCTTCGCGTCCTGCGGGAGGCATCGACGGCCGGTTGGCTCAACTGTGGTCCCGATGAGGCCATTCGCCGTATCGCCGATGCGACCCTGGAAGCCCGTCGGGCGGAGGTTGCGGCGGCAGCGGGACTTGCCGAGCGTCTATTGCAGGCGGTCGGCGGGGATGTGGAGGCCCTCATGGCTGCCCTGGGCGAGCGGGCCTGTTCCGCCTTGCCGCCGGATGCCGAGCCATTGCAGGTGGCCGAGCTCGCGTTGGCCTTGTTGGGTCCGACCGTGCTGCAAGCGTTGCGTGGGGCGCTGGAAGCGGCCGACCTGCGCCCGCCCAATCGGTGGGGCACGGAGGAGGCGCGGGCCTTTGTGTTGGAGTTGAGGTTTCCTGAGGCCTTCGCGGTCGCCCAGACCGCGCGCCGGGATGCGGAGTTTTGGGTCTCGGGGCCGATCCCACTACCGCCGTTGCACGATTTTCAGGAGGAAGTCGCCGATGGGCTCCGGGCCTTGATCGAGGGCGGCACCGGTCGACGCCGCGCCGTCGTGAGCCTGCCGACCGGCGGCGGTAAGACCCGCGTTACGGTGCAGGCGGCAGTGGACCGGGTGCTGGCTCCGCCCGGCCCGCGGCGCACGGTCCTGTGGATCGCCCAGACCGACGAGCTATGCGAGCAGGCGGTGCAGTCATTCCGCCAAGTCTGGCTGAATCGCGGGGCGCAGGCGACCGACTTGCGGGTGGTTCGGTTCTGGGGCGGCGCGGGGAATCCGTCGGCACCCGCTGCGGGCGAGCCGACCGTGGTTGTCGCCTCGATCCAGACCCTCAACAGCCGTATCGATCTGGAGGCACTGCGCTGGCTCAAGACCCCTGGGCTGGTGGTGGTGGATGAATGTCACCACGCCATCACCAAGAGCTATACCAACGTCTTGCGCTGGCTGGATGCGGAGGCCCCGCGCCCCGGCGCGTCCGCGAAGGAGGAGCCGCCGTTCATCGGGCTCAGCGCGACGCCCTTCCGCGGGATCGACGAGGAGGGGAGCGACCGGCTCGCGCGGCGTTTCGACCAACGCTGGCTGCCGACGAATCAGCAGGACCTCTATGCGCGACTGCGCAGTCAGGGCGTCCTGGCCCACGCCGATCACGAGCCCCTGGAGTCGAACACAACAGTGTCCACGGACCTGTTCACTGAACTCGAAGATTGGGACGGAACGACGGAAGATATCCGGCTCGACGGGTTGTTCGAGAGGGTCAACCAGGACTTGGCCGGTAACGCGACCAGAAACGAGTTGTTGCTCCAGACCATCGACGCAAGCGACGCTCACAGCATCCTGTTCTTTACCAACTCGGTCGGCCACGCCGAGGAGATGGCGGCTCGGCTCTGTCTGCGCAGTATCCCGGCCGCAGCGGTCAGCGGCGAGACCCCGCGGACCGCACGCCGCTGGTTCCTCGACCGCTTCCAGTCCGGGGAGATTCGGGTACTGTGCAATCACAGCGTGCTGACCACCGGCTTCGATGCGCCCAAGACGGACCTGGTGCTGATCGCCCGCCAGGTGAAGAGCCCGGTCCGCTACATGCAGATGGTGGGGCGCGGGCTGCGTGGACCATTAAATGGCGGGACGGCGCGCTGCCGGATCATCACCGTATTGGATAATCTGGGGCGGTTCGGAAACCGACAGCCGTTCGATTTTTGCTCGAAGTTCTATATTTCGGGCTGATTCAGGACGATGGCGGTTGCGAGTGTCCGGGGGAGTCGGCGGCCGTCCAGAAGCGTAATGAGAGCGTAATGAGCGTAATGAGAGATAGACCACACGTTTATTCACCAAGAATGGTGATATCGACGGGTGGAGAATCAAACATGATCTGCACCCTATTATGTCAAGGCCTTGGCATCATGCCGCCGCGCTGGCCAGCGACCGAAGCTTATCGAAGGTATCCGGGTATTGGCGCACCATCAGGATCAGCGCCGCGGCTTGTGCGTTGGGAGTTGCCCGCCCCTGCTCCCAATTCTCCAGGGTGCGCGTCGCCACGCGCAGTCGGCGGGCGAAGACCGCCCGCGACACGCTCAGGTGCTCCCGGGTCTCCCGAATCAGCGCCGCATCGACCCGCAGCGTCGGCAGGTCTTCCGCCTCGCGCGTGCGCAGGGTGATCTTGCCCTCCCGTTGCGCCCGCATCGCCCCCACACCATCCATGATCTCGGCGAACAGATTGCGTTTAGGCGTCATCGTTGCGGTCTCCTCTGTGCCTGTTTGGTTTGAATTGCCGGCTTCAAGGCATACTTCTCATCGGGTCAGAGCCCTTTGTGCCGCTTCTTGTCGTGGCCCGTTTTTCAAGCGATGGCTTGAATCCCCTTCTTCTCGATGACGGTCAAGAGCCGTAGGGAGGACTAAGGGGTCAGGCTCAATTAAATCCGTCGGGCGGATGAGAATTTAATAGATTAAGCTTGGCCTTTTTTCCTGTTTTTTTGGGTCTACTCCATCGCCACCGGATCAGCGACCGCGACAGGCCAACACCATCTTCTCAAACCGGCAAAAGCTCTCGGAGCACCGCAAGCGCCCAAAATCCAACTGGACTGCCTTCAGGACCCGGACGGCGTGAACAGTGTCGTTATAGCGCCAACCTCTGGCCTGTTTGAATAGTCCGATGACCTCGGCCTTCGGTTGCGGATGTCGATCCGGGCTCCTGACTCGCGGTACCGGGAACGGATGAGCGGGGGTAGACAAGAACGCGCTCAGCGATCTTTCGTTGGCAATTAGCCAGCTTTCCAACTCCTGCTCGACACAGACCAGATACACCGGCGCATCCTCGGGTACGCCAGCCTCCATCAGCCGGCTCAGGAGCTCGCGGCGCTCGGCATGCCGACAAGGTTTGTCGGTGCGGTCCGGCCAGGCTGGGCGCAGGTCCCAGACGATCAGTACGCACGCGCAGCCGTCTTTGAGCAACCTGGCCGCGACCTTTCCGGAGTCTCGCAAGAGGTTCGCTTTGTTATCCAGTGTTTCGCTGCGCACTCGCATCCCGGGCCTGATACGCTCGATCACGTATTCGCAGACCTGTTTGTCGGCGCCTTGGGGACCGCATTCCAGGATCAGGCCAAGCGAGGGGGCTGTCACTTCACCGCCTCGTGCAGCGACCCCATCGTGTAGAGGCGCCCCGGCGCAAACTCCTGCGACCACTCGCGCAGGGACGCGTCATCCGAGGGACGGTGGAACCTCGGTTCGCCCTTGGAGTCGCGAGCGACCAGTACCAGATGCCGGAGCTCGAACAAGTCCAGAAGGTAAGGCGAATGGGTGGTGAGCACGACCTGGGTCGCGCCATCCAAGGTCGCAGACCGGATCTCTTCCACCAGCATATGGATACTGCGCGGATCCAGTCCGTTCTCGATCTCCTCGATGAGAATCAGCGGGGGTGGCTCGGGATGGCGAAGGAGGGCGAGCAGCGCAAGGACTCGCAATGTGCCGGTGGAGAGCATCCAGCCCGGAACCGGGTGTCCGGCTTCGGATAGCTGGATGTATGCCTTGCGCTCGATCTCCGAGGTCAACAGCGGCTGCAGATCCGAGGCGTAGGGCAGGACGTAGCCGATCGCCTGAACGATTCCCTCCAGCGCACTCGGGTCGCGACGCTGAATATCGAGCAGAAAATCCGCGATATTGCTGCCGTCCCTCGCTAGCCGGACCCGCCCTGGCGTGCGCCGCTGAGGCACGGGAAGCCCCATCCTTTCCGGTTGAAGGCTGAGAAACTGCCAGTCGCGGATGTGGTTGGCGATCTTCTCGAGTCCCTGGGTTCCAGGGAACGTCAGAATCGACCGTCCGGGATCCCGCACGCCGGAGCGGTCGAAAAGCTTGCCGTTGGCGTGTCTCGCGGTCTCCTTGGTGATCCGGATCTGGCTCGCATCCGGGTCGCTTTCGATCTCCATATGCAGAGAGGTACCCGTCTTCGGCGCAAACACGTCAGGCCCGAGATCGAGATCGAACGACATCAGCGCTCGCGACTGCCCTTTCGGCTCGCCCTGAGATGCTGCGAAGTGGCGAACGTGCTCGATACCCAGCCAGCGCTGCATGGCCGTGTCCAAACCGTCCAGCACGATCGATTGGTAGGTCTCCAATGCCTCGATTAGACTGGATTTTCCACTCCCGTTGTGGCCCACGAAGACGGTGACTGGGCCAAGCCGGACGTAACCGCTGTTTGCGATCGCCTTGAAATTTTGAACCTGAACGGATCTCAGCCGCAGTGGGGGTTGCTCAAGGCGTTGGTGCATCGGCTTTGCCCGGGTCGTCTGCGGTGGATGTCCGCAAGTTTACAGCGTCACCGAGGACGGAACACGCTTATTCATTGCGTACAGTGCGATCGGTCCGGTGCTTTCGCTTACCCTCCGCGCCGACCCCGCCCGTCTGTCGGCCTCGCTCGACAACGGACTCCGCTGGCGGAACGGCATCCCCGGTTGATGACGGCCTGAGCAAACTCCGGTAATCTCTATCGCGAAATATCGTGATGCGCGCCGATTGCCCAGGGGACCCGCCGGAGGACGCCATGATCGACCCAACGCCGCTCGCCCGCTGCCCTGGGGGAACCACGCCGCCCGAGTGTGCGGCCCACACCGAGACCAGCTTCGAGGACCTGCTGACGGATCTCGCGGCCTCCTTCATCAACGTGGAGGCCAGCGCGCTGGACGCGCACATCCAGGCGGCACTGCGTCGGATCGTGCTGTTCCTGGGGCTCGACCGCTGCACCATCGGCCGCTTCGACGACGTGCGGGCGGAGTGGACCGTCACCCATTCCTGGGCACAGGACGGCATCGCGCCGATCCCCTCGCCGCTCGCGGAGGCCCACTTTCCCTATCTGGTGGGGCAGGTGCGCGCCGGGCTGCCGACGCTCGCAGAGCGGCTCGCGGACCTGCCGCCGGAGGCATCGGTGGACCGCCAATCACTGGCGCGTCTCGGGCAGAAGTCATTGGCGGTCTTTCCGCTGTCTGCCGACGCCCAGGTGCTCGGCTGGGCCTCCTTCGGGGCGGTGCGACGGGAGCACGCCTGGCCCGATGACCTGGTGCGGCGGTTGCGACTCGTCGCCGGTATCTTCGCCAATGCCCTGATGCGGCGACGCAAGGAGACGGCGCTCAAGGAGGCCTTGGCGGAGAACGTGGCCCTGCGGGAGCGGCTGGAGGCGGAAAACGCCGTGTGGCGGGAGGAGGTGCTCCTGCGCGACAGCTTCGACGAGCTGGTCGGCGAGAGCCCGGCGCTGCGCCGGGTCCTGCTGCAAGTCGAGCAAGTCGCACCAACGGACAGCACGGTGCTGGTGTTGGGCGAGACCGGCACCGGCAAGGACCTGATCGCGACCGCGATCCATCGGCGCAGCCGCCGGGCGGAACGCCCGCTGATCCGGGTGAATTGCGCCGCCCTGCCCGCGACCCTGATCGAGAGCGAACTGTTCGGTCACGAGAAAGGCGCCTTTACCGGGGCCATCGCGCGCAAGATCGGGCGCTTCGAGGTGGCGCACGGCGGGACCCTGGTCCTGGACGAGATCGGCGAGCTGCCGTTGGAGTTGCAGGCCAAGCTGCTGCGGGTCTTGCAGAGCGGCGAGTTCGAGCGACTGGGCGCGACGGCGACCCGGCGTAGCGATACCCGGGTGATCGCCAGCACCAACCGGGATCTGGAGGCCATGACCCGGGACGGCAGTTTCCGCTCGGACCTCTTCTATCGCTTGAGCGTCTTTCCGATCACGGTGCCGCCCCTGCGCGAGCGCAAGGAGGACATCGCGCTTCTGACCGCCTATTTCGTCGAAAAGCTGCGGGCCAAGCTTGACCGGCCGGCGATGCGCGTCCCGGACCGGGCGGTCGCGGCGCTCGTGGCCTATGACTGGCCGGGCAATGTGCGGGAGTTGGAGAACATCGTGGAGCGCTCCATGATCCTGTCGCCGGGCGCGACCATGGCGGTGGACGTGCTCCCGCGAACCACGGCGGGCGCCCGGGCAACGGCGCGCGATCCGTCCGCCGGGGCCGACCAGCGCACCCTCGCCGAGGTGGAGCGTGACCACATCCTGGCCATCTGCGCCGTCTGCGGCTGGCGGATCAACGGGACAGGGAACGCCGCGGAACGCCTTGGGATCAATCCCAACACCCTGCGCTCGCGGATGCTGAAACTGGGGATCGTGCGGCCGGTTGGGTCTCGGCCCCGGCGGCCTTAGGGAACGTACGAGGCACGCCGGCACAAAGGAAAACACCGATGACCAATCTCGATCCGCTTGCCAACCTGGCCGTCCCGGCACTGGTCTGGCTGTTGATGTTGACGGTGGGGCTGGAGCTGACGCCCGGGGACTTGCGGCGCGTTGTCGTGTACCCTAAGGCGGTCCTGGTGGCGACCCTGGGCCAGCTCCTGCTGCTGCCCGCCATCGCCGCCGCGCTGATCTGGGCGCTGCGCCCGGAGCCGACGGTCGCGGCCGGGATGATCCTGCTGGCGGCAAGCCCCGGCGGTGCACTCTCCAATGTCTATACCTACCTGGCGCGGGCCAATCTCGCCCTGTCGGTGACCCTGACTGCACTCTCCACGCTCCTGGCCCTGGTCAGCATGCCGCTGCTGACTGCCGCCGGTATCGCCCTGTTTCTGGATCGACACGACGCGATCCCGGCCCCGGTCGGGCGCATGGTCGGTCAATTGGCGCTGCTGCTGCTCCTGCCGCTGGGCCTGGGGATGGGGCTGCGGCATGGGTGGTCGGCGTTGGTGCACCACGGCAGGCGGTGGTTGCGGCGGCTCAGTCTACTGGGACTGGCGGTCCTGGTCGGCGCCATCCTCTATGCGGAGCGGGCAGACCTGGCGAGCGGTCTGGGGCCGATGGTCACGGCGGCGCTGGCCTTCTCCGTGACCGCGATGCTGACCGGCTGGGTGCTGGGCTGGCTGGTCGGGCTGAATCGGCAGGACCGCTTCACCCTCCTGTTGGAATTCGGCGTGCGCAACCTGGCCCTGGTCGCGCTGATCGGGATCACGGTCTTCGGACGGGTCGAGATGGTGCTGTTCGCCACGCTCTTCCTGGTGGTGGAGATGCCTATCGTCCTGCTGTTGGCGGGCTTGCATGGACGCCGCGCCGGGCCAACAGACACCGCCGAACCGGCGGGCCAGGAACCTGGTTCAGGTGCGCACGACCGGGAGACGAACGCCCCGGTTCGCTAATGTAGGGTCTGTTGTGTCTGCGACTGCCCCGTAATCTGTCCATTTTAGGGGGCAGCCAGGAGAAAGCGGCCGGCACCAGCCGACGAACCGAGAATCCTAGGGATGGGACATCCGCGGGGTACTCCGCTCAGACTTACATAGGGGTGATGATGCAGCGGGAGGGCAGGCGATCCGCCATCGACCCGTATCCGATCGGGGCCGCGGCAAACCCGGCATGCGGCGCTTGTTGATTTGACCAGACCGCCCGCGGCTGTTAGAACGGCGCCGGTCTTCACCCAGCACCAGGACGGCCTCTCACGATGTACCCAAACCTCGCGCGACCAGGGCGCCTCGCCGCGTCACTGCCCCTACTCCTTGCCCTCACCGCCGGGGCCATCGCGGTCCTGGGCTTTGCGCCTTTCGCGTTCTTTCCGGTCGCGGTCATCGCGCTCGCCCAGCTCAACGCAGCGCTGGCGCAGGGATCGGCTCGCGCCGGGTTCCTGCGCGGTTATGCCTTCGGCCTTGGCCTGCTGGGCTTCGGCGTCTTCTGGATCCGCATCAGCCTGAACGAATTCGGCAACATGGACGCCTGGGCCGCCAATCTGCTGATGATTCTCTTCATCGCGCTGATGGCCACTTACTACGGACTGGTCGGCTGGCTCGCCCGCGCCCTGCACCGCGGTCCCGCCTGGACCGGCCCGGTGCTCCTGCTGCCGGGTCTGTATGTCCTCTTCGAATGGCTGCGCGGCTGGCTCTTCACCGGGTTTCCCTGGCTCAATCTGGGCTATACCCAGATCGATGGGCCGCTTTCCGGCTATGCGCCCATCCTCGGCGTCTACGGCCTGAGCCTGCTCACGGCCCTCTCGGGCGGACTCCTGTGGGGCCTGATCCGCTGGGGCTGGCGCGCGCGGGCGGCGGCCGGAGCGGGTCTGGCGGCGCTCTGGCTGGGTGGGCTTGCCGTGCAGCAGGTCGACTGGACTCAGCCGGTGGGCGCGCCCTTCCAGGCGACCGTGATCCAGGCGAATATCCCCCAGGCGATCAAGTGGGAACCGGAAGCGCGGATCGGCATCATGGAGGCCTATGTCGATCTGACCCTGCCGCACCTGGACTCAGGTCTGATCCTGTGGCCGGAGACGGCCATCCCGAATTTCCTGCATGAGGTCCGGGACCCGCTGCTCGACCCGCTGGCTCAGCGGGCGCGCGAGACCGGGACCGAGATCGTGCTCGGCATTCCGGTGCTGGACCTGGAGGCCGAGCGTTACTACAACGGGCTGGTCAGCATCGGCAGCGTTGAGGATCTCTATACCAAGCGCCATCTGGTGCCCTTCGGTGAATTCCTGCCGTTCGGCGCCTGGCTCGGCCCGCTGATCAAACTGTTCGAGATCCCGATGTCGGACTTCAGCGCGGGCACGGCCCCCCGCCCCCTGCTGCGCGTCGGCCAGCGGACCGCCGGGGCCTCGATCTGTTACGAGGACGTCTTTCCGGCCGAGGTCGCACAGGCCCTGCCGGAAGCCCAGTTCCTGATCAACGTCAGCAACGATGCCTGGTTCGGCGACTCGCTGGCACCTCATCAACACCTGGAAATGGCCCGCATGCGCACTCTGGAGGGCGGCCGCCCCATGGTGCGCGCGACCAACACCGGGGTCTCGGCCATCATCGACTGGCGCGGGCGTGTGCTTAATCAGGTCCCGATCTTCGTACGCGGCACGGCCAGTGCCCAGGTCCAGCCGCGTACCGGCGCCACACCCTTTGTCCGGTTTGGCAACTGGCCGGCGCTCTTGCTTGCCTTGGGGCTGGTCGGCGCGGGCCTCCTGATCGGCCGCCGCGGTGCGGTGTGAGCCAGAGACGGCCCGGCCGGGTTATGATGGCGGCATCGTTTCGCCGAAGGACGCCGCCGTGCAGGCCCTGATTACTTTTTTTGTTGAGCTGTGCCTGCTGCGCCGGGGCCCCCAGGATCTGCCTGCCGCACCGGTCCTGTTCTGGGTCACCCTGGTCACCGATCTGGGTGCCGGACTGCTGATGGGCCTGGTCTCGGGTCTGAGCCTGGGTCTCGGCCTGGTGCAGGGGATCGCCGAACTCGCATTGACCCTCGGACTGCTCTACGCCGGCCTTTACTTCACCGGTCATCTCGGGCGTTTCATCCAATCCGCCACGGCGCTGCTCGGCAGCGGCGCCCTGATCGGCTTCCTCGCCGTGCTGCCGTTGTCCATGAATCCGCAGGGCGGCGATCCGTCCAATGTCGCGGCACTGGGTGCCTTCCTGCTACTGACGCTGGTCGCCTGGAGCATGGTGGTGACCGGTCACATCATCCGGCATACCTTCGGGATCAGCCTGGGCCAGGGCGTGGCCCTGGCCATCATCTTCAAGGTGTCGGCCGTCCTGCTGATCGGGAAGTTCCTGGGCGGCGCCTGAGTGACGTCTCGGTCGTTGTCGTAATCGAGTTCGGTTGATGATCCCCGCGGGTATGCGTTGGTCCCATGCGTGTTCCGGCTCGCCGGGTGCGTCGTCAGGCCATCCTGGCCTGACACCGTCAGGGCTGGAAGCCCTGACTACGCACACCGCTGGCCGGGATTACGATCAAGGCCGAATCGCTTATCCGACTGCGACAACGACAACGACAACGACAACGATTGTATTCGTTGTTTTACTCATTTCTGACTCGCTACGAAAGAGGATCGATCGCTATGCACCTGCACATCCTCGGGATCTGCGGCACCTTTATGGGCGGGATCGCGCTGCTCGCCCGCGCCCAGGGTCATCGGGTCACCGGCTCCGATGCCCAGGTCTATCCGCCCATGAGCACGCAGCTCGAGGCGGCCGGCATCACCCTGATGGAAGGCTATGCCGCCGCGCACCTGGACCCCGCTCCGGACGTGGTGGTGGTCGGCAACGCCATGCGCCGCAGCATCCCCGCGGTCGAATCCATGCTGGATCGGGGCCTGCCTTATTGCTCCGGCCCCGACTGGCTGCGCGACAACCTGCTCACCGGACGCTGGGTGCTCGCGGTGGCCGGTACCCACGGCAAGACCACGACGGCGAGTATGCTGGCCTGGGTGCTGGAGGACGCGGGTCTCGCTCCCGGGTTCCTGATCGGCGGTGTCCCCCTGGACTTCGGGGTCTCGGCCCGCCTGGGCTCCACGCCCTTCTTCGTAGTCGAGGCGGACGAATATGACACCGCCTTTTTCGATAAGCGCTCCAAGTTCGTCCACTACCGGCCGCGCACCGCGATTCTGAACAACCTGGAGTTCGATCACGCCGACATCTTCGACGATCTGGCGCAGATTCAGCGCCAATTCCACCATCTGGTGCGCACCGTCCCCGGCATCGGACTGATTATCCACCCCAGTGACGAACCGGCCATGGACCAGATGCTGGCGATGGGCTGCTGGACGCCGCGCGAGACCTTCGCGATCTCAGCCGCCGACAGCCAGGGTTGGAACGCCCGTCTCATTGCTGCCGATGGATCCCGCTTCGAGGTCCTGCTGGACGGTGTCCCTCAGGGTGTCGTCCAATGGGGCCAGACCGGGCTGCACAACGTCAGTAACGCCCTGGCGGTGCTGGCCGCGGCCCGCCATACCGGCGTCCCGGTCGGGGTCGGTATCGACGCGCTCGGGCGCTTCAAAGGGGTCAAACGCCGCATGGAACTGCGCGGGGAAGCGCGCGGCGTGCGCGTCTTCGACGACTTTGCCCACCACCCGACCGCCATCGCCACCACCCTCCAGGGGCTGCGCCGCCAGGTCAGCACGGCGCGCATTCTTGCCGTGCTGGAACCGCGCTCCAACACCATGCGGCTCGGCGTGCACAACGCGGAACTGGCCGCCTCACTGGCGGATGCGGACCTCGTCTATGTCCACGCGCCGCAGGATCTGGGGTGGGATGCGGCGAGCGTCTTCGCCGGGCTGGGCGAGCGGGCGGCCGTCTTCGACCGCGTGGACGCCATCGTGGCGCGGGTGGCCGCGCAGGCGGCCGACGGCGATCAGGTCCTGGTCATGAGCAATGGCGGGTTCGGGGGGATTCATCAGAAGTTGCTGGATGCGCTGGGGGCTCATTCTGACGGATAGCCCTCCATTCGATCACGCCCCGCCGCCTTAGCCAAGTAGAGTTTGCGGTCCGCGGCCTCGATCAACGCATCCACCGTTTCCCCTTGAGCTTCACAGATGCCCCCGCTCACGGTCAAACGCACACGGGAGTCAGCCCAAGTCAGGGCCTTGACCGCGATCCGCACCAGCTCGGCCAGGTTCATGGCCTCGTGGTTGCCGGTTTGGGGAAGGATCACCAAAAACTCTTCGCCCCCGTAGCGGCCGACCAGATCGGCCTTGCGGACGACGCGCAGCAAGGTCGCGGCAACCTTGATCAGGACCTCATCGCCCATCGCATGTCCAAAGCTGTCGTTGATCCCCTTGAAGTGATCCAGATCGATCAGGATGATGGAGCATGGCTGGTCAGGGTAAGGAGCAGGTCGATCCGGCGGATAAAGGGCGTCCCGGTCGCGGGGTCTTTGATCAGCAGGATGGAGCCCAACGTGGCCCGCAGTTCGGTCTCCAGGCCCGCCTGGTCAGCGGGCTCGTTGATGAACAAGCGCTCCAGATTCCGACTCTCGGCCTGCGCCAGCGCATGAGAGCGACTGGCGGCGTCCGCCCGCAGCAGGGGCTCGATGACCAGCAGCCAATGCGCGGTGATCACCCCGGTGAGCAACACCCCGAGCAAGGCGAAGATCAGCGCCAGGTGTCCCTCGAAGCGGAGCGTCCCGCTGCCGGTAGAGCCCATGTTACTCATAGGTTCGGGCCACCTTCAGGAAGAAGGGTTTGAACCGGACCCCCGCCCGCCGCGCCTGCGGCACATTGATGTGGGGCAACACCCGATCGGCCACATAAAGCCCAGCCACCGCGCCGGCCTCCAGGTCCCCGGCGAAGGGTGAGAACACCAGGGTCTGCAGACGCTCCGACCAGGCCCGCAGACGGGCACCACCGACCGCGACACTGGTGACGAAAATCCCGCCCACCCCAGTCGCGGGATACTGGTCGAGCGCGCCGGCGGACAGTGCCTTGACGCGTAATCTGCGCCCCCGCACCTCGCCGACCGCTTCCAGTCCGCGAACGGCCTCACGGGCATCCGCGGCGGACCCCTGGTAGACCACCAGCACTTGGAGGGTTCCATCCGCGGCAGCTCGGGAATCAAGTGACTCGATGGCGCCGAGGACCGCGGGAAAGATCTTCAATCCGACCCGCAGGCGCTGTTCATCCTCCTGCAACAGGGTGGGATCCGCCGCCCAACCCGCCTGTGCCCAGGCCAGGATGCAGAGTCCGCAACAGACCAGCGACCAGACACGAGCATGGGCAAATAGCGACGATTTCAGGCACGCCCCAGGCATCAGAAAGTGTAGCCTGCCGAAAGCCACCAACGGCGTCCGGGCTGCGGATAGTCCTGGGGATAGACCAGATCCACATCCGCGACCCGGGTCGGAATGTCCGGGAAACGCTGGTCCGCGTCGGTCAGATTCTTAACACCGACCGAGAGAAATGGCCCGGCGCCCGCCCGACGGTAATTGAGCGTCAGATCCAGTGAGCCATAGCCCGCCAGCGATTCGCGCGGGTCGGGCTCCACCCGGCTGCGCTCGCCGACATAACGCAGTTGCAGGGCCGCCGTCCAGTCGTCCGCCACCCGCCACAGCAGTGCAAAGTTTCCAAGCAGATCGGTGCCCCCGGGGAGCGCCGTACCGGTACCGGTCCAGGCCGCATCCACGTAGGAGAGATTGGCATCGATCTTCACGCGGGCGCTCAGCCGCTGCTGGTACTCCAGTTCGACTCCGGACAGATGGGCATCGGGGTTATTGACGTAGCCGTTCAATCCGACATAGTCGAAGCTGATAGGCCCGGTCAGGTCGGAATGAAAAAGAATCAGGCGCGTCTCCCAAGTCGGCTGTTTCCGGATATAGCCCAACTCATAGGTGGCGATCTCGCTCGCTACCAGCGGCTCCCGGCTGGGGTATTCCAGTTCGTAGAACGTCGGGGGGCGGAACGCCTGCGCGTATTGAAACTTGAGGATATTCCTGGAATCGAGGCGCCAGACCGCGGCCAACCGGGGGCTCAGGTAGGCATCCAGATCGCTGTAGTCATCGTAGCGCAGGCTGCCGGTGAGCGTGACCTGCTCGCCGGCGCGGAACACATCCTGAATAATCCCGCTCAGGATCCGCCGCTCCCGCGTCGCGTCCAACCAGGTGGCGGCGATCGGGAAGGGCAACGCGGGCCAGTCCCAGGACGCGTCATGGATATCTATCCGGCTGGCCTCCAGACCGAACAGCAGGTCATGGCGGGGCTCCGGCCGCCAGTGCAGTTCCGCCGCGCCCAGGTAGCGCGTCTCGCGGTACCGCTGATTCATATAGATCGGCTGCTCGGCGAGGTAGCCCGCGGGAAAGACATAGAGCCCGTCGCGTTCCCGCTCGTATTGGAGGCCCTCCAGGCGGACGCGGGCACTCAACGTGTCTGAAAAGCGCAGATCTCGTCCGACCTCGACGGCCAGATCGCGCTGATGAGTGACCAAATCCTGGTCTGCCGGTGGCAGGAAGTGGTTGATCCCGAACTGATCCCCGTAGGCGTCATCCAGCAGCTTGAGCGTAGCGAAGGCGCCCTGCCAGCGCAACTCGGCAAACAGCCCGCCATAGCGATGCGCATCGTTGGCCGGACCAGGGGCCTGGGACAACGTCGATCGGCCGACGGCATACAAGGCGTCCTGCGCCACCCGGACCTCTCCGCCATCCCCGGTGAGGCCGGTCGCGTTGAGTGACAAGGTCAGGTCCCGCGCCGGGTCCTGCCAATACCAGATGCCGCCGCCGCCGGCCGTCGCCCCCTGATCGGCCTGGACATGCAGGGTGCGCTCCTGCCGCCGGGTGATGACATTGATCACCCCGGCACTGGAGATCCCGCTCGTCGTCGGCCCCGCGGTCGCCTGCAGGGGCTGCGCCGACGACGAGCACCAGACCCAATGCGAGGATCGGCCGCCGCCCGGCGTGTCGGCGCAGGGCGCAGCCGCGTGAACCCGCGGGTCCTGGCGCCGATGCGGTCATGAGGGCATCAGCACGGCGCTGCAGGGGCCGGAAAGCAAGGCGCGCCGCACTCCGGACGGCCGCGTTGTGCCGTCACCCGGTCCCAAGTCTGGTCTGCTGTCCGGCCTCAATCCGCCGGACTCAGATCCAGACCCAGATTGCTGTACCGCAGGCGCACGAACATCGAGTAGGCATAGGCGCAGATCGCCACCAGGAAGCCCAGGATATCGACAACCGAGAAAAGCCCCTGCTGATCGACCACGAACCACAGGATGGACAAGGCGATACCAGCCAGCAGGACACCCAGCACAAAGAGCGGCGCCAAACCCGCGCGCATCGACTGCAACCCCTGCAATTGCCGTGAGACCGGTCGCTCGCGCGGGACGCCCCCCACGCGTTCGCGCGCGCCCAGCACCGCCTTGCGATGGGCCAGCGCCCGATAAACCAACCAGGCGCCGAAGAGCACACAAACCGCCCCAAAATAATATTTCATCGCCGTTTAACCCAATAAGACCAGACTGTAGACCGAAACGAACAGCGACGGGCGCCGGGGCCCGCCGCCGTGGGGACGATCGTACCTGCGGTCGGCGAACTCAACAAGCGGATTACACGACTCCGGCATCGCGACCGAAGCCGCCACGTTCAACCGCGTACCAATCGAACCGGCGGGTGATGACCATGACCAGGGCGAGCAGCCCGAACAGGAGCAGTGATCCCATCAGCAGGGCCAGGTCTTCACTCACCAGCAACCCGTAGAGTGCACCGAACAGGGCGGCCAACAGCCCGGCAAAACCCAGTCCGCGCGCCTTGCTGCCCAGGACATAACTGAGGTAGAACCCCTGGAGCCCGATCCCGGCACCGGCAGCGATCGCATAGGCCAAACCGAAGGGAAGGTGTTCCGCCAGACTCAGCAGCAACAGGAAGAACAGCGCCAGGGCCAACCCGACCAGCAGGTACTGGGCCGGGTGAATGCGTAGTGACCGCAGCAGTTCGAACAGGAAAAAGGCGGCGAAGCTCAAGGCGACGAACAGAAAACCGTACTTCAGCGCCCGGTCCGCCATCGAATAGACATTGACCGGTTCGACGAAACGCACCCCGAATGACTCCAGGCAGGCATCCTGACACGCCGTGCGCTCAGCCGCTGCCGCAACGAAGGCGGCCGGCGCCTGGGTCGCCAGCGCCGTGACCTCCCAACTGGCGCGGAAGCCGTCGGCGTCGATCCGCTGGTCGCGGGCACTGGGCAGAAAAGCGCCGCTGAAGCTCGGGTGGGGCCACGCCGAGGCGAGCGCGACCCGCGTGGTCTCGGCCAAGGGGATGAAGCTCAGACTCTCGGTGCCGCGCACCGAGAAGGTCAGGGTGAAAGGCAGCGCGCGGGCCGATCCCGGCGTGATGCCCGCGCACTCAGCGCGGATCCCGTTGGACATTGCGCCCAGCCCGCTGCCGTTGCGGAAGTCGAGGTCCTGCCCATCCAGGGTCAGGCGGGGCGCGCTGGACAAACCGCGGGTGTCGCTGATGAGGAGACTGACGAATGCGGTCCCCCAGGTGACCTTGGCCCCCTCACGAACGCCGGGCAACGTCGGTGCCGTCGGCACCTCGAAGCGCCCCGTCACCGTGGTCGCCAGATCGTAGACCAGTGCCTTGAACAGACCGCGGCGCTTGTAGTCGGTCGCCGCCTGGCTATCCCAATCGGCAACGCTCGGCAGGATCACCCAGCGGCCCTCGGTGCGGCGCGGATACTCGCGACGCACGCGGCTGGTCCCGGCCGGCGCACCGGCGACGTCCTCCAGGACCACCTCGGTCCATTCGATGGTGTAGGGGAAGATCAAGGCCGGACCGGCCAGCGTCTGGGCGCCGGCGGTGCTCGCCGCGACCTCCTGCACCACCGACGCCTGTCGCTCCTGCCGCTCCGCGACGGTGGAATGGATCAGTTCCAATGGTACAAGCAGCAGCAAGGCCAGGGCCGCGGTGATCAGTGCCTTGAGTAAGAGTGTTTTTTGCATGACTGTCTCCTGTGGATTGATGGACAGGTACAGTCTGGAAGGTCCGGGTGAAGACCTGATCGAGGCCGGGTGAATTCGGGTGAAGTCCCGTGAAGTCAGGATGAGCAATCCCCGCCAACGGCACTAAGTCAACCGGGGCAGTTCCAGCACGGCGAGCGCCCCGCCCGCCGGATGATTGCGCAGACACACGGTCCCGCCGTGGAGCGCGGCTACCTCCCGCACGAAGCTCAATCCCAGCCCGGTGCTCTTATCGGACCCGTTTGGTCGCGGCAGCGAGAAGAAGGGTTCGAACACCCGCTCCAGAGCATAATCCGGCACGCCGGCGCCGTGGTCGCGGACGCTGATCATCGCGGACCCGGGTGCGGCCTCCATCACCAGGTCGATACGGCCGCCCGGCGGCGAGAAGGCGATGGCGTTCTCCAGCAGATTGACCAGCGCCTGACGCAGCAGAAAGGGCTCACCGATCACGATCAGGGTTGCGGGGCCGGTGATGGCGATCCCGACCCCGCGCGCGGTGCCGGCAACGGCCTCTGCCACATCCCCGGCCAGGCGGACCAAATCCACCGGAACCGACTCCTGAAGGGACTCCTGCTGCTCCACCCGGGCCAGGCTCAGCATCCGCTCCGCCAGGTTGCGCAGGCGCTCCTCCTGATCACGGATGTTCGCCAGGAAGCGCCGCCGCTGTGCCGCCGGCATGTCCTCCTCCGCCAGCAGTTCGGCGGCCCCGCGAATCGCCGCCAGCGGGCTCTTCAGCTCGTGCGTCAAGGTATGAACATAACGCTCCACGTAACGGCGCCCCTCCAGACGCTCGCGCATGGCGGTCAGCGCCGCCGACAAATCGGCCAGTTCACGGGCACTGAACCGCGGCGGCGGGCTGCGCCGACCCTCCGCCACGTCCAGGGCGTAGCGGCGCATCCGCCCGATGGCATGGGTCAGATGCCAGGTGAAAAGTGCCCCGATCAGACCGGAAACCAGTAACAGGAGCACTCCGCGGTCGCGGATCTTGGCCTCGCTACGGGCGATGAAGGGGGCGACGGTCGCGCTCGGCTTACCCACGGAGACCGCCCCGATGATGTGCCCGCCCCAGCGCACGGGCGCGGCAACATACATCACCGAGGTCCCGTCGTCATCCGGTCGGTCCCGGGTCGATCTGGCTCCATAGCCCCCGCGCAGGGTGCGGTGAATGTCGTTCCACTGAGAGAAATCCTGGCCGACCAGGGCGGGGTCGGTGGCATAACGCACGCGCCCGGCGGCGTCGGTGATGGTGACCCGATGATCCAGGCTGCGCTTCTCAATGTTCCAGATCCCGGCCGTGACCGTGCGTCTGGTGTAAGCGCCCAGGGCCGCGGCGATGCGGTTGCCCGGATCCTCCATATCGGCTGGCGCAGGCCCGTCATCGATCAGAACCTGGGCCGCGGCCAAATCGGGGGCTATCAATTCGGCGATCAGGTTGGCCGTGTCCACCAGGGTATCCTCGGTCGCCTCGCGCACCCCGGGTTTGATCTCGGCGACAAAGACCGTGAGGACGAACCAGCCCGCCAGGCCGACGATCAGGAAATAGCCCAGGGCAACCTGGAGCGAAACCCTCATCGGCGCCCCCGCAGTCCATAGCCGATCCCGCGATGCGTGACGATGGGATCCGACGCCGGGTCGACGGCCTTGAGCTTGGCCCGGAGCGTCTTGATGTGGGTATCGACGGTCCGCTCCAGGCTGTGGTCCGGGGCGACCCAGACCCGCTGCATCAGTTGCTCACGGGAGAAGATCCGGCGGGGCGCCTCGATCAGGGTCTTGAGCAGCAGGTATTCGTAACGTGTCAGTGCCAGCACCTGGCCCTGGAAATAGATGCACTGGGCGTCGTCGTCGATTCGGAAGCCTGGGTCGGATGTCGGGGCCGGCGCCTGATCCGACTTGGCGTCGGACAGGGCGACCGATGGCACATGCACCCGTCGCAAGATGGTGCGCACCCGCGCCGCGACTTCCCGCGGGCTGAACGGCTTCACCACATAGTCATCGGCGCCGATTTCCAGACCGACAATCCGGTCGATCTCAGCCGAGCGGGCGGTGAGAAAAATGACCGGAATCTCACTCTCGCGGCGGATCTCCCGGCACAGATCGAAGCCGTTCATGTCCGGCAGACCCACATCCAGGATCAGCAGAGCGAACCCGCCGCGGCCCAGTGCCGCCAAGCCGTCCCGCCCGAGCAGGCAATGCTCGGTGACAAAGCCCTCGGTCCTCAAGGCATAGATCAGGGTATCGGCGATCGCCTGCTCATCCTCGACGATCAGGATGCAACGCTGGATTGGCTCGGGCATGGCGGCGTATCAATGGCGCGAGGATCGGTTCAGTCATCATACTCCCCCGCCCGCCGCGCATCCCCGCGCACTCGGTCGGCCGGATAGCGCTGCTCGTTGATGGCGATCTTACGGTAGGCGGCGGCGATGGGGTCGATGTCCAGACGCTCGCAAAGACGCAGGATGTAGATCAGGCAGTCGGCCAGTTCCAGCGCCACCTGCGCTTTCTTCTCCGGGCTGAGCGTCCGGCTTTGCTCCTGGGTGAGCCATTGGAAATGTTCCAGCAACTCACCAACCTCCCCCGCCAGCGCCATCGACAGATTCTTGGGGGAATGGAATTGCTCCCAGTCGCGTTCCTGGGCGAAGCGGACCAGGCGGGCGTTCAGATCGTCCAGGCAATCCATGACCCTCAGCCCTCGGCCAGCCGTAACCGCGCCCGGCCAATCGCGGCGCGCACCTGGGCGGGCGCCGTGCCGCCCAGATGATCGCGGGCGGCGACCGACCCTTCGAGGGTCAGCACCGCATAGACATCGGGTTCGATGCGCTCGGAGAATCCCCGCAATTCATCGATGGTCAACTCGGCCAGATCACGCCCCTCACGCACCCCCAATGCCACCGCCTTGCCGACGATCTCGTGGGCGTCGCGAAAGGGGATGCCCTTGCGCACCAGATAGTCCGCGAGGTCGGTGGCGGTGCTGAAACCCTGGGCCGCGGCCGTGCGCATCCGCTCGCGCCGGCAGGTGACCTGCCCCATCATCTCGGCATACACCTTGAGACAACCCTTGAGGTTGTCGACCGTGTCGAACAGCGGCTCCTTGTCTTCCTGATTGTCCTTGTTATAGGCCAGCGGCTGACCCTTCATCAGCGTCAGGAGGCCCATCAGGTGGCCGAAGATCCGTCCGCTCTTGCCGCGCACCAGCTCCGGCACGTCCGGGTTCTTTTTCTGAGGCATGATCGAGGAGCCGGTGCAAAAACTGTCGGACAGGTCGACGAAGGCGAACTGCGCGGAGGCCCAGAGGATCAGTTCTTCCGAAAAACGCGACAGGTGCATCATCAGGATGGCTGCGGCGGCGGTAAACTCAATGGCAAAGTCGCGATCCGACACGGCGTCCAGTGAGTTCTCGGCAGGACGATCGAACCCCAGCAGTTGCGCGGTCAGGTGACGGTCGATGGGGTACGTGGTACCGGCCAGGGCGGCCGCCCCGAGCGGCATCACGTTGACCCGACCGCGGCAGTCGGCCAACCGGGCACGGTCACGCTCCAGCATCTCGAACCAGGCCATCATGTGATGTCCGAAGGTGATTGGCTGGGCCACCTGGAGATGGGTGAAGCCGGGCATGACGGTGTCCGCCTCACGCTCGGCCAGCGTGAGCAGCGCCGTTTGCAGGCGGGTGATGGCGGTCCGGATCAAGTCGATCTCGTCGCGCAACCACAGCCGTACGTCGGTCGCGACTTGATCATTGCGCGAGCGGCCGGTATGCAGGCGTTTGCCGGCGTCGCCGATCGCCTCGGTCAGTGCGGTTTCCACATTCATGTGGACGTCTTCCAGCGGAATCGACCAAGTGAACGCGCCGGCATCGATACGCGCCCGGACGGCCTCGAGACCGGTCACGATCTGGTCGCACTCGGCCTGACTCAGGATACCTTGCCGGGCCAGCATGGTGGCGTGGGCAATGGAGCCCTGGATGTCGTAACGATAGAGACGGCGATCGAAGTCGACCGAGGCGGTGAAAGCTTCGACAAAGGCATCGGTGGGGGCGTTGAAACGCCCGGCCCAGGGCTTTGCGGCCCCGGCGCTGGAATTGTGGCTTGGCTCGTGCATTGAGAAGTCCGACCGGTGTTAAATAAAGCATTCTACATGCGCCCCCGTCGGGGCTGGACCTTAAGGCGTGCAAAACCCCTTTGATGATGTCGCCCCACCCCCGCCGCACCGCGGGTTTTCGCCCGATTTCTGTGGGCTGCGGATGACCGTCGGTGTGGTCCTGGCCACCCAATTGCTCGGCATCAGCCTGATCCTGGCATCCCACTGCAGGGTCGCCGAGGTCTGGGGACGCCTGGGCCCCATGTCACTGTTCATGCTGATCTTCTCCTTACTCGCCTGCGGGGTTCTCTGTGCCTTTCGCCCGCTGCTACGGCGGGTCGGGGATCGCACGGCGGCACTGCTGGCCTGGCTGATCCTGATGGCCGTTGCCGCCCTGGTGACCTGGGGCGCGTATGCTTTTCCGCAAGAGACACTGCGAGTTCACGTCTTCCCGGACGAGGGACTCGCCGTGATCCTCGGCCGCAGCCTGGGTATCAGCGCAATCCTCGGAGGGATGTTACTGCGCTATCTCTATCTTCATCACCTGTGGCGGCTGCAGGTCGAGGCGGAGGCGGAAGCCCGCTTTCAAAAGCTTCAGGCGCGGATCCGACCCCATTTTCTGTTCAACAGCATGAACACCATCGCCAACCTGACGCAGACCAACCCGCGGGTGGCCGAGGAGGTCGTACAGGATTTGGCTGATCTGTTCCGCGCCACCCTCGCAAACGCAAACTCGGCCTCGACCCTGGCCAAGGAACTCGAATTGTCCTATCGATACCTCAACATCGAAAAGCAGCGACTCGGCGACCGACTCCAGGTCCTGTGGGACGTCGAAGACCTGCCGGGCGACGCGATACTGCCGCCCTTGATCCTTCAACCCTTGGTGGAGAATGCGGTTTATCACGGAATCGCCGCATCGCGCCGGCCTGGGCTGATCCGGATCAGCGGGCGCTATCGCCGCGCGCAGGTGAATGTCAGCGTCCGCAACAGCCTGCCGGAAGAGGACGAGCAGGGCGAAGGCCACACGGGCGGGAACCATATCGCGCTGGATAACGTCAAGCAACGTATGGCCGCGATGTTCGAGGGTGAGGCACGGGTGATCGTCTCGCGAGTCGAAGGCGATTATCAGGTTCGGTTGGTATTCCCCTATCCATGGCAACGAAAATGAACATCCTGGTCGTCGATGATGAGGCTCCGGCACGGGAGCGATTGGCGCGAATGCTTGCGGAGCTGCCCGGCGATTACGCACTGGTGGGCGAGGCCAGCGATGGGATCGAGGCGGTGGAGTTGTGCTGCACCAAACCCGTGGATGTGGTGCTCCTGGACGTGCAGATGCCTGGCCTCAATGGCCTGGATGCAGCCAAGCAGATCGCCCGGCTCGAACCGCCGCCGGCGATCATCCTGGTCACCGCGTATGAACAGTACGCCCTGGCGGCCTTCGAGCATCGGGTCGACGACTACCTGGTCAAACCGGTACGGCGTGAAAGACTGCAGGAGGCATTGGAGCGGGCGCGCATCCCCAATCGCCCCCAACAGGCCGCGCTGACCACCCGCGACGAGACGCACCTGGGGCGTCGACACTCGCTCAGCGCTCACTACCGGGGCGGACTGCAAACAGTCCCGCTCGGGGACATCCTCTATTTGCAGGCCGAACACAAATACGTCACGGTTCACCACATCGGCGGCGAACTCCTGCTGGATGAGTCCCTGAAGTCACTGGAGGACGAATTCCAGGATCTGTTCGTGCGCATCCACCGCAACGCCCTGGTCGCGCGCTCCCGGCTGAGCGCGCTTGACAAGGATGCCGAAGGCAACCTCGAGGTCCACCTGCGCGACTGCCCGGAGCGCCTCCCGGTGAGCCGTCGCCATCTGCCGGAAATCCGTCGCTGGCTGCGCGGCGGCGCGTCCTGAACCCCACCCAACGGCATCGATCAAGATTCCGGTCACTTGGGCTCGACTGGTGCGTAGTCAGGCCATCCTGGCCTGACACCGTCAGGGCTGGAAGCCCTGACTACGCAGGCCGCCGGCCGAGATTACGATCAAGGCCCGCCCGCCTTCCCTGACCGCTCGCCGGCCGGGACGATCGGGAGCATTCCTCCGGCAATGCGTACCAAGGATGACTCGGCGAAATCACCCGGTTGTCCGCAGCGCCACTGACGCGGCAATCATCTGCCGATTGAGATTCCGGTGCCGGACGGCTACCCTCGCGCCTGTCGTCCGCCATCCCGCCCGCCCCCGAGCAACGATTCCGTGCAAACATTCGCGACCCGGCGCCGCTCCTGGCCCGCTCAACTCATCGTCCTGGTACTGCTGGCCCTGGTCGGTACCCTGCCCTTTTGGTGGACCGACCTGGACACCCGGGCCGCCGCGCTGTTCTACCATCCCGCCGCCGAAGACCCCTGGTGGGAGTCCGGCCGCTGGTTCTGGGCGTTGCTCTACCAGGCCTCCCCCCTGCTCGCCGGACTCTTGTTGATCGGCAGTCTGCTGACCATCGGGGCCGCCCGGATCTGGCCGCGGTTGCGGCGGCTGCAGATCTACGCAATCCTGATCATGGTCGCGACCCTGCTCGGTCCGGGTCTGATCATCAATGGCGTCTTCAAAGACCACTGGGGCCGCCCCCGCCCGCATCAGACAGTCGCCCTGGGCGGCACCCAGGCGTATGTTCCACCGTTGGCGCGCACCGCCGAAGGCCAGGGCAAGTCATTCCCCTGCGGACACAGCTCGGTAGGCTACCTGCTCGGGGTCTTCTGCATGATCTGGCAACGTCGCCGACCGCGGCTCGCCCTGACCGCACTGCTGGCTTCGATCGTCTTGGGGACCCTGCTGGGGATCGGTCGGATGAGCGCCGGGGATCATTTCCTGTCGGACGTCATCTGGTCCGCGGTGCTCGCCTATGGCATCGCCTTCGTGCTCTATTATGTGGTGCTGCGCATTCCGCAACGGGAGGCCGCGGCAGTCGGACACCCGCCGGCGACGCCCCGCCCGCTGCGCTATCCGGCGCTCACGGCGGGCGCCTATGGGCTCGCCGCGGCGGCCATGCTGTTCGGCGTGCTGCTCTCCACCCCGGTTCAGGAAACACGGAATCTGGAAGTCCAGACCCTCGCCGCCGCATCCGGACCGCGCACCCTGCGCCTGACGGCGGACGCCGCGAACCTGACCCTGTTCCCCCTCGGCGACACCACCGCGGCGGCCTCCATCCGACTCAAGGGCCGGGGCTTTGGTCTGCCGACCAGTCGCGTCCTGGGCGCGCTCGAGCGCACGGACGACGCCATCGCCTACACCGTCACCCACACCGGCCTCTTCACCGAAAAAGACACTACGCTCACCGTCGGCATCGACCCAACGGACTGGGAACGCATTGAGGTCCGGACCGCGCTCGGTGACATCCGTATCCACCCCTTGGGCGCCACCGTGCCGCAGTTGGTTCTGGAGACCAGGAACGGCGTCGTACTCGACGAGAGCGGTCCCCGCGGGACGGCGCCGTGAACGGACCGACGAGGACGCGCCCATGTGCGGCATAACCGGTTTGTTGATGCGCGCCGGACTGGCCCCGGACCCGGACCAGTTGCGCACCATGGCCGCCATGCTGGCTCACCGCGGTCCGGACGATCATGGCATCCACTGTGCCGGGCCGGTCGGACTGGCCCAGACCCGGCTCTCGATCATCGGGCTCGCGACCGGGCATCAGCCGATGGTCGCGGCCGATGGGACCCTGGCCCTGGCGGCCAACGGGGAGGTCTACAACTACCTTGAATTGAACGACGATCTGCGCCGGCAGGGGCGGCACCTCCTCACCGACTCCGACTCCGAGACCATTCTGCACGCCTATGCGATCCATGGGCTCGACTTCCTGACCCAACTGCGCGGCATGTACGCCTTCGCCCTGCACGACGTGCGCACCGGCTGCCTGATCCTCGGACGCGACCGGCTCGGCATCAAGCCGCTGTTCTATACGCGGCTGCCGGATCGGGTCGCCTTCGCGTCCGAGATCAAGGCGCTGCTGCCGGTCCTGCCGGGGCGGCCCGAGATCGACCCGGGGGCGCTGCGCCGTTTCCTGCAGAACCAGTTCGCCGGCGGGGAGAACACCCTGCTGCACGGCATCCACCGGGTCCTGCCCGGCGAAGCCGTGATCATCCACCCGGACCTGCGCATCGAGCGGCACCGTTACTGGTCAGCCCTGGACGTCACCCCGCGGACCATCGACGCCGACACGGCGCGCGAAACACTCGATGGGCTGATGCACGCGGCCATGCGCGAACACATGCGCTCCGATGTGCCCTTCGGGCTCTTTCTGTCCGGCGGGGTGGACTCGGCGGTGCTGGCGGCACTGCTCCATCAGCATGGGGCCGGACGCATTCGTTCCTTTTCCATCGGCTACCGCGGCACCGCCATGGCGCATGAACTCACCGAGGCGGCGCGGGTGGCGGCACACTTCGGCTTCGACCACAGCCCGCTGGAACTGACCCTGGAGCAGGTCTTCGCCCGCATCCCGCTGACCGTGTGGGCAGCGGATGAACTGATGCGCGATTACGCCAGCCTGCCCACCGCCATCCTCGCCCAGACCGCTGCCGCCGAACTCAAAGTGGTGTTCTCCGGTGAGGGCGGCGACGAGGCCTTCGCCGGCTACCGCCGTTACCACCCGCGCCCCCTGGAACGCTGGTTCAAGTCACTGCTGCACCCCGGCAGCGGCGGCTTCCGCACCCGCGGGCAGTGGTCGGGCCGCTGGGCGCGGCACGTATTGGGTCCGGCGCTACGCGGCGCACCGGGCGCGGATCGCGCGCCCTTCGTCGCGGCTTGGCAGGAGACCCCGCCGACCTGGTCCGACATGCAGCGCCGCCAGTACACCGACCTGGTCACCGCCCTGCCCGACAACCTGCTGGTTAAGACCGACCGGATGCTGATGGCCTTTGGGCTGGAGGGGCGCGTGCCCTTCCTCGACCACCGCGTCGTCGAATTCGGCCTGTCCCTGCCGGACCGGCTCAAAGTGCGTCGACACCAGGGCAAGTGGCTGCTGAAACAGTGGGCCGAACCGCTGCTGCCGCCCGGTCATCTGGCGCGGCCGAAGCGCGGCTTCCATGTCCCGGTGGGCGATTGGCTGACCGGCGATCTGGCGCGCCGCCTGGGTGAACGGCTGATCACCAACCGCGGCATCCGCGAGTGGTTCGAACCCGCCGCCATCCCCGCCCTGGTCGCCGCACGTCAGGCCGGTCGGGGCGGCGCCCGGGAACTCTTCGGGCTCATGCAGTTCGCCATCTGGCACCGGCTGTTCATCGAAGAACCGGGGCTCAAGCCGGGGCCTGAGGAAGATCCGCTGGAATGGATGTAGGGTCCGCTGTGCGGACCAACGTCATCGCGGTCACCACGCTGATCGGAATGATGACCACCGCCAAGATTTCTTCTTTGCTGAACCGATCCTTCAATGACTTATTTCACGAGCCGGGAGACCTACCCACAAATGAATAAAGATGAAGACAGTATAGGCATTCCTGTCGCATCATGACCGCCGTCATCGATCACCAGCAGTTCTTGCCGCCTGCCGTTGCCAATCTGGAGAATCCACAGACCGACATTCCGCGCATTGCGAAGGATGCGGACTTACTCCGGCAGATCGAATCGGCTATTCAAGAACTGCCAACCACGCATCGGTTGGTGCGAGGCGACTCCCGAACCCTCTCGTTTCTCCCAGACCAATCGGTCCATCTGATTGTGACGTCTCCACCCTATTGGAATTTAAAGAAATACCGGGACCATGAGCATCAGCTCGGGGAAATTGAAGACTACGAGACATTTCTACGGGAGCTCGATAAAGTATGGAGCCATTGCTTTCGCGCACTGGTCCCTGGCGGTCGACTCGTATGTGTCGTCGGCGATGTCTGCCTCTCGCGGCGCAAGAATGACGGCAGACACACCGTCGTTCCACTCCATGCCTCGATCCAGGAGCATTGCCGTGTGATTGGATACGACAATCTGTCGCCGATCATCTGGCACAAGATTGCGAACGCCGCATTTGAAGCAACCGGCAACGGCGGTGGATTCCTGGGAAAACCATTCGAGCCGAATGCGGTCATCAAGAACGATATCGAGTTTATTCTGATGGAGCGAAAGCCCGGCGGATACCGCAAGCCAACTGTTGCGACACGTGTCCTGTCGGTGATTTCCGGCGACAACCATAAACAATGGTTTCAATCCATCTGGTCCGGGCTAACCGGAGCTTCGACCCGGAACCATCCGGCCCCCTACCCGGAGGGCCTGGCGGAACGCTTGATTCGAATGTTCTCGTTTGTCGGAGATACCGTATTGGACCCCTTCATGGGAACAGGCACCACCGCAGTCGCCGCCGCAAAATGGGGCAGAAATTCGATCGGAGTCGAGATCGATCCTCACTATTTTGAAATGGCCGAGCAGCGCATTCGCGGGGCGACTCAATCGCTGTTCTCAAGCGCATCGATTAAAATTGAAACATCATAGGTCCAGGCCATGGATTATAGTAACCGCCTTTCGGATGGCACACGCACGGATGCGACCATGACCCGCATCGCCTGCTTCTTCTCCACCTCCGGTCACAGCGGCGTCGATCGGGCGGCGCAGCACCTGATTCCGGCGCTGGCCCGGCGTGGTTATCAGGTCGATCTGCTCAAAGTGCGCCGCCACGGGCCGCTCCTTTCGGCGATTCCGCCGGGCGTGCGGGTGATCGACCTGGGCTCCCGTCATACCTATGCCTGCCTGCCGGCGATTGCCGGTTACCTGCGGCGCGAACGCCCGGCGGTGCTGCTCTCGGATAAGGATCGAGTGAATCGGACCGCCCTGTTCGCCCGCACCCTGGCACGGATCGGGACGTCGCTGCCGACCCGGCTGGTCTTCAGTTCGGGCACGACGATCTCCATCGATTTGGCCACTCGCGGCCGCCTGGAGCGCTGGGTGCAGCGCAATTCCATGGGCCGGCTCTATCCATTCGCCGATCAGGTGATCGTCACCAGCGCCGGGGTCGCCGATGATATGGCGGCCTATACCGGGCTCGCCCGCGACCTGATCCGGGTCGTACCCTCGCCCGTGGTGCCGGATTCGCTGTTCACCGCCGACCTGCCGCGCCCGGACCATCCCTGGCTCGGTGACCCGGCGATGCCCTTGATCCTGAGTGCCGGGGAACTGTGCCGGCGCAAGGGCTTCGACACCCTCCTGCGCGCCTTTGCCCGCATCCGGTCCCAGCGTCCGTGCCGGCTGATGATCCTGGGGCGCGGCGGGGAGCGCGCCGCGCTGCTCGCGCTGGCGGCCGAGCTGGGGGTCGCCCCGGACTTCGCGCTGCCGGGCTACGTGCCGGAACCCTATGCCTTCATGGCGCATGCCGATCTGTTTGCCTTCACCTCGCGGTGGGAGGGGCTGGGCTTCGTGCTGATCGAGGCGCTGGCCGTAGGCACCCCGGCGGTCGCGACCGATTGCCCGAGCGGCCCGCGGGAAGTGCTCCAGGATGGCCGTTACGGCCCGCTGGTGCCGGTGGACGATGTCGCCGCGCTGGCGCAAGCCATGCTCGGCACCCTGGACGCCCCCCTCCCGGCCGCCCAATTGCACGCGGCCGCCCGGCCCTATGCGATCGAGGCCGCCACCGACGCCTATCTGGATGCCATGAGGCTGCCCCGATGCCCCGCGTAGCTGCCATCATCCCCTGTCACAACGGTGAAGCCTTCATCCACACGGCGATCAACAGCGTGCTTGCCCAAGCCGAACGCGATCTGGAGATCGTGGTGGCGGATGACGGCAGCCGCGACGCCTCAGCCGCCATCATCGAATCGTTCGGTCCGCCGGTGCGCCTGATCCGGGTCGCCAACGGCAATACCCAGGCGACCCGCAATGCGGCCATCGCGGCCTGCGACAGCGAATTCATCGGCCTGCTGGATCAGGACGACGCCTGGCGGCCAGGCAAGCTGGAGCGCCAGCTCGCCTGCTTCGCCGCCGATCCGCGGCTCGGGCTCTGTTACACCGACACCCGCGGGGTCGACGCGCAGGGGCGCGAGCTTGCGGAGCGGCACAATCCGCTCCAGGTCCCCAGCGACCACACCGATGCCCTGGGGCGGCTGCTGCGGGTCAACATGATGGCCGCGTCCACCGTGCTCGTGCGCCGCTGCGCGCTGGAGCAGATCGGAGTCTTCGATCCGGCCTATCACCTGGCGGGCGACTGGGATCTGTGGCTGCGGCTCGTGGAGGCCTTCCCGGTCGCGGCGATACCGGAGGTTCTGATCGATTATTGCTGGCATGGGGCTAATCTCTCCCACGGACGCATCGCCCTGTTGCAGGAGAGCATCGCGGTCCAGGAGGCCGCACTCGCGCGCATCGCCCGCCATCCACGCTGGTCCGCTGATCCCGGCCTGGCCCGCTACCTGCCGGCCGCCGGCAAGAAACTTGCCGCCCGTTGCTCGGAGCTGGGTCTCTTGCTCGCCCGCGAGGGCCGCCGCCGTGACGCCTTATCATGGCACACCCGCGCGCTGGCCTTGCGCCCCTGGACCCCGCGCGCCTGGTCCCGCTGGGTGCGCGCGCTGGTGCCGCGCAAACCAGGGCCCGCGCCGATCGGAACAGAGCAGTCGTCCACCCATGAACGCCACTGAACGCTCCTTGAAACCCATCCTGAGTAAACCCTCGATCGCACGGGGTCTGCTCCTGATCTTTGCTTTCACCGCCTGGTCGATCACCGGACCGGCGAATGTGGCACTGGCCTTGCTGGTCGCCTTATTCCTGACGGAAATCCCCGGCCAGTGGCGCCACCTGCGCCGGGACCCGGCCTTCCTGCTGCTGCTCGCCGTCGTGCTGGTGACCAGCCTGCTGGCCGTGCGCGCCGCCTGGATTTTTCCCGCCATCGCGACCGATCAATGGCGGGCGATCTCGGCCTGGAGCGCACCCTTGTTGTTCTTCGTCATCGCCTGGTGGCTGCGCCGCGACCCCAACCAAATCTGGCTGGTCCTGGGCGCCGCCGCTCTGGGGCTGGCCTGCGGCGTGCTGCGCAAGAGCGACTGGTCACTGCTGCCCGAAATCCTGGGTGGGATGCGCTACGACTTCGGCTTTGCCGCGCTGGGGCTGGCCTTTCTTACCTCGGTCGTGCTGCTGGGGCTCGTGCTGTTTCGCGCGCGCATCACGGGGCTGCGCATCCGCGGGCAGGCACGTCCCGGCGTCGGCTGGGTTCTCTGGTCGCTGGGCATCGCCCTGTCGCTATTCGTACTGGTGGTCACCCAGTCACGCGGTGCGGCGGTGAGCCTGGCGATGGCCGGGGTGCTTTATGTCATCATTCGGCGCCGTGAATGGCGGCGCCTCGGCCAACAATCACCGCGCCAGTTGCGTGTCGCGCTTGCCGCCGCGGCGCTCGCCATCGCGCTGGCGGGGGCGCTGCTGTGGGTCACCAAGCACCGTCAGATCGAGGACTGGCAGGCCATCACGATCGGCAGCCAGGAAGAACTGAGCTACACCGGGTCCGTGACGATCCGCCTCAACCTGATCAAGGTGGGGCTCCAGACCTTCGCCCAGCAGCCGCTGCTGGGTTTCGGCCCCGGCACCAGTACCACCGAGTTCCTGGTCCCGGAGCGAGTGGTCGCTGTCGACGCTTACCAACGGGCCAACGCACCGGCGGCCTCGCACCTGCACAGCGTCGCGGTGGAAATCCTGACGCGCTTCGGTCTGGTCGGCGTCCTGATCGCGACATCGCTGCTGTGGGTGCTGTTGCGCGCCTACCGCGGCCTCTGGTCGGACCCGCGCGCGGCCCCGGATCTGCGCACCTTCCTGACCTTGGGCGGGATCATGCTGCTGCTCTATTGTCTGTACGACTTCCGCGTCGTGAATCTGGACTTGCGGTTCTTCTGCATTCTGTTCCTGGGAGTGCTCTACAGCTTCCAACTGGGACGGACGCGGCAGCCTGACGGCGCGGAGCCGGCGCATGACTGAGCACCCCCGGCTCGCCGTCTACTGCGGCCCCTTCGACGGCGGCAGCACCGCCAAGATCGCCGCCCGACTGGCCAACGGCTTTGTCGCGCGCGGCTTCCCGACGGACCTGTTGATCACCGCCGCCCCCGACCCCATCCCCGAGGCCACCGACCCCGGAGTGCGGCTGGTCCCGATGGGGCGCATGACGCCCTGGAGCCGGGTGCCGGCCATGGCCCTCTATCTGCGCAGCCGCCGACCGGCGGCCATCCTCACCCACCGCATCCGCGAGGATGTGTTCACGCTCAAAGCCGCCCGCCTGGCCGGCACCCGCACTCCGGTCTTTGTCACCGTGCATGGCCGCATGAGTGTCAAGCTGGACCACCTCAAGGGCATCAAGGGCCACCGCCGCCGCGCCGAGTTCCAGCGCTACTACCGCCGCAATCAGGGCATCGTCGCCATTTCGGAGGACACCGCGCAAGACCTGCGCACCCTCCTGGGCGCGGCGGCACCCGTGACCACCATCCCCAACCCGATCGTGACACCCGAAATGCTGGCACTGGCGCAGGCACCGATCGACCACCCCTGGTTCCGCGACGAGCGCGCGCAGCGGGACATCCCGGTCCTGGTTTTCGCCGGCCGGCTGGAGTATGAGAAGGACGTGCCCACCCTGCTGGACGCCTTCGCCCGGTTACGCCAAGAGCGTGACTGTCGGCTGCTGATCATCGGCGATGGTCGACTGCGCCCCGAGATCGAATCCGCACGCGCCGCGCTGGGGCTCACCGCGGCGGTCGACCTGCCCGGCTGGGCGTCGAACCCCTACCCCTTCCTGCAGCGCGCGGACCTGGTGGTCCTTTCCTCGTTCTGGGACGCCCTGCCCACGGTGTTGATCGAGGCCCTGGCGCTCGGCACACCCGTGGTCAGCACCGAATGCGGCGCCGGTCCGCGCGAGATCCTCCAAAACGGCCGCCTCGGCCCCCTGGTCCCGCCCGGCGATCCGCAGGCCCTGGCCGCCGCGCTGGCCGCCACCCTCGCCGACCCGCTCCCGGCCGCGACCCTGCGCCAGGGCGGTGAGCGCTATGAGGCCCAGCGCAATGCCGACCTCTACCTGCGACTGATGCTCGGCCCCGATGTGATCGACCATCATGGGGATTGATCGCATCGCGCTGGTGGCGAGCGACTTCGAGGACGGCGGGGTCGAGCGCAACTTCACCAATCTCGCCCGCGGACTCGCCCGGCTCGAGGTCGAGATCTGGTTCCTGGTCGGGGATCCGAATCATGCCTACCTGAAGGGCCTGGACCCGGCCATCCGCATCCTGCCCGTCACCGGACCGCGCGTTGAGTTCCTGCGCGACTTCATGGCCCGTGAGCGCCCCGATTGTCTGGTCACCGGCAAGCTCAAGGACGACCTGGCGGCCCTGGCCGCCCGTGATGCGCTGCCGCCCGCCGCCGGGGGCGGCCCCCGACTGGTGGCCGCGGTGGGGACCCTGATGTCCGGGCGCTTCTCCGCACACCGCTGGAACCCCTTCAAGACCCTGAGCGAGACCCGCCGCATCCGCACCTATTACCGGCGCCTGGACGGCCTCACCGCGGTCTCGCAGGCAGTCGCCGACGATCTGCGGCGGACCTTCGGGGTGACGGACGTGCCGATCGCGGTGCTGAACAATCCCATCTGCCCGGACGACTTCGAAGCCCTGGCCGCCGCCCCCTGCACCCACCCCTGGCTGACCGCACCACGGGGCGCCGGACGCCCGCCCGTCATCATCGCGCTGGGCGGACTGCGCAAGGTCAAGGACTTTGCGACCCTGCTGCGCGCCTTCGCGCGCCTGGAGCAGCGGTCGGCGCGGCTGCTGATCATTGGCGAGGGCAAGGAACGCATGCGCCTCACCGCGCTCGCCCGCCAACTGGCGATCGACACGCGACTGGATCTGCCTGGATTCATCGCCCATCCATTTCCCTATCTCGCTCGCGCCGACCTGCTGGTGCTATCTTCACGGCGGGAAGGTCTGCCCAACGCCTTGGTCGAGGCCATGGCCCTGGGCACCCCAGTAGTCGCCACCGACTGCACCGGGGGCGTGCGAGGCCTGCTCCAGAACGGGCAACTCGGCCCCCTGGTCCCGATCGGCAACCCCGCGGCACTGGCCGCCGCAATCGACGCCGAACTCACCCGGCTCGCCGCCGGGGATTTGGATCGCGCTGCATTGCAGCGAGCCGCAGAGCCCTTCGGGCTGGTGCCTGCCGCGAGGGCCTATCTGGCGTTTTTTCGTTCCCTGGCGACGAGATTGTGAACGTATTCGCTCGGAACCCGAAAACAGCCCAATGCCGTAGGTTGGGTGAGGAACGAACCCCAACATTTCCGCGCCTTACGTTTGGCTCCTCGTTGGGCTTCGTTCCTCAGCCCAACCTACAAGGAATACTTGCCCAATCTCGACGCGCCGGAACCAGCTTGAAGCGGAACGCTGACGGCGCAGCGCCAGCGGCACCGCATCGCGGCCGGGGGACTTTCATCTTCCGGGGCGGCTTGATATCCCTTTCATGACCGTCAGCCGGCCGACGCCTCGGCTGGCCGGAACCACGACCAAGGTCCGGCCGCAGACCGAGATCATGGCTACTGCGGACTGGCTGGCTTCACTGCGCTGTCCCTCTCAGCCCTCGCCCGATCCTCGGCTTCGTGCGCCTTCTTGACGGCATCCGCGGCCTCCGCCTCAGCCTTATCGCGGGCAAGCATGTTGGCTTGGGTGCGATTCGCATGAAATTTATCGTCCGCGGCAGTGGCTTCGTCCATCTTCATGCGTTTGTATGCTTGGGCGGCGGCCGCATCGTCCGTGGCGGTCTGGGCGCAGAGTACGCTGGACAGGGAGAGCGTCATGGCCGCGGCGACGGTGATGATGACATGCTTCATTGACACTTGCAGTTTTTCCAGGAATGAGATCAGTGTGACAAATATATAGCCTTCGTACCGGATATCCAGACAGACCATTGGTGTAGGGGCGGGTTTGAAACCCGCCCCTACATCCGGTGATCGTGTTCGACGCGAAAACAACAACTCAGATAGCCTCATTGATCCCGGTCAAAACGACAGAGGATGAAGCAAGCGGCGGGCAGGAGATGCTCCAAGTCGCCCGCCTCCGGCGGCGCGTTCTTCAGGGGGTCTGGTAAGCGCGCGAGCACGCCCGCAGACCATCGCGCAGATTCAGACCAAGCAGCGCGATATTGACGGCACCGGCGATCAGTTGAGCTTCAGCAAAGACGACTCGGCGGGCTATCTCGTCAACCATCTGGCACGGCTGTTCGCCCGCGAACTGCAGGCACGCATCAAGCCGCTCGGTTTGAGCATCGGGACCTTTCCGGCGCTCTTGGTGCTGTGGGAAGGCGACGGCCTGACCCAGCGCGAGCTGATCGAGCGCCTGGACATCGAGCAGCCCACCATGGCCAACACCCTGACGCGCATGGAGCGCGACGGGCTGATCCAGCGTCGCCAGGACCCCACAGACGGGCGCGCGCAGCGCATCTGGCTGACGGAGCCGGCGCGCGCACTCGAAGGCGTGGCGACGGCGGCGGCCGAGTCGGTGAACAGCCAGGCGCTGGCGGGGCTTGCGGCGGACGAGCGCGTGATCTTCCTCGGACTGATCCGCAAGGTCATCGCTGGTCTGCAATGACCTGGGGGACCGCAATGACCCTGCGCGGGCCTTGGGCCGGCAGCGTGCCGATCAACCGAACCTGACCAACACGCCAGGTCGGGTGATATGGATGTCCAGCGCGATAAGGTGATTTCCGACAATTTGGATACCGGTCTGTGTAGGTGCGACTTTAGTCGCACCTGAGTACGAATCGGTGCGACTGAAGTCGCACCTACATGTCACCCCTACCTGTTGGTAGAATCTTTCCCGGAAATCGCCTAAACGGATGTAGGGGCGGATTTCAAACCCACCTTACGCCAAGGCCGTGTCCGGATATCAAGTACGAAGGCGATAAACACCGTCGCACACGGCAGCAGACTCGCTACACTCAAGGCTGGCAAGAAGGGCATCCGCAACACTGGCCGCAATCGAGACTCGATCCTATGAATTCGAGCTTCACGCAGACGTTCCTTGTGACACCGGTTCGGCAGGGCGTGGGGCTGACGTCAGCGGCGCTGGGCATCGTGCGCGCCCTGCAGCGACTCGGCGTGGAGGTCGGATTCGTCAAACCGATCGCCCAGGAACAAGAAGACAACTCGGATCACTTCGCCAGGGAGATCTTTCAGATTCCGGTGCCCGCGGCGCTTGCGCTGGCGGACTCGGCCGAACGGATCGCCGCCAACCAAACCAGCCAACTGCTCGAGGACGTGGTGGCCCTGTGCATGAACGCGAGCACCGGTGCCGGCGTCCTCATCGTGGAGGGATTGCACACTGACGCGGAGCACCCGTTCGCGTCTCAACTGAATGTCGATCTGGCGCGCAGCCTCAAGGCCGAGGTGGTACTGGTCGCCGACGCCTCACTGCCGCATGCCGTCACCGAATCACGCCTGGCTGCCAGTCAGTTCGCGAACGAAGATTGCCGCGTGGCCGGGGTGATCTTCAACAAAGCGCCCGCGCATTTCGACCAGACGTCGGCCCAGAGCAAGCTGGGCCAAACCCGCATCTGGGGCGTCATTCCGGAAAACCCCGCGCTGCGCGCGCCGCGGACCCTGGACATCGCGCAGCACCTGAATGCCGCCGTGGTCTTGCGGGGCGAACTCGACACCCGCCGTGTCACCGAATTCGTGACCGCCGCGCGTTCCGTCGCCGAAGTGATCCCGCGACTGCGTCCGGGCGTGCTGGTGATCACCTCCGGTGACCGGGACGACGTGATTCTGGCCTGCGCGCTGGCGGCCAGCCGCGGCATCGAACTCGCCGGAATCTTGCTCACCCACGCCAGCGCGATTGCCCCGCGGGTCATGGAATTCGCCGGCCCCGCGCTGACATCCGGGCTGCCGATCCTGCGCTCCGATGACGACAGTTACGGAACGGCGCGCCAGGTCAGCCATATCCCACGAACGGTCCCCAAGGATGACATCGCGCGCATGAACACCGTGCTCGATTGCGTGGCCGAGCATCTGGATGCCGAGACGATTTCAGCCGCCTTTCACCTGCGGGAAAACACCAAACTCTCCCCGCCGGCCTTTCGTTATCAACTCATCCAGAAGGCGCGTGCCGCGCAACAACGTGTCGTCCTGCCGGAGGGGGAAGAGCCCCGCACCTTGCGCGCCGCCGCGATCTGCGAAGAGAAAGGCATTGCCCACTGCGTGCTCCTGGGCAAGCGTGAAGCCATTGAAATGGTCGCCGCCGCCCAAGGCATCACCCTGCCGGCCGGCCTGGAAATCCTGGACCCCGACGCCATTCGCGGCAACTATGTCGATGCCATGGTGACGTTGCGCAAGGCCAAGGGCCTGACACCGACCCAAGCGCTCGAACAGCTTGAAGATGTCGTCGTGGTGGGCACGATGATGCTCGCGGTCGGCGAGGTGGATGGCCTGGTTTCAGGCGCCGTCCACACCACGGCCAACACGGTGCGCCCGGCCATGCAGTTGATCAAGACCGCGCCCGGTGCGTCGATTGTCTCATCGGTCTTTTTCATGCTCATGCCGGACCAGGTGCTGGTGTATGGCGACTGCGCCATCAATCCGGACCCCACGGCGGATCAGTTGGCCGAGATCGCCAAGCAGAGCGCGGACAGTGCCGCCGCGTTCGGCATCACGCCCAAGGTGGCGATGATCAGCTACAGCACCGGTCTGTCGGGAGCCGGCGATGATGTGAACAAGGTGCGGATGGCCACTAAATCGCCCATGCGAAGTACCCGGATCTGGTGCTCGATGGCCCGTTGCAGTACGACGCGGCCTCAGTGGCCGATGTGGGAAGGCAGAAAGCGCCGAACAGCCCGGTGGCCGGGCAGGCGACCGTCTTTATCTTTCCCGACCTGAACACCGGCAACACCACCTATAAAGCGGTGCAGCGCAGTGCCAACGTCGTGTCGGTCGGCCCGATGCTGCAAGGATTGCGCAAGCCCGTCAATGATCTCTCGCGCGGCGCCCTCGTGGATGACATCGTCTTCACGATTGCTTTGACGGCGATTCAGGCACGCTACCGGGCAGACGACTGATCGGGCGACCATTCGGACGCGGACTCGGCTTGGGCCTGAGCCACCGGACCACCGCCTTCTCACTCTCGATCAACAGGAAGATGCTGACACCGACGCCAATCGGCAGCAGCCAGTCACGCGCGGCCAGCGCAGCGGTGTGGAACCAGAGGTTCATGACCGGCACATAGACGAACAGGCCTTGCAGCAGGATGAGCACCCCGACCGCAATCCAGACCGCCGGATTGGTAAACCACAGACGCGGCCGCAGGCTGCGACCCTGTTCCACCGCGTGCTCGATCGAGGCGAAGTTGTCGTCGGCCAGCACGATCGCGGCCGCCTCCTTGGTCGCCTCGGTGCCCTTGATGCCCATGGCCACGCCCACGTCGGCACGCTTGATGGCGGGCGCATCGTTCACCCCGTCGCCGGTCATGGCCACGACCTCGCCGTTGGCCTGCAGCGCCTGCACCAGACGCAGCTTGTGCTTCGGGTGTCCAGCAGTCGCTGTCCAGCGGCTCGCCGCCGCCATCGGCGGCACGCTGGCTGGTGCAGCGCTCCAACAGCGGGCCGGGCGCGCCTTTCACCAGAATCCGCAACCCCGTCCGCGGCACCTGATGGAGCGTGGCCATGAGTTTGGACGTCGAATCGAAGGGAATGACCGCCAGACGCCTGGCTTTACCGGGCGCGAAACCGGCCTTGCGCGCGAGGGTGCAGAGCGCGCCCTCGGTCGGCTCGCCGATCGGCAATGGGTTGAGCCGGCGGACCGTTAAAGAATCCGTCCGGCAAATTGATGACGAAACCGGCTTGGTTGTAATAGCGCAACGCCAACAAGAACTGCATGAAACCGGCGAAAAAGAGTGCCGCGAGCAGCAACAGCTTGACCCGCACGATGTCCACAGTGCTCGGCACCCAGCTCAGCGCCTGCGCCGGATCCGCCAGATCGTACCCCGCGAACGTCACGCTGATGATCCCCAAGCCGATCAGGATACAGGTCGACGCAAACAGCGTTGTAGACATCACCCAATTGCGCAGGGTCTCGATCGCCAGCGCGTCCTTGCTGCCGGCACGCACACTCTCGACCCAGGCCCGACGCAGCCGATTGGATCGGCCCTGATGCGTGCACTCGGGGTGGCGGCGGGAGGCACCGCTCGCATAGAGCATGTAGCCGACCAAAAGCGCCAAGCACAAGGCGTCGAGGCCCCAAATCCAAGGCAACCTCGCGAACTCGGAAAGCGGTATCACATCTTGCTCTTGACGTGTTCAGCCGAACTGCTGACGGCCTGGCCGCCCCGTTGGATATCCTTGCCGGCACCCGCCATGGTATTGCAGCCGAGCAACCCGACGGTCGTGATCAGACAAATCAAAGCGAGTAGCTTTCTCATAACCCTTACCCATTCTATCAGTCAGTTTCACATCTGGCGCGAGCACGCCGTCCGCCATCTTCAGGAAAGCGCCGGACGACGCGACATCACTCCGCTTTCGGCCGGCACGCGCTGCCGGTTGACGATGATTCCTCCAACCCTTCCCCCCATTAACGGGAGTAGTAGGTGGCGTCTTGAGTCACGGTGGTCGTTCTGGTCGGCCGTAGCGGCGCGACGATCACGGTTTCAGTGGTCTTGGTTCCCGAATGAGCCGGGCTTACGATCACCTGATCAACACCGGTCCGCCCGGTTGGGCCTTGAACCCCTGACGGTCCTTGCGGTCCAGTGCAAGCGATCAGCCCGAGCGTCGCCAATACCGCGACTGACAGTAGTTGATACCTCATGCTGTATCCTTAAGATCTTCTTTCAGGTCGCCAAGGGCGGCCCCAACCTTGCCGGAGTTCTTTTGGTTCTTTCCTTTGCGTTCCAGATCCTTATTGCCGACCGCGTGGCCGGTGACTTCCTTAGCCTTGCCTTTTGCCTGTTCGACGCGGCCTTTGACTTGCTCTTTGTTCATGGGAATCTCCTGCTGGTGTATTGAGCCGTGACCAGGCTGGTCATGACCCGAGCGTGGAGTGTGTGATTCCATCGCTACAGCGACACTCTACACAACAGACTGAGCCGGCTCAGTACGGTACCGCACACTGACTCCACACATAGCCTTAGCGTAGGGGCGGGTTTGAAACCCGCCCCTACGTCCGGTTATTGCCTTTAACGGCGAACGTTGGGCAGGCTAGCCTTGATCGCTTATGGACACCGCTCGTCATCTGTGTGCCAGCGTACCGACGACCCCGTCCTGCGTCATTAGACTGCTGACTAAGGTTACGATCCGGCGCGATAACGCGCATTCGCCCTGAGCCCGCTGATCGTCAAGACGCTGCCTGGGCGTGTTAGGCCCAACGTCTTCGCGCTCCCTTTCACCTCCGAACCCATAACCAACTGGAATACCCTATGAAGAACATTCAAGTGACCGCCCTTTCGATTGCCATCGGCCTCGTCTTCAGCGTCGGGGTGATGGCTGAAACGGTAACCAAAGATGCGTATAAGGCCGGTGAGGCCCGTATCGAGGCTGAATACACCGCTGACAAGGCGAAGTGCGACCTGCTGTCCGGCAACGCCAAGGATATCTGCTACGCCGAGGCCAAAGGGAAAGCAAAGGTCGCCGACGCCACGCTCGAAGCGAGCTACGAACCCACCGTCAAGCACCGCTACGACGTGTTGGTCGCCAAGGCAAAGGCCGATTACGCCGTCGCCAAAGAGAAGTGCGATGACCGATCCGGCAATGATGAGGAAATCTTTAGCCGGTCAATCTGACGGCTGCGCGGCCTTGGTCCGGCTGACGACCATGAACGGAACATCAAGCCACCCCGGAAGATGAAAGTCCCCCGTGTGGGGCCGCGGTGACGAAAGTTGCGGCTGCGCGCCCGGCCCCGTCGCGGCGGGACGCCGCTCCCACAGCGTCGCCGCGCGACTTTCACGGTAGTGTAAGCGATGGGCACTCATCGACCCGTGTGGAACTGAAGTCACGCAAGCGTTGCGTGGTGTGCTGTACCATGAATGCTTCGATCCCATCGGACGCGCGCGCCGCGGGCTGTTTCCAGCGATTCTGAGGCTCCCGGCGGCAATCCGTGGATCGATGGGAGTCGGTGCCGGGGCGCGTGCTCACTCCGCCGGCTGCGCTACCGACGTGGACCAAGTAAGGGATCCATGAGCCATCATCGTGAAACTGACGCCACCATGCATCTGATCGGTCGCAGTCTGGCGCTGCTGGCGCTGCTGTTGGCGCCCTTTGCCGCTGCGGGCGACGACACGGTGCGGCTGCAACTGAAGTGGCAGCACCAGTTCCAGTTCGCCGGATATTACGCGGCCCAGGCCATGGGCTACTACCGGAACGCGGGGCTGAAGGTCGACATTCTACCCGCCGGACCGGGAGAAGACCCGGTACGGCAGGTGATCGAGGGCAAGGCCGAGTTCGGCGTCGGCTCCACGGAACTGCTTCTGCTGCGGGAACAGGGCATACCGATCGTGGTCCTGGCGGTCATCTTCCAGCATCCCCCTCTGGCGCTCATGACCCTGAAGGATGATGGTATTCAGACCATTCATGACCTGGCTGGCCGCAAGGTCATGATCGAGCCGGGGTCGGCCGAGCTCCACGCCTACCTGCGCAGAGAGGGGATTTCGGCCGACAAGTTCACGCTGGTGCCCCACACCTTCGACGTCCAGGCGCTGCTCTCGGGAGCGGTAGACGCCATTTCCGTCTACGTCACCGATGAACCCTTTGCGCTGAAAGAGGCAGGGCGGGAGTACCTGCTCTATTCCCCCCGGGCGGTGGGGATCGATTTCTACGGCGATAACCTCTTTACCACCGGGGATCTGCTCCGGCGGCGGCCCGAGTTGGTCAGGAAGTTCCGGGAGGCGAGTCTCAAGGGGTGGGACTACGCGATGCAGCACCAGGAAGAGGTGGCACGGCTTATCTACGACCGTTACAGCCGGCGACACAGCCTGGAGCACCTCCGGTTCGAGGCCCGGCAGATGGAGTCGCTGCTCCAGCCGGCGCTGATCGAAGTCGGCCACATGAATCCGGGCCGGTGGCGCAATATCGCCGAAGTTTATGCCGAAATGGGCATGCTGCGGCGGG
>NZ_CAIZIZ010000443.1 GCF_903933125.1 uncultured Lamprocystis sp. | reverse complement strand
TGGCGTTGAGGAAATGGATCAGCAGATCACGATTGCAAGACCCCATCCGTCACATGCGTGATTGCAAGATCTGACCCCATCCGTTGCTCTTGACCCCATCCGTTGCTTATCTGGCCTACGCATCGTCGCGTCCGTTACCGGCTACGCCGCAAGGCTCGATACTGGGCTCGCGGCTCACGATGATCCAGGCGGGACTCTCAGCCGCTAGAACACGCGGCCTTGCCAGGCCGCATTGTCCCCGGAATTCCTGCCCCTAGTCAGTAGTCGTGTGGCACAAGAATTTCAATGTAGCTGTTTGGCTGGATGCTTGCGAGAACATTGGCAATGTGGTGAGCAAAAATCCTAATTCGTGGCCAACTGGTCGTGCTCAGTACAACGATAGCAATAGTTCTGTCGGCGAGATTCTGCTGATATCGGAGATTTTGATCTGTTGTGACCAAAACTTCAAAACCAGAAAACTCTGCGTGTTGTAGCAATTCGCCGTTCTTCAGGTTATTCCAGCCCAACTCGTAGGCGGTGGAGACATGATGATCCGGTAGATGGTTACGTAGCGGGGCAGGTGTGCCTTGATCGAAAAGCACTCGCACTACGCGGTCTCTAACGAGTGTGCCGCGTGCTCCAACACGGCGCGCGCCTGTTGAAGGGTAATACCTGGAAACCAGTTAACGAAATCCGATAGTTGCGCCCCATCTTCGAGGTTTTCAAACAGGGCTGAGACGGGGACGCGAGTGCCTCGGAAGACCCATGCTCCGCTGACTTTTTGAGGATCGCGCTCGACGGCAGGACAGGAGGACCAGTCGTTCATGTCGTAACTGTAGACCTTGGAGAAGGCTCTTTCAACTTGGAAGAGAAATTGCCTATGGAGCCTTGGTCATCGTTCCGGCCACCCCCCGCTACGCCGCCACCGGCAGGAGTGAGAGTGGCTTAGGAATTCTGGGAACAGCTTACTCAATGCCGCTCCCCTTCGCCGAACAGGTCGCCCGTGTAGCAATCCCGCTCGCGGGTCTTCGGACCCGGCTGCTTCCGCTTCAGTGAGCGGGCGCGGCGTCGCTCCAGGGATTCGACGAACGCGTCGGTTCCGAGTAGCCGACCGGTACTGGCGTGACCGCGCGGCAATTCGTTGAGCTTAAGTGGATCAGCAGATCCCGATTGGACTCTGCCCCCAGCAGGGCCTTGAAGACGCAGTCAACTTTGGGATCAATGGGATGGCGCATGGTGGCAGTGTAGACAGGCGCGGCCGGTGCGACAAGGGACGCGGTCTCGGGGGACCGCACCCGGTGCTGCACCAGCGGCTCAGCCGGGTCCGCTGCGCGGACCACCTCCCGCGCGGAACCAACCGACGCGCGTTCTGCGTCGCGTACTCGGCAGGGTTTTCTGCGGAACCGGGAATTGACGACGCTACCGCGTTTCGGAGCGTGCTGTCAGGTCTTGCAATCACGCATGCGTGGTTGCAAGACCTGACCCCATCCGTAATGACCCCTTCCGTACTAGACCTGACCCCATCCGCGTGAGACCTGACCCCATCCACTTTTTAAGCCGAGTGGTTTGTGAGGCTAGATGTTTGTTCGGCGAAACGCAGCATTGCTCTAAGCGCCTGATTTACGGCTTCTGCATTGTGAAAAGCAGCGGCGACATCTGGCTCAAGCACGACAACGTTGGAACGCTCCATGTATTGTTTGTCATGCCTATCCGGTTGTCTCAGGTAACCCCAAGGGGTAGTGGTTCAGCCTTACCGTCGGCCTTCCCCGTCTTCGGACACTGGGCCTCGTTCATCGGTTCGTCTCCTTCTCGGGTGTCGATGTCTGATGATCGTTAGA
>NZ_CAIZIZ010000442.1 GCF_903933125.1 uncultured Lamprocystis sp. | reverse complement strand
GCGCCGTTCACCGGCGATGATCTGGTAACGCCCGTCATCGATGGCGCGCACCACGATGGGCTGGATGACGCCCTGCCCGCGGATCGACTCGACCAGTTCACGCATCCTGGCCACATCGAAATGACGCTGGGGATTATGCCCGGCACGGGACGCAATCACGCTGACGGGCAACCAGCAGAGTTGACCGTCCTCGGCGGACGGTATCGCCACGGTGGCGTCTGGCATGACGGGTTGAGTGTGCATCGCGATTCCTGACGGTCGATCGGTTATTCGAGGCTTTGACGTATTCCACGGGTGTGATGCGCGGCGTTTCCGCTTTCCCAAGCGACTCCTGCGTTTGCTGGCACCGTTTCCTTTCGCCCATCCCCCGCGCCGCCGCGCTGCTGTTCCGCGCGCTGCAAACGGATGTTCAACCGGTCGACTGCCCGCCATCGATCCGCTATCAGTGCCATTATAGCGACCTGCGTTCTTCCGTCAATAGTGATATGAATTTATCACTCTGCGCTTTACGTCGTGCGCCGCGCTTGCTAGGCTAGCATCCATGGATGACATCCTTCTTGATTGCAGAGGTTGATATGAGTGGTACACCACGACCCGCGACGCCGATAGAACGCTTTTCGGCGTCCGTCACGGACGGTCATCTCAAGGGGGCACTCGATGCGTTGGTATGCCTTCCGGTCAATGTTCTGCGCGAAGTGCTATTGAATGCGGGTTTCCGGGTGGCTTTCGAGCAGACCAAGCCGAAGGTGCTGGCCGCTATTCAAGCGCAGTTGCTGCAGGCCGTGGCCGCCCGGACATTGCCCCGCAACCCCTGGAAAGCGGAGCCGGCATTGCCCAATGACGCGCTGTTCGGCTCAGCGCCGGCGGTGATCGGGGAGAACGAGTGGCGCGTGATCGTGCGCCCCAGCGTCTTGGACGGACGCTGTACCGAGTATCAATGGCGCCGTATTGGGTCGCTCCCCTGGCGCCAGGCCGGCGAATGGCCCACCTACAACCACAACGATGGGCTCTATATGGGTTGTCCGCGGTCTCTGGCGGACAAAGTGTTCTTTCCGAATCAGCCGGCCATTGAGGCCGCGCTGGGCAAGCCGCCTGCCGTTGCGACCGCGCAGCAACTCGACTTGCCTCTATAGATGAAGTTCCTGGAGACTGCCGCATGAATACGAATCCTGGCCAGGCGCACCTGTAAACCCCTGTCGTGGAGCCAGCAAGGCGCGCTGGTGCACGTGCTCGGCACGCTCGCGGCCGGGCTCGACGCGGCGAAACGCCGACTGAGTGACCGTGCGTCCGGCGTGATCTCCCGGCAACGCATCCGGGTCGCCCCGGCCCTGCACATCGTCACCTATTACACCCGGTTCGAGTTCATCTTTGGCGCAGCGCTCGGTTCGCAATTGCAACTGTTCCTGGCCCTCTATGGCCGGCATTCTCAAACCGCTGATGCCCAGGAGGCCGCGTGACCACGCCTGCACCCCTCCCGGCGGAGACGCGCGCCCTGGACTGGCGCGGCCTCGCTGGGGAGCCAGACGCCGCGCCCAGGGTCGCACGCTTGTTCACGGTCCCTGTGTGACGCCGCTCGGTGAAGCTGCCAAGGCAGCCGGGTTCCAGTGCCATTTCTCAACCGTGGGCATGGAGCAGATCGACCCGACGGGTTTCGGGGTCGCCCTGATCAACCCGCCCTTCTCGCTGCACCTGGAGGCCCCGACTCTCTGGCGTCCCTTGAGGCTCTGTGTGACGTGATCCGCGCCGCGGGTGCCGACCTGGAGGTCGAGCCCGGAGTGCCGCGGTACCTGCGCAAGCGCGTCCGTCCGCTGCGCATCGAGCGGCCCCCCCGCCATACCGTCCGGTCAAGGCCGACCGGGCGCACGGCCCAACCGGGGCGCTGGTCGCCTTCTCAACGGGGATGGCCCGGAATCCGAACAATTGCCGGTCATCTCAACCGAGATCGAAAATCTTCTCAACGACCTGAGCCGGTCGCGCGCACGAGCATCCTCCAGTGCTGCACCGGGCGCTGTCTGGACCGGCACCACGTCCCTCCCGTTCTGGCCGCGTGCGTCTCCGACACCGTGCGTCAGGCAACCGAGCGGGCAACCCTCGGGTCTTGAGCGTCGCAATTGAGATTCATGGCATCTCACTTGCCTCCTCGCAGGGCAAGGGCTTGATGTCGCAGCATCATCAGCCGCTTGAGTCTCGCGTATCGCCTTGCCGGGAAACAACGGCGGGACCGCCTGTGGCGTTCCACCGCACCGCTCCCTTCCCCTTCGTGCAGAGCGGCTTGCGGTTGGGGGTGGAACGGGCGCCTGGCAGGGGGAGCAGCAGGGGGGACGGTTGCGCTCCATCGATCCGCAATTTCCATGATAATGGCACGTGACTTGGTCCGCTCACCGCTCCACGCAAGAGACCGGAAGAACCATGGAAACCTTCGCCGTCTGGCAATCGCGCCCCGTCTTCGTGACCAGCACCTTCCGCGACTTTCAGGCGGAGCGTGACCACCTGCACCGGTTCGTCTTCCCGGAGTTGGAGGAGCGGCTCAAGGCGCGCTTCCACCACCTCGAGCCCATTGATCTGCGCTGGGGCGTGGACACCGCCTCGGCGGCGGAGGAAGAGACCAAGCAGCGCCTGGTACTCAAGGTCTGTCTGGCGGAGATCGCGCGTTCCCGTCCCTTTCTTGTCGGCCTGATCGGCGACCGCTACGGGTGGGTGCCGCCGCTGGAGCGGATGCAGGCGGCGGCCGAGGAGGCCGGCCACCGCGGAGCCCTTGCGGGCAAGAGCGTCACCGCCCTGGAGATCGAATACGGCGTGCTCGACAGTTCCGAGCAGGCCGGACGCAGCCGATTCTACTTCCGCGCGCCGCTGCCCTACGACCAGATGGACCCCAAGACCGCCGCCGGCTACAGCGAGCGGCACACCGGCGAGCCCGACGCCGCGGCGGCCCAGGTGCAGCTCGATGCACTCAAGGCGCGCATCAAACTGGAACTGCCGGGGCGCTGGGCCACCTACCAGGCCGAGTGGGACGAGGAACACCAGTGCGTCACCGGCCTCGACGCCTGGGGCCGCCAAGTCCTTGAAGACCTGTGGAGCGACTTGGAGACCGAGACCCGCGCCTATGCCGCCCGCGCCGCGGGCACCTGGCAGCAGCAAGAGGCCCTGATCCTCGAACAGTTCATCGAGGGCCGGTGCCGCGACTTCGTCGGACGTACCGAGCGCCTCGCCGAACTGCGCCGGCTCGCGCGCTCACCGGCTGAACCTGATACCGCCTGGGGTGCCTGCCTCACCGGCCCGGCCGGGGCCGGCAAGAGCGCCTTGTTCGCCAAGCTCCACCGGCAACTGGCCCAGGAGGACCTGCTGCTGCTCGCTCACGCCGCCGGCATCAGCAACCGCGCCACCCGGGTCGAGGACCTGCTGCGGCGCTGGATCGGCGAGCTCGCCGCCGCACTCCAGATCCCCGATCCGTCGGAGGGATTGACCAAGGCCGACGAGTTGGAGCAGACCTTCGCCTCCCTGCTCGGCCGCGCCGCGATGCAAAGGCGCGTCGTCTGCCTGCTCGATGCACTGGATCAGTTCGAGCCCACCCCGGCCGCCCAGTACCTCACCTGGCTCCCCAAACTCTGGCCACCCAATGCCCGGCTCATCGCCACCGCGATCCCCGGCAGCGCCAGCACCGCGCTGGAACAGCGTCCGGGCGTGACCGCCCTGGCACTGCCGCCGCTCGACCGCGGCGAGGCCGAGCAGATCGCCGACACCCTCTGCCGACGCTACCACAAGACCCTGCCCGCGCCGGTGCGCGACTGTCTGGCGCAGAAGCTCCGCCCCGACGGTCAGCCCGCCGCCGGCATCCCGCTCTGGCTGGAGCTGGCGCTCGACGAACTGCTGCTGCTCGACGCCGACGACTTCGCCCGGGCCCATGGCCTGCCGGGCGATTCGGCCGGGGAGCGCCTGCGTGCCCTGCTCGTGGCAGTGGCCGAGAACCTGCCGCCCGAGGTCGAGACCCTCTACGGCTATCTCCTGGCGCGGGCGGAGGAACTGCACGGCACTGCCTGGGCGGACGGACTGGTCAACCTGGTGGCGCTCAGCCGCGGCGGCTGGCGCGAGTCGGACCTGCAAGTCCTGCTGCCCAAGGTCAGTGGCCAGCCCTGGAGTGACCTCGCCTTCGCCGGACTGCGCCGCAGCCTGCGCGCCCATCTGGTCCAGCGCGGCGCCCAGGCGCAATGGGACTTTGCCCATGCGCAGCTCAGAGCGGCGGTGGAGCGACGAAACCTTAGCGATCCCGGGGGTCGGCGGGCATTGCATACCATGCTTGCCGATCATCTGGAGTCCCTGGCGACGGAAGACGCGCTGCGTCAGACGGAGTTGATGTATCACCTCATCTGGGCGGACGATCGGCCGCGGGCAGCGGCCTATTATGCGGGGCTGGAAATCGGGACCCTTGTGTCCTCCCTGCCCGGCTTCGGCTGGCAGGCAGCGGGCAATTATGCGGGGCTGGAGCTTGCCGGTGCTACCGGCACCCTGGCCAAGCACCTGTTGGCGGGTGAGGCCCAGACCCCCAACGCTAGACTCACCTGGGCACTCGCCTTGTTCGAGCTGCCGGGGCAGATACCTGCGATCACCGGCAAGCTTTGCACCAACTACCTTTTCCAGCTCGGGGATGCCCTGGAAAACGTCGCATGTGTTCGTCTGCGCCTCGCGCTTTTCGAGGGCGCACAACAGGTTCTTGAACGCCTGGCGGCGGCCGATCCCGGGAAGGCCGAGTGGCAGCGCGACCTGTTGGCCAGCCACCAAAAGGTGGGCGACGGGCTGGTGGCCCAGGGGAACCTCGCGGGGGCGCTGCGCGCCTACCGGGCGTCGCTGGCGATCACCGAGCGCCTGGCAGCGACCGATCCCCGCAAGGCCGAGTGGCAGCGCGACCTGTCGGTCAGTCACAGCAAGGTGGGCGACGCGCTGGTAGCCCAGGGGGACCTCGCGGGGGCGCTGCGTGCTTACCGGGCGTCGCTGGTGATCGCCGAGCGCCTGGCGACCACCGATCCCGGCAACGCTGGGGGGAAGCACGACCTCTCGCTCTGCCACAGCAGGGTGGGCGACGTCCTAATGGCCCAGGGGGACCTCGCGGGGGCGCTGCGCGCCTACCGGGCGTCGCTGGAAATCGCCGAGCGCCTGGCGACCGCCGACCCCGGCAACGCCAGGTGGCAGCGCGGCCTGTCCGCCAGCTACGAGAGGTTGGGCAACGTGCTGGTAGCCCAGGGAGAACTGGCCGGGGCGCAGCGCGCTTACTGGGCGTCCCTGGAGATCGCCGAGCGCCTAGCGGCGTGCGACCCTGGCAACGCCGGGTGGCAGCGCGTCCTCTCGGTCAGCTACATAATGGTGGGCGAAGTGCTGGTAGCCCAGGGGGACCTCGCGGGGGCCTTGCGCACCTACCAGGAGTCGCTGTCGATCGGCGCACGCCTGGCGGCGGCCGACCCCGGCAACGCCGAATGGCAGCGCGGCCTGTCGGACAGCCACAGCAAGGTGGGCGAAGGACTGGTGGCCCAGGGGGACCTCGCGGGGGCGCTGCGCGCCTACCGGGCGTCGCTGGCGATCCGCGAGCGCCTGGCGGCGGCCGACCCCGGGAATGCCGAGTGGCAGCGCGGCCTGTCGATCAGCCACAGCAAGGTGGGCGACGGGCTGGTGGCCCAGGGCGACCTCGCCGGGGCGCTGCGTGCCTACCGGGTGTCACTGGCGATCCACGAGCGCCTGGCGGCGGCCGACCCCAGCCACGCCAGGTGGCAGCGCGACTTGTTGATCAGCCACGAGAGGTTAGGCGACGTGCTGGTGGCCCAGGGCGACATCGCCGGGGCGCTGCTCGCCTACCGGGCGTCGCTGGCGATCGGCGAGCGCCTGGTGGCGTCCAACCCTGGCAACGCCGATTGGCAGCGCGCCCTCTCGGTCAGCCACATCAAGGTGGGCGACGGGCTGGTGGCCCAGGGCGACATCGCCGGGGCGCTGCGCGCCTACAGGGTGTCGCTGGCGATCCGCGAGCGCCTGGCGGCGGCCGACCCCAGCCACGCCGGGTGGCAGTGCGACTTGTCGATCAGTCACAGCAAGGTGGGCGACGTGCTGGTGGCCCAGGGCGACCTCGCCGGGGCGCTGCGCGCCTACCGGGTGCACACGGCGATCCACGAGCGCCTGGCGGCGGCCGACCCCAGCCACACCGGGTGGCAGCGCGACTTGTCGATCAGCCACAGTAAGGTGGGCGACGTGCTGGTGGCCCAGGGCGACCTCGCCGGGGCGCTGCTCGCCTACCGGATACACACGGCGATCCACGAGCGCCTGGCGGCGGCCGACCCCAGCCACACCGGGTGGCAGCACGACTTGTCGGTCAGCCACGAGAGGGTGGGCGACGTGCTGGTGGCCCAGGGCGATCTGGCCGGGGCGCAGCACGCCTACCGGGCGTCGCTGGCGATCCGCGAGCGCCTGGCAGCGGCCGACCCCGGGAATGCCGAGTGGCAGCGCGGCCTGTCGATCAGCCACATCAAAGTGGGCGACGGGCTGGTGGCCCATGGCGACCTCGCCGGGGCGCTGCGCGCCTACCGGGTGTCGCTGGCGATCGACGAGCGCCTGGCGGCGACCGACCCCAGCCACGCCGGGCGGCAGCGCGACTTGTCGGTCAGCCACAGCAAGGTGGGCGACGTGCTGGTGGCCCAGGGCGACCTCGCCGGGGCGCTGCGCGCCTACCGGGTGTCGCTGGCGATCGGCGAGCGCCTGGTGGCGGCCGACCCCAGCCACGCCGGGTGGCAGCGCGACTTGTCGATCAGCCACAGCGAGGTGGGCGACGTGCTGGTGGCCCAGGGCGACCTCGCCGGGGCGCTGGGCGCCCACCGGGTGTCACTGGCGATCCGCGAGCGCCTGACGGCGGCCGACCCCGGGAACGCCTGGTGGCAGCGCGACCTATGGTTCAGCCACGCTCGGGTTGCGACCGTCCTGGAGCAATCAGGGGACGCCGATGCCGGCACCCACTGGAGCCGGGCCTACGTGGTTCTGTCCGGCATGAAACGCGGAGGGCTCTTTCTGTCGCCGCAGGACGCGCAAGTCTTGGAGCAACTGCGGTGGAAGGTTCAAGCCGGCACCCTTGGCACCTTGCTCTCCGGCAACTCGGGCCAGACTGTTCCGTTCGGAGAAACGCATGAATCGGCCGGTCCACCAGCCCCCGGCCAGGGCTCCACGGCCGTTCCAGCCCACCAGAACGCCATCGACCTGGATCGCGTGCGTGCCCTATTGAACGAAGGCACTCCCGACGCCGCCCTGCAACTGATCGGCACCGGCCGTGACGAGCCGCCGGCGGTGAAGAACGCCCACGCCGTCTGCCTCTTGCGCCTGGGCCAAGCAGAGCCCGCGATACGGCTGCTTCGGCAACTCGTCCTGCCGAACGAGGTTTTTTCGATCCCGCCGGACATCCCCGACACCTACAAACTCAACTTCGCCACCGCCCTGCTGATGGAAGGCAACATCGACGGCTGCCTGAACGCCCTGTCCGCGCTCAAAAACCGCGACCATCCGACCGCCAAGAAGCTGCGCGCGGCCCTGGACCGCTGGCGCAAAGGGCTGAGCTTCGGACAACGGTTCAAACTGTCGATGGGCTCCGTACCGGACGTGCCCATCGCGCTGGGCTTTCCGCCCGGCGAGCTATGAACCCGCACCACCCCGCGATCGGATGCACCCCATGCCCATCGACCTCCTCGAAATCGGCCCCACCCCCGCCGTCATCCGCCGCACCCTCCCGGAGTTAACCGCGGAGGCGGTGCGCGAGTCGACGGCGGCACTGGCCGGCTACACCGTCTGGATCGTACCGCCCGCGCTCCGTGACCCACTGGCGACGCTGTCCGGTGTCATCGAAGACCGTGGCGAAAAGCACCCCGCCATCGAGTTGGCCCGCACCCTGCTGAAAGGCGACGGTTCGGCCATCCCACTAATCGCGGCCGCCTACGCCTCGCCGGGCAAGCTGCTGAACAGTGTCCGGACCCTGCTGAAGAAGGCGGCGGACAGCCCGCGGCGGCTCTTCATCATCGGCGTGTCCGACGAGCTGTTCGCCCAACTCAACAAGACCGCCCGGGAACCCGACCCCGCCATCGATCCACTCCCCGCTTTCAGGGGCCGCAGCGGCGCCGTGCTGAATCTGCTGGAGATGATCGCGGAGCCGGCCGCGCTGCGCGCCGCGTTCATCGGCCACTCGGTCGATGCCGTCGCGGTGCGACAGCTCATCCTGCGGGCCGGGCAGGTAGACGACACGGTGCTGATCACCGGCGACACCGGCACCGGCAAGGAGATCGTCGCCCGCCAGATCCACGAGCACAGCCCGCGCCGGGAGCGACCGTTACGGGCGGTGAATTGCGGGGCCTTTCCCCAGGACCTGCTGGAGTCCGAGCTGTTCGGCCATGTGCGGGGGGCCTTCACCGGGCGCTCACCAGTACCGAGGGGCTCTGGATTGCGGCCGACGGCGGCACCCTCTTCCTGGACGAGATCGGCGAGCTGTCGCCCGGCCATCAGGTCAAGCTGCTGCGCGCGCTCCAGGAGAGTCGGATCAGGAAGGTGGGGGGCAGCGCCGAGACCGCCGTCAACGCGCGGGTGATCTGCGCGACCAACCGCGACCTGTTCGCCATGGTCCAGGCCGGGCAGTTTCGCGAAGACCTCTACTATCGCCTGCGCGGGTTCCTCATCACCACCCCGCCGCTGCGCGAACATCGCGACGATGTCCGCCTGCTGGCCCTGGCCTACTGGAAGCGTATCGCCCGCGACGAGGGCGCCACCCTGGCCGAGGACATCCTCGCCGCCCTCGGCGACTACGCCTGGCCGGGGAATGTGCGGGAGCTCAAGACGCTCCTCACCAACCTGTTCGGCCTCTTCGGCCGGGTGTCGACCCTGGATGTCCGCCACCTTCAGGCGGTGTTCGAGTTCCAAGGAGTACGCCGGGACCCGGGGTGTCCGGGAACGACGCCGACGGCGACCCCGCGGGCCGAACACCTGTCCGCCTTCCGCCACCTGCGGCGGGTCTACGAGACCATCCGAGCCGTGGAGCATCTGCTGGCGCCGCTTCTCAACAGGGACGGGCCAAGCCCCAACCCGCTGCCGCCCATCTCAACCGAGCTCACCAATCTTCTCAACGAGCTCGACCTCCACGGCCGCATCCCGCGGCTTTTCGCTCCCGGTACCTTTCAAGACATCAGCCTCCTGCGCTCCAGACTGGCCTATTTCCTCTCCGAGTACGAGACCGCCCCGGACGCGGCAGTCGCGTTCCTGCGGGAGGGGACGCGCCGGGTACTCGAAGCGGCCGTGGCGGACATCCTGGCGGACATCGACCGGGTCTTGGTCGAGGCGTTGTAACGGAGCGGTTGCCCTCCCCGATCGCAATTCCGGCCTTGATCATCATTCCGGCCGCCCAAGGATCGTAGGGTGGACAAGCGCAGCGCAGTCCACCAGCGGCGGCGCGGGATGCGGTGGACTGCGCTATCGCTTGTCCACCCGACCTGATATCCGGACAGACCCTTGGTGTAGGGGCGGGTTTGAAACCCGCCCCTACGTCCGGTTGTCACGTCCGATGGCTATATCAGCTCAACCGCCCCGGTTGAGATCGGTGGCATCTCATTTGCGTCTACACAGTGCAAGGGTCCGAGACCGGTTGGCTGGTCTCCGGGTATCCCGATGCGTCTCGGCTGACTGCAATCACTGTGTAAGGTGGCCCCATGAGCATGAGTGCGGACAAGATCGCCGTCGGCAAGAAGCTGGTCTGGCCAAGAAAGCCCTATGTGCCCACCGACGAGTCCATGGTCGACTTCGTCGGGCGGGAGAGCGAACTCCGGATGGTCGCCGCGGCCTGGCTGGCCGGGGCCCAGTCCCAACCCCTCTCGCCCTTGCTGATCGGCCCGCCGGGGTGCGGCAAGAATCGCCTGGTGTTCGAAATCGCCAAACGGATGGGGCTCGATCTCTACGTCTGTCAGGGGTACGAGAACATCACCGCCGAGGATCTGGCCTGCACTCTCATGCCGGCGGACGAGGGCAATGGCCGCATCGACTACCTGATCTCGGCCCTGGCGACAGCCATGTTCAAGGGCGGCGTCTGTTTCATCGACGAGCTCGGCAAGTTCCCTGGTCGGGCACTGGCCTTGCTGGCGAGCGTGCTCGACGATCGGCGGTATCTGGACCTGGACCTGATCGGAGAGCGGGTCCAGGCCCACCCCCGATTCCGGTTCATCGGTGCGACCAACAGCGAAGACCTGGACCTGCTCCCGGATTTCGTCCGGTCCCGGCTCTTTCCGATCATCCGGGTGGAACAACCCGCGCCCGAGTTGATCAGCGCCATCGTCATGCGCCAGTTCCCGACCCAACAACGGGCCATCGGCAAGCTCCTGACCGGGTTCTGGCGTTTGTGGGACGCGGACCAGCAGGGCAAGGACGACCTGCCGAGCCCGCGGGACGTGATCCAGATCTTTGCCCTGGCGTCCAAACTGGCGGTCCTCGACGCCGAACCGGACACGGATCAGCATCGCCCAGGGCGGCGCGACACCGCGGCACCCGGGACCGCAGAGGCTCCGCTGTGTCTGGAGCAGGTCGAACGCGCACTGCGGCAGTTCCGCGAGGGCGCATCATGCTGACGCTGTCCGATCAGGGGCATCGCCTCATCGCGATCCCGGCCGTTCATCATCGGGCCGTTTTCGCCGAGATGGTCAATCGGGCCTGTGCCGCCGCGGCAACGCGCCCGGCGGCCATTGCCGTAGAGGGGGTCTGACAATCATTGGAACGAAAACTTACGCTAAGGACCAGTCATCGTCCTCCGGCCCCCGGAGCGGTCGCATCCCGCCGCGGGCGACCTGCTCGGCCAGCAAGAACGCATAGCGGCCCAAGACATTGATATGATGGG
>NZ_CAIZIZ010000441.1 GCF_903933125.1 uncultured Lamprocystis sp. | reverse complement strand
TTCCGAAGCAGAATAGAAGCGGTTATCCGCTCTTTCGGGTATGAGCCGCCCATCATTTGCACACCATTGGAGCTATTAGAGATATAAGTACATCAACACAATTGTTTATAAGAGATCAGAGATAAACGAAAAATAAAACAAATTAAAAACAGTAACTTAACATAATAGCGCCATATAAAATATTCTGTTGGAGTACTTAACATGAAGGCGAACCCAATTATTGACGAGATCCACAACACCCGCAGAGAGTACGCTGAATGGTTCGGGAATGACCTGCACGCGATCTGTGAAGATGCTCGCCAGAAGCAAGGCCGTCAAGGCCGCCGCGTTGTGCCAGCAAGCCCTAAACCTGCTGAGCATCAAGACATTCATGACCACGCGGCTTAGTTGTCTTTGGCCTCTCACAAAGAGCCTAACAAGACTTGCTGCTTGAGGCTTGCCGACAACCGAGTGAGGTCTGCCTTTTGCCTCAAAGAATGAAGAGCCTGACAAGCGGGCTCCTGGGGTCAGGCATCACGGCTCGTGATGCTCGCCGTGGATCGGCGCCGCGGCCGGGTCCCCATGGTCGGCAACCTCGGCCGGGGCGTGCACATGCAGGTGGGCATGGCGGTGGGTGTGGGGGTGTTGGTGCAGCGTCCCCGCGGCGAGTTGCCCGTCGACCAGGAGCACGGCACGTTGCACCAACTGCTCCAGGACGCGGTGGTCGTGCGAGACGATCAGCATGGCCTGGGGCAAGGCGGACAGGTGGCCGATGAGCCGTTCCTGGGTGGCCTCGTCCAGGCCGGTGGTGGGCTCGTCCAGCAGCAGCACGGCGGGGTGCATGGCGAGGATGGTGGCCAGTGCAACCAGGCGTTTCTCCCCGCCCGAGAGGCGGTGGGTGACCCGGTCGGCGTACCCGGACAGGCCCAGTGCCGCCAGGACCTGCTCGGCATCGGCGCGGGCCTGGGCGGGGGTGCGGCCCAGGTTGAGCGGGCCGAAGGCCACGTCTTCCAGCACGGTGGGGCAGAACAGTTGGTCGTCCGAGTCCTGGAACAAGAGACCGACCCGGGTGCGGACGTCGTGAAAGTCGGGCTCGGTCCGGCGCGTCTGACCGAAGGCGCGGACCTCGCCCGCGCTGGGGCGGGCCAGGCCGACCAGCAGATGCAGCAGGGTGGTCTTGCCGGCGCCGTTGGGTCCGATCAGCGCGACCCGTTCGCCGCCGTGTAAGACCAGATCGGCGCCGCGCAGCACCGCGCGGTCGGCGTAGCCAAAGTGAACTCGGCGCAATTCCAGCAGGGGTGGGTTTACCGATCCGGTCCCGGTGTCCGTCAGCACAGCCGGTCCGCCGTCGTCAGTGCCGTCACCATCACCCCCAGGGCCGCGGCCGACCAAGTGTCGCCGCGGTTCCAAGTCGGCGTGTCCAGGAGATAGAGCCGGCCGTGGAAGCCGCGGCAGCGCATGGCGCCCATGATGCGCCGCGCGCGGGCCAGGCTGCGTACCAGCAGCATCCCGATCAGCCAGCCGTAGCTGTTCCAGGTGTGGCGGTCGCTGCGCGGGCGGAAGGCGCGTACCCGCATGGCTTGATCCATGCGCTGGTATTCCTGATGGAGCAGATGGATCTGGCGGACCGTGAACAAGAGCAGGTGCACCAGTTTCTCGGGCAGTCCCAGTCGCGCCAGTGCATGGCCGAAGACGACCGGTTCCAGGCTTCCCGCCAGGGCGAGCAGGGTGATCACGATCACATTGGCTTTCAGCAGGATGAGCAGCGCCTGCGCGACGCCGGCGCGGCTGGCGGTCAGCGGGCCCAGTGTCAGCAGCGGCTCGCCGGGGACGGTGAAGGGCAAGGTGAGGAGCAGGAACAGCATGAAGCCTTCCAGGGCCAGCAGCCGGCCGCGCAGCATCCGCAGCGTCAGCCCCGCGGCGGATGCCAGGGTGAGCGCGATCAGCCCGGCCGTCAGTAAGGTCCAGAACTGGGTGAGGCTCAGGGTCATCAGGGCGAACAGGCCGGCGGCGAGCAGCCGCAGACGTGTGTCCCGGGCCGCCAGCCAGTCCGCCGCGGACGCCCCGTCAGTGGGAAAGAGCGCCGTGGTCAAGGTCGAGCAGCCGTCCGCCGGCTCCGCCACCAGAGGGCCAGACCCATGAGCCCGAGAATGTAGCCGAGGCCGCCCAGGATGTCGCGCAGCCGCGCCTGATCCTGAAAGGACTGCAACTCCTCGCGCAGCGGGCGCAGTTGCCGGGCGACCGCGCCCTCGATGGCGGTTGTGAGCAGCGGATCAAGGCCGCTCGGCGCCGGCGTTGGGGGTGCCGCGGCGGTCGGGGCCGTCGCGGGCGGCTCGGGCGCGCCTGAGTCGGTGGCCGGGAAGGACCCGGTCAGGTCGGACGCGGGTATCCGCCACTCGGTGCGGTGGCCGTCGCCGGTCTCGGCGACGATCAGCAGATCCGCGGCGGCTTGGGCGCGGTAGCTGAAGCGGCCCGCGGCGTCCAGGGTTGGCTCAGCCAGGGTGCGGTTCTGCGCATCCACGACGCGGATGCGGGCGCCGGCAGCCGCGCCGCCCCCGGCGAAATAGGCCGACCCGGTGATCAGTGGGCCTTCGGCCGCGGCGAAGACGCGCAGTTTGTGGGCCTGGGCGGGGGTGCTGAGGGCCAGACCCGGCAGGATCAGGATCGGTACGAGGTGCGAGAGAATCCGCCGGGGCGCCATGAGAACCTCGATTACGACAACGACAACGACAACGACAACGACAAATCCCGGAACATTAAAGACCTCTCCACCACTGCGTCGTCTGGGCTTCCAGCCCTGACTCTTCCAGTCCCGACGCCGACAGGCCAGGATGGCCTGACGACGCAGGTTCACGGTAAAGCCTCGACCTCCAGTGCGCGAGGCCCGGGCAGCAGGTCGGGTTCGACCCGTTGCAGAAAACGCAGCACGGTGCCGGTGATCAGCGCTTCCACCAGGGCCAGCGGCACATAGGTGATGACCAGCACCTGGGCGGCGGGGATGAAGGCCTGACCGCTCAGGCCCAGGCTCAGGGCCAGCATGACGGCGGTCAGCAGGACTCCGGCACCGCCTGCCGCAGCGCCGATCCAGAACACCGGACGTGCCCCGGACCACGGCCGCTCGCGGCGTAGCAAGGGGCGCAGCGCCAGCGCGCAGAGCAGCGCCGGCAGGGCCATGTTCAGCGTGTTGACGCCCAGCACCGCGAAGCCGCCGTAGCCAAAGAAGACGGCTTGCAGGACCAATGCGACGAACAGGGCGGGCAGGGCGGTCCAGCCGAGCAGCAGGCCCATGAGCCCGTTCAGCAGCAGATGGACGCTGCTGGGACCCACCGGGACGCTGATCAATGAGGCGACGAAGAAGGCGGCGGACAGCGCCGCCGCCGCGGGCAGGTGGTCATAGTCCAGGCGCCGCAAGGCCAGCGCCAACAGTCCGGCCGAGGCGATGGCGCCGGCGATCAGGACCGGAGCGGACAGGACGCCGTCTGGGATGTGGGCCATGGATCACATATCCCGTGTGCGCACCCAGATCAGCGCGCCCTGTTCCACCGGGACCTCCTTGCCGTCCGGATTGGTCAGCGGGGCCGGTCCGTCCAGCAGAGCGGCGAAGCCCCACCAGCCGGCCTTGGGCATCGCATAGCTGAAAACGCCGTTGCTGTCGGCCTTAATGACCTGGGTGACGAAGGGGTCGGCCGGGGGCTTGACCGACCCGTCGTTGCGCCACTCCACCTCGACTGCCGCAAAGGGGACCGGCTTGCCGTACTGTTTGACGATGCCGCGGAACAGATTGCCTGTCCACAGGCCGTAGGGGCGCACCAGGGGTTCGATTTCCACCGGCAGGCCGAGGGCGGCATCCCAGCCGTCCTCGGCGCCGAAGGCATCCACGACCACCTTGGTGTAGTGGACGATCATCTTGCCCTCACCCGGCTCCCAGTAGGGCGCGGGCTCGACGAAGAACACATAGTCACCCGGTTTTTTGACGCGGTACTCGGCGGTGTAGGCGGATTTCCCGTCGACTTTGATCCGTTTCAGCGCGGATTTCAGGTCTTCCCGCCCGGCTGGACCCAGGACCCCGAACTGCACCGGCTCGGCCATTTCCATCACCGGTCCGCGCTCCATGGGGTGGGTAAACGCCAGGCTCAGGCCGACCGGGGTGTTCCCCCCTTCAGTGACGATCTCGGTCGATGGAATCAGTTCCTGAAAATGCGCCGCGGCCGGCGTTGCCGGTGTCAGAGCGAGGGCGAGCAGGCCCATCAGGGCGATCTCTGGACCAGGGATGCGCGTGGGGGTGCCGGGCATAGCGGTTGCTCCTGAGTGGGTCGCGAGTGCGTGCTCACGGACTTGAGGTCCGCGTTCGGACGCATTGTATGACGAAATTAAAATTCATCATACTGGACCCGCAGGCGCCAGCGATTCCCAATTTGGGTGGCATCGCGCGACCCCTGGTGGATGCGGCGCGCGCGACCACCGTGCCAGGCCCCTGACATCGAGCGGCGCGCCTTATCCACCCTACGGCAGCGCCGGTCTTGTAGGGTGGATAAGCGCAGCGCATCCACCATCAACCCCGCCGCCGACACGCTGCCGGCGACGGTCACCCGAATTTGGAGCCGCTGCGCAAGCGCCAGCCCAGGCATCCTGGCGCGGAATATGCCTATTCCAGGCTCAAGCGTCCCGCGCGGACCAGCGCCCGCGCAGGGGGGCACCAAAAAAGGCCAGGACGGTCAGGTGCTCCTCAATGTCGAAAAAGGTGTGATCACAGGCGGCGTGAACGTACATCAAGGTGCCTGGGCGCACCTCGTGTTCACTGGTTCCGACCCGCAGTCGGGCGCGTCCGCTGAGCACCAGATAGAGTTCGTCCTCCTCGTGCGCACTCGCCATGTCACGGGAGCCGACCGGCAGGTGGTAGATGGAACAGCTCAACGAGGGCGTGCGCAGGAACTCGCGCAGGGACAGGGCGCCCGGCGCGACCTGCGCCACCAGGTCGTCCAGTTGAAAGACCTCCCAGTCGTCCGTCGGGGTTGTGGCCGGCTGCGCGTCACTGGTCATGTCGGGGCTCCAAGGATTAGGCAATGTGATCGGTCAGGGTAGACGAAAGGCGTCATCGCGCGTGTGCTCAGTCGCGGCGGGGCGGGGCAGTTGGCCGACAGGCGGGTCCGGGCGCCCGCGGTCGGCTTTCGGGCCACGGTGACGGATGGTCGGGCCGACGCCGCGCTACTGTACCGTAGATGAGAAGGATTTGCGTTAACCGGTCGGCGGGGAGTAAGATGCGAATCGTTCGCATTAATGTCCGAGTTCCAAAGTCGTCAATCCAGAGCCGCAAACCAGAGTCAAACATGGACACCGAGCCCAAGGGCTTTCCGCTGATGATGGCCGATGAGGGGACGCCGGTGCGTATCCTCGCCCTGCGCGGCGGCAAGACGCTGTCGTTGCGCCTGACCGAACTGGGGCTCAATGTCGGCGCCGAAATCCAGGTGGTGCAGCGTCAGGGCGGCGGCCTGCTGGTCGCCCGCGGTGAGGCGCGCATCGCCTTGGGCGGCGGGATGGCCGCCAAGATCCTGGTTGCACCATTATGATGCGTTTTTGGGCCGGCGGTGCGTGCCGCGCCCATGACACCCGGCACAGCCGTTAAGTAGGTTCAAGATGTCGATCATGCTGAAAGAGATGAAGGCCGGCGATCAAGGCCGGGTGCAGGGTTTCGCGCCCGGTGGCCAGGCGTATCGACGCAAGCTCCTGGCCATGGGGCTGACGCCGGGGGTCGAGTTCCAGGTGGTGCGGGTGGCGCCCATGGGCGATCCGGTGGAAGTGCGGGTGCGCGGGACCTCGGTGAGTCTGCGCAAAGACGAGGCGGCGACGCTGAACGTGGAGCGGTTGATATGAGCAGTACCGACAACACCCATTCCAGTCCGGGTCAAACCTTCACGATCGGCGTCGTCGGCAATCCGAACTGCGGCAAGACCACGCTGTTCAACGCCCTGACCGGCTCCCGTCAGCGGGTGGGCAACTGGCCCGGCGTGACGGTCGAGCGCAAGACCGGGCGCTATCGGTTCCAGGGGGCGGAGTTTACGCTGGTCGACCTGCCCGGAACCTACTCCCTGGATGTGACGGATCAGGAGGTCTCACTGGATGAGCGTATCGCCCGTGACTTCGTGCATGCTCGCGAGGCGGATCTGATCCTCAATATCCTGGATGCCTCCAATTTGGAGCGGAACCTTTATCTCACCACCCAACTGATCGAAACGGGCCGGCCGCTGGTGGTAGCCCTGAACATGATGGACGTGGCCCGCGAGAAGGGGTTGCGCATCGATACGGTCGCGTTGGCACGGCAACTCGGCTGTCCGGTGGTCCCGGTGTCGGCGGCCAGCGGGGAGGGGGTGGATGACCTCAAGGCGGTGCTGTTGCAGGCCGCGGCGGCGCGGCCGGTGCCCAGTCTGGCGATCACCTTCGATCCGCTCATCGAGTCCGCGATCGCCGCCCTGCTGCCGCGGCTCACGCCGATTGCCGCGGCCAGCGGCGATGCGCCGCGCTGGCTGGCCGCCCGCCTGCTGGAGGGTGACGATCTGGCACGCCGTCTGGTGGGCGATGCCATCGGCACCGAGACGGTCCGCGCCCTGCTGGGTGACCAGGCGGACGACGTGGACATCCTGCTGGCCGACGCCCGCTATGGGATCAGTCATGCCTTGACGCAGTCGACCGTGGTCCGCACCGGTCAGGCGTCGCGCAACCGGTCTGACGCCATCGACCGGGTGATGCTCAACCGCGCCCTGGGCATCCCGATCTTTCTGGTCGTGATGTATCTGATGTTCATGTTCACCATCAACATCGGCGGGGCTTTCATCGACTTCTTCGATCAGGCCGCCGGGACCATCTTCGTGGACGGGACCGCCGAGGTGTTGACGCGGCTGGCGGCCCCCGAGTGGCTGATCGTGCTGTTGGCCAACGGTATCGGCGCCGGTATCCAGGTGGTTGCGACCTTCATCCCGATCATCGCCTTCCTGTATATCTTCATGTCGGCGCTGGAGGACTCGGGCTATATGGCGCGGGCGGCCTTCGTCATGGATCGCTTCATGCGCACCATCGGCCTGCCCGGCAAGGCGTTCGTGCCGCTGCTGGTCGGGTTTGGCTGCAATGTGCCGGCGATCATGGCCGCGCGCACGCTGGAGAACGCGCGCGATCGGATTTTGACGGTTCTCATGGCCCCTTTCATGTCCTGCGGGGCGCGGCTGCCGGTCTATGTCCTGTTCGCTGCCGCCTTCTTTCCGGTGGGTGGCCAGAACATCGTGTTCGGGCTCTATCTGATCGGGATTTCGGCGGCGGTGCTCACCGGGTTTGCGATGAAGCACACGCTGCTCAAGGGTGAGAGCACGCCCTTCGTCATGGAACTGCCGCCCTATCATCTGCCGACGCTCAAGGGCGTGCTGATCCGCACTTGGGAGCGCACCCAGGGGTTCGTGGTGCGGGCCGGTCGGGTGATCGTCCCGATGGTGCTGGTGCTCAATGTGCTCAACAGCATCGGCACCGATGGGACCTACGGCAACGAGGACAGCGAGAAGTCGGTCCTGGCGGAGATCGGCCGCACCATCGCACCGGCCTTCGCACCCATGGGGCTCAATGCCGAGAACTGGCCGGCCACGGTCGGTATCTTCACCGGGATACTGGCCAAAGAGGCGGTGGTGGGGACGCTCAACGCGACCTACTCGGCGCTGGCCGCGGCGGACGCGGGCGAACCGGAAGAGGCCGCACCCTTCAGTCTGACCGGCGGTCTGCAGGCGGCGCTGGCCACCATCCCGGCGAATCTGGGCGATGCGCTCGGCGCCTGGGGTGATCCCTTGGGGTTGGCGGTCGGTGACCTGACCGACACGCAGGCGACGGCCGCGGCCCAGGAGGTCAGTACCGGCACCTTCGGCGCCATGGCGGCGCGCTTCGACGGGGCGGCCGGAGCCTTTGCCTACCTGCTGTTCATCCTGCTCTATGCGCCTTGCGTGGCGGCCATCGCGGCGATCTATCGGGAGACCACGCCCGGCTGGGCCGTCTTCACCGCGGCCTGGACCACGGGGCTCGGTTACATCGCGGCGACGGTCTTTTATCAGGCCGCGATCTTTAGCCGGGACCCGACCGCATCGGCGCTTTGGATCGGGGGGATGCTCGGGGTGTTTGCCGCGGTGTTGTTCACGCTGCGCTGGTGGGCCGACCGCGATCCGCGTCCGGCGCGGTTGGCTCGGGCGGCGGTCTGAGGCGTGGGTGATTTGCGTCGGCCGCCGCCGGCTGGAAGCCGGCTCCACTAAGACAGGAGACTCGAGATGATCCTTGCCGATCTCACCGCGTATCTGACCGAGCGCAAGCGCGCGCCGCTGATGGACATGGCGCTGCGTTTCGAGACCAGTGAGGACGCCCTGCGCGGGATGCTGGCGGCCCTGGAGCGCAAGGGCCGGGTGCGCCGCATTGCCAATGGCGCCGCCTGCTCCAGCGGGTGCTGCAAGTGCGACCAGGCCAGTGTCGAGACCTATGAGTGGGTGGGTGCGACCTCCCCACCCTCGGTTGTCGGCAGCCCGGCGGCTTGAGTTCGCCGGGCAGCCACCGATGCGGGCGGTCCTGGTCATCGGTATCCACCGGGAGGAACTGGCCTTTGGCGAGGCCGTGGCCGCCGGGCTCGACCTGTCGCACCTGACCTTGTTGCGCATTCCGGCGGGTGTCTCGGGGGCGCGTCCCAGCCCGGATCAGGCGTTCTACTACCGCACCAACCACCAGGAGTTGTATCTGCAAGTCTTGGCGCAGGTACGCGGACACTACGATCTGCTGCTGGATCTGCATGCCGGGGTGAACGAGCCAGGGCGTTGCGCCGACCTGATCAGTGCCGATCGGCACCTGCTGGCGTGTTTGCTCGACCACAGCGGCCCGGCTCAGCCGCCGCCGTCGGGCGAGCTGGTGCGGGGGGTGCTGCTCGCCGCTCCGGATGACCCGCCGCGCGTCAGCGACTCCCTGCTGTCCGCCCACACCGTGATCCCCAGGTCCGTCTGGGAGAACGAGGCGTTTCGTTACCTTGGGATCGAGGTGTTCTTACCGACCGCCGGTGCCGGCCAGCCCGCCGACTGGACCTTCGCCCGCCGGTTGATTGAACAGTCGCTTGCCTGCGCCGCCCTTCAATGCGCGCGGGCAGGATGACCGCCGGGGCGCCGAGGGCACTGGTCTGCGTAACGGTTTTCAGTCCGCGCAACGGGGCTGCGGACCGACGTCGTGGTTGGCGACGATGCCGGTGTTCAATGATCTTGCGAGTGGAGACCTCTCATCATGGCCATGTCCAACCTGACGGAAGATCGCGCTCCGCTGACCCATGACCCGAGTGCGTGGAGTCACACCCACGACTTCAGTCACGCGGCGCAGCGGCGCGCCGAGCAGCGCACCCGTTGGGTGGTGGGCCTGACCCTGGCGGCGATGGCCGGCGAGTTGATCGCCGGCTGGCTCACCGGCTCCATGGCCCTGCTCGCCGACGGCTGGCATATGGGCAGCCACGCCGCCGCGCTGGGCATCGCCGCCTATGCCTATGCTTTCGCGCGGCAGCACGGGGCGGACCCCCGTTTTACCTTCGGCACCGGCAAGGTGTCGTCACTGGCCGGTTATACCAGCGCCTTGCTGCTGGCCGCGGGCGCCCTGTGGATGTTGGGCGCCTCGCTGGGGCGGCTGATCGACCCGGTGCCGATCCATTACGGGGAAGCGCTGTTGGTGGCCGCCCTGGGTCTGGCGGTCAATCTGCTGTCGGCCTGGCTCCTGGGTCACGCCGGACCGGGTCATGATCACGCGCATGACCACGGTCACGCCCATGATCATGCGAACCATGAGGCGAGTCAGGACCATAACCTGCGGGCGGCCTATCTGCACGTCATCGCCGATGCCCTGACCTCGGTGCTGGCGCTCGTCGCGCTGAGCCTGGGGATGGCGTATGGCTGGGCGTTCCTGGACCCGTTGATGGGGATCATCGGCGCCGCGCTGATCAGTCGCTGGGCCTGGGATCTAGCCCGGGCGAGCGCGCGCGATTTGCTGGATGCCGGTGACCACACCGCCATCGCCGACCAGGTGCGCGCCGCCATCGAATCCGACGCGGATAATCAGGTGGCCGATCTGCACATCTGGCGCGTCGGACCGGCCGGCCGCGCCTGTATCGTCTCCCTGGTCACCCATCAGCCGCGCCCGGTGGAGCACTATCGGGCGCTGCTGGACTCGATACCCGGCCTGCTGCATGTGACCGTAGAGGTCAATCACTGTCGGTTGGCCGGGTGCGGCGCTGAGGTGCGCGGGTAGTGCGCCGGTAGTGCGCGGGTACGCTTCAGGCGCAGGTCTCGGTTTCGAAGCCGACGCCGCCGCGCCGCTTGCGGCTGACTGATCGCGGCGACCCGCCACGGTTACTTGAAGTCACTGTTTTCGAAGGTTGTATTTTTCTGGGAATTGCTGCGTCAATGTGAGTGCGAGCAGGCAACAAGGTACGATGTCCTCAACGATCGAGGCCGTCGGCAATTAACGGCAGACCGATCTCGACCGGAACATCGTCCAAATCCACGACACTACCAGCATCGACATCGAGTTCAGGCCCCGACATCACTGGACTTTGCTCATCATCGATCATCTCCAGCGCCCACGAATCGTCTGCATCAAGTCGCTCATCGACTTCCTCAAGTTCGGTAATCTCCGAGGATCTGCTCTCGGAGAAGGGGTCGTCCACATCCAGCGCTGCACCGATCTCGATCGGCGGGGCGAAGTCGTCCGCCGCCTCAAGCGCCGGGGGTGTGTCAATGACTGATGTTCGGGCTGACGGGGTCGCGGCAGCGGTCCGCGGGTTCCGGTGCACCGCTGATGTTTCCATCAGGCGAATCGGGTAGTCTCTAGGCAGGTTCGAACCTAGCTTTTCCGGCCGATAAATCGCCATTGAGGCATTTGACGGGGCTTCGGAAGAGCGCCCATCCGTGGACCTGGAGTCGGTCGCCATCGCAGACGAAGGGAGCGGGGGAGCCGGAGATTGGGTGATCACTGACCAAGAGTAGAGGATGACGAACCCCGTGGCTCCCCCGATCCCGAGCCGCACCATCGAACGACGGGACAGCACCGCTATCACACTCCTATTTTATGTCGATGCGTCTGGCGAAGCAGTAACCATTGTGTTTCTGATCGTCTCGGATATACACGCTTACTTGCCTCCCAAGGGCCAGCGCTAACTGTGCCTGGTCTAATAGATGGTAAGCCTGCACCATGTTTGTGGCAAAGCTACCAGTACAACTGAAAGTAACCCAATTGCTAGCGCAGGTTGGCAGAATAGTGGAGGGGGACACCGAGAGCGCGGCCATACAACCGCCGTAGTTGGTTTCCGGCGGGCCGCCGTCGACTAATACTTTTGTCACGGTAGCCGTTGCGATGACACCCGACGCGGCCATACTAGTACCGCTTACGATTAACAGGGCAGCCGCTGTAAGGGATTTACTCAGGTTTGGTTTCGGCATCTCGATATTCTCCTCGGTTCGGTTGAAGGTCGCGCAATGGTCATTGATTGATGGTCGATCGCCAGCCTCCCCGGTTGGGGAGGTATGTGCAGCAATCGCTGTAATCATCGTAGTAACCGTAATCCTGGCCGGATAAGACAGCTTTGGCCTCCGGGAAGATCGTCAGCACGGCCACACTGGCGATTATGGCAATCAGCATCACGAGGCGACTGGCACTGGGCCTGATGTTCACGAGTAAGCTCCTGCAATGGGTGTGGATGGTTGTTTGAGCGCCGCGGCCAAACCGATCAGGGTAGCGACCATGATGATGACCCAGTAACGGAGGAAGGTGAGTTCTATTAGCGAGGCGAAAATGAAGGCCCCGAAGCTCCCTAAGAGCCCAACCGCAAATAATCGGTCAGGATCATTCACGTGGCACGCCGCCCGATAAGAACGGTTGACACCCCAAACGATTAGTACTGCGAACGGCAGTGTTCCCATCACACCCTGACTCGATAGTAATTCCAGGAAGAGATTGTGTGGCCAGGGCGTGAGTCTTTCGTCCCCCATCGCACAGGCTGGGAGCGTGAAGGATTCGATACGATCCCGGTAGAGTTCCCGATAGTTGTGCATCCCATAACCGAGCAACGGATGCTCTGTCCATAGCCGTACAGCAGCGGCCCACAGGGGCCGACGTGGATCGCACTGCGGGGCTTGGGCAAATTTCAACAGCAGCGGAAAGCCGCGAGCCCCGTCGAGGGCGAGCAGTCCAGCGGCGGCGCCGATCAGGGATATCCACATCCACCGCACGCGCTGGAAAACCGCCACGATAAAGATCCCGAAGGCCGAGGCCAATAGAGCAGAACGGCTGTTGACCATAACCATGGCGGCGAGACTCAGGATTATCGACGCTGCCGCAAACAGCTTAAGAAACGCCTGCTTGGTTGCGAGTGCGCAGCCCAGGATCAATGGAATGCAGATCGCAAGCACCAGGAGATCGTTGGGAACCACAAGGATCGGGAGCGCCAAGGATTTGATCAACCCCGTTGGATCGGTCCGCTGATAGACGCTACCTAGCAGCACAATGACGGCGATAAGGGCCGCCCCGGCGCTCAATCCAGCTTGAACGATTGTGATTCCGCGCCCCTTCTTGACGTAACGCGACAGCAGCAGGTAGAGCAGTGTGGCAGGAATGAATGGTAAGCTCAGCAGCAGGCTTCGTTGTGGGTGGCCAGACAATAGGATGGACAGTACCAAGCTTGCCGCAAAAGCGATTATCCAGGCATTAGGCCAAGGCCAAAGACGAAAGCGCGATTCCGGTGAAAAGTGCAGTGCGGCGGTTGCGCCGAGGGTCAGTGCAATCAAACCGAAATCAATCGTCAGCGGCAACCAGTAGGTGGCCAGAAAGACGGCAACGGCGGCAGCAGCAATATGCAACCTTATCTCAGATATCCAGCACTTCATTTAAATAAAGACCCATCCATGTCGACAATTTATCGGATGATGTTCGGGATGAGTTGACCCGTTGCGGGCGCCGCCGGCCGACGGACACCATGGTCACCTTTCCGGCGCGATGCGCCGACGGCCCGGTACCGGATAAGACCGTGCCGCAGGGATGGGTCTGCTGATCCGTCCATCGGCGGACTCTTTTTCAAATTTTATAATGGGGGAGCTTCCTCCAAGATAACCGGAGTGTCAAGTGGTTTTTGGGGATATCGGGGACAGTGCGGGCTGGCAAGGCCGCGTATTCCAGCGGATGTGAATGCCGCCTGGGTCAGCGTGCGCTACGAGCCCAGCATCGCGCCTTGCGGCGCGGCTGGTCACTGTTGATACGGAGTTCTTCTTAGGGTATGCCTCAGCCTTTAACCCCTCTGCAAATAGGCCGACCCGCTCAACCGCTACCGACCCAGACCAGTACCGCCACGCGGGCGGCCTGGCATCGCGTTGTCCACGGCGCGGTCCGGAGCCCCCCTCATGGCTCAGGCGCTCTCAAGATCGCCCGCCAGCCGCCGCGGCTGGGCAGGCATGCCGGGCACAACGGCCGATAGTCCGCGTCGCAGGCGTTGCCGATGCCGTCGTTGTCGGCGTCCTCCTGGCCTGGGTTGGCGACGGCCGAACAATTGTCGCAGGCATCGCCCACCCCATCGCCGTCGGCATCCTGCTGGCCCGGATTCGCCTGTCTTGGGCAGGCCCATCGGCGATACCAACGCCATCTGTGTCCAGGGGTGAGAGGCTCGCCGCGACCGTGCAGTCGGCGGTGACGCGGTTGGTGGTATAGCCGTTGCCGACCAGGGTGCCGCCGAAGCTACCGGCGACGCTGGCCCGGTAGCCCGGGTCGGGCGTGACCGTGAAGCGCGCGGTTGTCCCCATGGCCACCGTTTGGGGGCCGCTCGGGGCGATGCTGCAGGGGGCCGGCGCTCGGGGTCACCTGAAAGTCCGTCCCGGGGCCCCTCGACGCGCAGGATCTCAAGGACGCGCGGAAGCGTAAGGACAACTCCGGGGGCGTCGCACAATTCAGCGGGAAGGTTACTCAATTCCGCTCCCGGCGAACAGGTCGTCGGGAAAAGCGCCGGCGGCGCGTCGCCCGGTCGTGCCGACAATCGTCGGACTGCTGCGCGTGGAATTTCTGCCGGATCGTGTATGCCTTCCTGGCACAGGTGGCCGCGGTTGACCGCTGACATGTTTGCCGAACCGGGTCGCGGTATAGCGCCAGCAGTCGATCGGCGATCCGGTGAGCCCGAAGCCGGCGGCCACCCGCGCTTGGAGATCCCTGGCGAGCGGTTCGGACCAGTGGTCATCGGCCAAGGCAACGGCGAGGGCCGCGGGACCGTGCGCGGGGTCGTCGGCGGGGATGCGGATCAGGACGTCGGTAATGGCCATGGTGTCGAACAGCGGGTCGTGGATGTCGGTGTAGGTGATCGGCAGGAGCCCTTGGTTGAGACATTCCAGATAGGCGTTGCTGAGACCTTCGACGGCGGAGATGGCGAAAAAATACAGCGGACGCCGAGCAGACGCAGCACCGGTGTCAGGTGCGTGGCATAGTTGGGCCATGGATGAGGATGCGATGGGGCGAATCGCCCGACGTGGTTTGGTCGGGCGTGTCGCGCGCTCTGGAATATTTCATCTCGGGCAGACTGAACCGGACCAATGTCTACGGCTGTTTGCAAACTGATCCCGCGTGGCGCCGCACCTGTCGAGGTGCGGTGTGCCCGGTCGATTGACAGGAGCTTGGAAATCTGGTTCTCTCCGGCTCGCCCGCGGGTCGATTTGGGGCGCTTGGGCCGCCGCCGAAGCCAAAGAGGACCGAGCGATGCGTGTTTACTTTGCAACCAATCGTGATCCGAATGTGATCGATCAGCCGACTGATTTCGGAAATCTGTTCAGTCCGAACGGGTTGACGGATTTGCGCTATTGAAGCGCGGCTGATGCGCCGCATTCGGGAACTACTGCTCCGTCGTCACCGATAAGCTGCTTCCTGACCTCGGCAACGTCCGATCCGGGGGTGCGCGCATGATGCGCCATCGATCATGCAGAACGTTGACGAGTCAACCGACCGCCGAGCACGGACAGTTTGCGTCGGACCGGCGTTGTTTGATCGGTTGAAAGTGCAGGTTTGGAGCGGACTGCCGCGTCTCCGGAATCACCCCCTCCTGATGGACCAGCGGGCGGGTGACGCCGAGTCTGGAGGTGCGATCGAACGTGGATTTCGGCCGGCATAATACCGTTTCCGTCGGTATACGGGTGGTCTTGGGCAGCCACGTGCGCCTGGCCGGGCGTTGCCTCCTGGTCGGCTATCCCGCCCATCCACTTCGGCGCGCCTGCGGTGGTCTATTTTTGCGGGGATGATTCGTCTATTCGACTGCCTTCGTGGTACAAAGAGTCGGTCCGGAGCGGGTTTCTTGGCTGCTGCGGGCGCTCCATTATCTGGTGCAGGGCCACTTGGTCGGTCTGATTGGATCAGCCCGTTACCTCCTGGGCCTGGAGCGCGGGCGCCGGCATCGGGCCAAGGTGGAACTTTCGGGTGGGGCGGCCCCGGAGATCCCGGAAACGTGAATATCCGCCGTCGGGTAGTGAGCGGCCGCCAGGCCGGCGCGGCGGGTGTGTGTCCGCGGCGCCCGTCCGCGGCGGCTCTGGCGGCCGTTGCCGCGCCCGCGTCGCCGACGAGGTTTCGATTCGATCTGGAGCAGTGACGTGAAAGTTAATGTATTCAAGCAAGAAAGAAATGCGGCGGTGATCGTGCTGGAGGGCGAATTCGACGCCTTGAGTGCTCCCGTCACCCGCTCTGAATTCGAACGTCTGGTGAATGACGAGGCTGGCGATGTGATCGTCGATCTCAGTGGTGTCACCTTTATGGACTCCTCTGGGGCCGGAGCACTGGTGTTCCTGCATAAGCGCCTGATGGGCCAGAAACGGGCGCTGGCATTGGTGGGAGTGACCGGCCAGCCGATGGACCTGTTACTGTTGTTGCGCATCACCAGTGTGATCCCGGTGAACCAGACGCCGGTGGCCCGGCCGCAGCAGTGAACGTCGTTGACTATCCGGAGCCGTACCTGTGAGCACGATTGACCCGCACCATCGGATTCTGCTCGTCGAGGATAGCGGTACCAACCGGATGCTGACCAGCCAGGTATTGGCGCAGGCCGGTTATGCCGTGGATGAGGTTGCGGACGGGCGCAGCGCGGTGCAGGCCGCCGCCGCTTGCCGCTACGACCTGATCCTGATGGATCTGACGATGCCTGGATTGGATGCCGTCGAGGCGACGCGTGGCATTCGGCGCTTGCCGCACCCGCGCGGGGACATGCCGATTCTGACCATGACGGGGACGTCCAGCGCGGCGGACAAAGACCGATGCTGCGCCGCCGGAATCGATGGCTTTCTGAGCACAGCGACCGATCTGCCCGACGTGCTGGAGGCGGTGAGTCATTGGGTTGAGGCGGCGGATGACCCAACCTGGGGCCTGGAAGCGCGCCCCGGCGTGACGCCGCCGCTGGTGAATCGGCGAACCTTGGTTCAATTGGAGGAAGACGTGGGGAGTGACCAACTGCCCGAGCTGCTCTTGACCTTTCTCCGGGAGAGTGCGCGCCGGGCGGGTCTACTCGAAGCGCGGGTCAGTGCCAATGATCCGCAAGGTGCTGCCGACCAGGCGCATGCCCTCAAGGGGAGCGCGGGGACTTTCGGGGCGATGGCGTTGCGTCACCTAGTGTACGATCTGGAGCAGGCCGGGCGCGCGGGGGAGTGTGAACGTCTCGCTGCGCTGCTGCCGGAACTGCGCCGTCTGGTCGCTGCCACCAGCGTTCGGTTGTGTGCCGATTATCCCTTTCTGGCGCCATGATACGCAGCAATCTGCAGACCTTCGAGGTCCCTCCGACGTTGGAGGGGGTGCGCGAGTTGCGGCGTAAAGTCAGCATGGGTTTGGGTTGCACCGGTTTGTCAGAGGCGCGACAGGGCCAAATCCTGGTAGCGGTCTCCGAGCTGGCGACGAATCTGGTGCAACACAGTCGACCGATGCCGGATTGGATTCGCGTGCGGCTGTCGCGTGAACGGGGCAAGTGGGGCTTGGAGATCATTGATAATGGCGCCCCGTTGCAGAATTGGCGGGAGCGTCTGAGCACGGCCGATATCGACGGAGAGTGCAATCTCGCGCGGGATCACGGCAGAGGACTGGCCTTGGTCGCCGCCATGTTTCCGGATGCGCTCTACGAGCCGCGTCCGTCGGCGCGCGATTTCAACCGGTGGCGCCTCAGCCTGGGCGAGAGTAGCGTCAGCGTCGCGCTGATCGATGATGACGTTGCGCAGTTGCGGGTGATGACTGCCTATCTCTCCGATGCTTACCAGGTCATGCCGTTCTCTCAACCCGTGGTCGCCATGGAGCAGCTGCGGCGGGCGCCGCCTGATCTGGTGCTTGCCGATATTCATATGCCGGGAATGGATGGTCTGGAGCTGCGCCGTCGGCTGGCCGACGATCCGGCCACCGAGTTGGTGCCCTTCATCTTCATGACCGAAACCCGCGATGAAATGGTGCGGGAGCAGGCCGATCTGCTGGGGATCGATGATTTTCTGCTGAAGCCGATCCGCAGACGCCAACTGATCGCGGCGATCCAGCGCACCCTGTATCGCAGCCGCAGCGTGCGCGCGCGGCTCGGTCACCGTATCGATGCGGCGATCACCGAGGCCCTGAAGCCCAAGTTGCCCCAGGAACTCGGGTGCTGGCAGGCGGCGGTGCGCTCGGTGGCGGCCGAGGCCGGTGGCGGGGACTTCATCTCGTTTACGTCGAGCGCCGATCATGCGTGTGTCGTGCTGGTCGATGTGATGGGCCATGGGGTCGCCGCCAAATTTTTCGCGCACGCCCATGCGGGCTATGTCGGCGGGTTGTTGCACTCCCGGCCGAATGCCTGGGACCCTGCCCAGTTGTGCCGGGCCATCTCGCAGCGCGTCTTTGAGGACAAACTCAACCAGTACAGTCTGCTAACCTGTGTGGTGGTGCACCTGGCCCCTTCCGGCTGGGTCGAGATCGCCTGTGCCGGTCATCCGGCGCCGCTGCTGTTGGATGCCGATGGCGCCCATCAGCTCGACATCGGGGGCGTGCTGCCGGGGTTGCAGTCGGAGTCGGTTTACGACACTCTCTCGCTCAAGTTGCAGGCGGGTGAGCGGCTGCTGTTGTTTACCGATGGCCTGTTTGAAGGGGCCGTTTCCGGGCCCGGTCGCAAGGTTCTGGAACAAGATCTGCTCGCCGCGGCTTGTGACGGCCTGGGGGCCCCGCTCGCGGCACAGGCCGACGCGTTGATGGCGACCTTCTTCGCAGTCGCCGGGGAGACCCCGCGGGACGACGCGACCGTCATCATCCTTGCACCCCTTGATCCGTCATAAGGACAGGTCACAGTGCCCCGCACCGCGGCGCGACTGAAGGCGTTCCGTGACGGCCCTGACATACCCGGCCGCGGCGCACGCGCCGGGTAAGGCGATATCCATGTCCACCAGTAAGCCCAGAGTTTTGATCATCGAGGACAGCCCCGCCCTGGCGGAGGTCTATCGCAGCTATCTGCGGGGGGAGCCCTATCAGGTCAAGCATGTCGGCGACGGTAAAAGCGGCATGGCGGAGATCGAGCGGGACCCGCCCGAGGCCCTGTTGCTGGATCTGAAGCTCCCGGATATGGACGGGATGGACATCCTTAAGCACATCCATGACCGGCAGATCCCGACCTCGGTGGTGATCATCACCGGTCATGCGTTGGTGGATGTGGCGATCGACGCCATGCGCTACGGTGCCTTCGATTTCATCGAGAAGCCATTCAGCGCAAAACGCGTCAAGGTCACGTTACGCAACGCGGTGGATCGGCAAAATCTTAATACGCTGGTCGAGCAAATTCGCGACGACTTTCAGCGTGACCATTACCACGGATTCATCGGTTCATCGCTGGCGATGCAGGCGGTCTACCGCATCATCGACAGCGCCGCACCCAGCAAGGCCACGGTCTTTATCACCGGGGAGAGCGGAACCGGCAAGGAGGTCTGTGCCGAGGCGATTCACCGGCAAAGCAACCGCCGGGACAAGCCCTTTATCCCGCTGAACTGCGGCGCCATCCCGCGCGATCTGATGGAGAGCGAGATTTTCGGCCATGTCCGCGGGGCCTTCACCGGTGCAACGCGTGATCGGGAGGGCGCCGCCGAAATGGCGGACGGCGGGACCCTGTTCCTCGACGAGATCGGAGAGATGGACCTGGAACTGCAGACCAAGCTCCTGCGCTTCGTGCAGACCGGGTCTTTTGCGCGGGTCGGAGCGACCCAATTGGTCAAGGTGGACGTGCGTTTCATCTGTGCCACGAATCGCGATCCCCAGAAGGAGGTCGACGAGGGACGGTTCCGCGAGGATCTGTTCTATCGCCTGCACGTGATCCCGATCCACCTGCCCGCCCTGCGCGATCGGGTGGAAGACATTTTGCTGTTGGCCAATCATTTCCTGCGCAAGTTCGCCGTGGAGGAGCACAAGGCGTTCCGGGAGTTCGCCCCGGAGGTCGAGGCGGTCTTTCTGGAGTACGACTGGCCGGGCAACATCCGCCAGTTGCAGAATGTCCTGCGCAACGTCGTGGTGCTTTACGATGCGGAACAAGTCACCCTGGGGATGCTGCCGCCGCCGCTGAATCGGTTCACCGGTCGCGCCGCGTCGCCGGTGGCCCCGGCGTCGCGGGTGATCGAGACCGACACGCAGGAGATCAGGCCGCTGCATGTCATCGAAAAAGAGGCGATCGAGCGGGCCATCGCGTTCTGCGAGGGGAATATCCCGCGCGCGGCCGTGCTGCTGGAGGTCAGTCCGTCCACCATCTATCGCAAACGCCAGTCGTGGCAATCGGAGGGGGCCTGACGGGTCACTCGGACATGCGTCGCCGTGCGTTCTGGGCGCTGGTGGCGCTGGTGACGGCCGCGATGGTGGGTGTGGTTGCGGTCAGGCTCAGAGCCCTGCTCGTCCCCGCGCCGCTCGTGCTGGCCCACGCGGAACCCGGCTGTGATGTGCGCGCCGGACCCTGCACCGCGGGTTTCGCGGGCGGTGGCGAGGTCACACTGGACGTGGAGCCGCGCGGCATCCCGGTGACCCGCCCCTTGGTCCTGCGGGTCGCGATCCGGGGTTTAGAGGTCAGCGCGGTCGCGGTGGACTTTGCCGGCATCGACATGAACATGGGCTACAACCGGCCATCGCTGGCACCCGTGGGCTCAGGAGCCTATCGGGGTGGCGGCATGTTGCCCACCTGCGTCCGTGCCCGGATGCTCTGGGAGGCAAGGGTTCTGCTGACCACCCCGCGGGGCCTGTTCGCCGCGCCGTTCCGCTTTGAAACGGATCAATCCGGTCGTCATGGAGACTAGTCTTGCTCGCGTGGTCGGGCAGCGGTCGCCCGGCCCGTCATCGGTATGTTTTTTCGGAGGAATGTGATGACTAGAGCACAACGTCTGCGCATTGCTGCCGCCGTCGCCGGGGCGTCCGCGCTGGTCTCGTTCTCAGCCAATGCGTTCTGGGGGTCTGGCCCCTTCGGCATGTTCCCCGGCAACTGGGATGGTCCGGGCTGGGGTAACTGGGGTTCGCCCTGGTATGGCGGCTATCCTTACGGTGGTTATGGCTACCCCTATGGTGGATACGGCTATCCTTACGGTGGCTATGGCTACCCCTACAGTCGCTATGGTTATCCCTTTGCGGCTTACGGGTTCCCCTTTGCTTGGGGCGCGCCGGTCTATGGATACCCCGCGGTGGTGGCCCCCGCGGCCAGTCAGACGACGCCCAAGACCAGCAAGTAAGTCGCGCGGGTCCCGCGTCATTGATGCGGGACCGCTCCGACCTTTCCGGTTGCGCTTGCCGCTGGGTCCGACCCCTTGCTTGCGGCTTCGCCGCCCCGCCCCGTCTTGTTATGATTCCGACTTCATGATCGGTTCCGCGCGCCCGCGGGCGTCGGGGACGATTCGATTCGACAGTCGGAGGCTGGGTCATGCGCGTATTGGTCGGCGATATCGGTGGTACCAAGACCGGGCTCGGGGTGGCCGTGATCGATGGGTCGGGGGTGAGTCTCCGCGGTCAACGCCGCTATCCGAGCGGCGCGTTTGCCTCACTGGAAGCCATCGTCGGCCACTACCTGGAAGAAACCGGGCAGACCCCGGCGACCGACTGCCCGCTGGGTGCCTTCGCCATCGCCGGACCCGTGGAGGGGCGGCGCAGTAAGACCACCAATCTGCCCTGGGATGTCGACGCGGACCGTTTGGAGGGGGCGCTGGGGTTCCAGCGTGTCGGGCTGCTCAATGACCTGGAGGCCGTGGCCTGGGGGGTCCCGGCCCTGGGTCCGGATGACCTGGCGGAGTTGCACCCTGGTGCGGCGGGCGTCGGTCATGCCTGTGTGGTCGCGGCCGGCACCGGTTTGGGTCAGGCCGGACTCTTTTGGGATGGTGTCCGCCATCACCCCTTCGCCACCGAGGGCGGCCATACTGATTTTGCCCCGGTGGATGAACGGGAGTTCGCTCTGCTGCGTCATCTTCAACAGCGCTTCGGGCGGGTGAGTTGGGAGCGTGTGGTCTCCGGAATGGGGATTGCCAACCTCTATGCATTTCTGCTCACATGGCGCCAGACGGTGACCCCCGACTGGCTGGCCGCCGCGTTCGCCGCGGGGGATCAGGCGGCGGCCATCGCGACCGCCGCCGCGGCCGGCCGCTGTCCGATCTGCGTCGAAACCATGGAGATGTTCTTCGGACTCTATGGACGCGAGGCCGGCAACATGGGCCTCAAACACCTGGCCATGGGCGGTGTTTATCTGGGCGGGGGGATCGCCCCCAAGAATCTGGAGGCGCTGCGCAGCAGTCGGTTTCTGGAAGGCTTTTTCGCCAAGGGCCGGATGGAGTCGCTGATGCGCCGCATGCCGGTGCGGGTGATCCTGTGCGGGGACACGCCGCTGCTTGGGGCCGCGCGCTATATGGCTGCCCGCTGACCGCTTTGCCCGCCGCCGACCGGCGGCGGCTTACCTGTACTTGGAGCAATGTTGATGACAATCGAACTCAAGGTCACCGGAATGACCTGCCAGCACTGCGCCCGCGCCGTCTCGCGGGCGCTGGCATCGGTCCCCGGCGTTGAGGGTGCCGCGGTGAAACTGGAAACCGGCATGGCACTGATCGAAGGTCAGGTGCCGGCGGAGCCCCTGATTCGCGCCGTGGTCGATGCCGGCTACCAGGCGGAGTTGTTCGTTCCCGACTGAGCGACGTCCGGATGGTCGGATAGGCCCCCTCCTATAGCCGTCGAACGTGATAGCCGGACGTAGGGGCGGGTTTTAAACCCGCCCCTACACGCGTGTCTGTCCGGATATCAGGTACGAAAACGATATCGTCGCTCCGCTGAATGTTGGGTGTTCAGATGCCGCCCCACTGCGGTCTGCCGCTTATATTGCTGCTGCTCTTGCTGCTGGCCAACGGGGCTCCGGTCATATTGGGTCTGCTGTTCGGCGCTGCCGCCAGACCAGTCGACGGGGGGCGGGTGTGGCGGGACGGGCGGCCGGTCTTCGGACGATCCAAGACCTGGCGGGGCTTGGCCGCGGCCCTGGTGCTGACACCGGTCGCTGCCTGGATCCTGGGGTGCGGTTGGAGTCTGGGGTTGACCATCGCCCTTGCCGCCATGGCCGGCGATTTGCTGGCGAGTTTCACCAAGCGCCGGTTGGGGCTCGCCTCCAGTGCGTCGGTGCCGGTGTTTGATCAGTTGCCCGAGACGCTGCTGCCGGCCCTGCTGGTTGGTGAGGCGATGGGTCTCGACTGGGTCGATCTGGGTTTGGCCATCGGTGCCTTCGTGGTGTTGGACCTGGTGCTGACCCCGGTGGGTAAGTGGCTGGCCGGACGGCGACGGCGCTGAGTGCGCCCCCGTGATCCGCTGTGCGATGCGCCGCAGCGCGACGGCAAGGCCGCTTCGCTGCCTGGGCTAGCAGCCTGTCGGACTTGATGAGGTAACCGATTGAAGTTAAAGAGTTTCAGCTTTTTTGGCGCAAATTTTTTATCTTCTATAATCAAGTTCTTACGCTGCAAGTCCGACAAACTGCTAGGAGCCGGGTTCCTGTTTTTCTTCCACGACGGGCAGGTATCCCCAGTCACGGACGCCCTGGAGGATCAGATCGATATCGTCACCCGGAACATGCAGCATCCGCAGGGCCGTCGCCCCCAGGCGCAAGCTCGCTTCAATTGCTTCCGGATAGGCATGGGTCGCGCCGGCGTCAAGCAGTTGAGCGCTTGCTTCGAGGTCGCGTGCCCGCGCGATGATCGGGACCTGGGGGCAAGCACCGCGCAGTGCGGAGACGGCGCGTAACGCGGTCGCTGAACGGTCGACGGTGATGACGATCAACGAGGTCCGTTCCGCGTGGGCCGCCGCCAGGAGTTCGGGGTCGGAGATGTCGCCGTACAAGACCTGATGACCCGCGCTGCGGCCCTGTGCCACCCGCTTCGGGTCAGTATCAAAGGCCATGAATGGAACGCCGCTGCTTTGCAGCAGGATCGCGATGGCGTGTCCGACGCGTCCATAACCGCCGATCAAGACCTGCGGTGTCGGCGCCTGCGGTAACGGCTCGGTGAATCCGTGCGTCTGGCTGTGTCCGATGCCGGCCAATCGCGTCGCAATGGCCTGGTTGAAGCGAATCAGCAGGGCGCCCGCGATCATGGCGAAGAGCACTGAGGTCAGTGCGATCTGGCCCAGGTGCAGTTCGATGAGCTTGGCATCGAGCGCGATGGCGAGCAGGGCAAAGCCGAACTCCCCGCCCACGGCCACGACTAACGCCGTGCGCCAGGCAGTCACCGCGTCGATGCCGCTGCTGCGCACCATCGCCGCAACAATCAGTGTCTTGCTCATCAGGATCAGCAGTGCGCCCAACACGGCCCAGTGCCAGATGCGGGGGATGGCAGCGGGATCGATCAGCATGCCGATACCGACGAAAAAGAGACCAAGCAGCACGTCGCGAAACGGTCGGATGCTGGATTCCACCTGATGACGGAACTCGGTCTCGCCGAGCATCATGCCGGCGAGAAAGGCACCGAATGCCAGTGACAGTCCAAGACTGCTGGTGGTCCAGGCCGCCAGCAATGCCACCAGCAGCACCGCGAGCGTAAACAACTCGGCGGAGCGCCGCTTGGCGACCAGATGGAACAACGGGCGCAGCAACCAGCGGCCGACAAAGAAGACGAGTGCGAACGCGGCCACGGCTTTGATCATCGCCCAGCCGAGTGCGCCGGCCAGGACACCGGCACCGACCGCCGCGCCCAGGACCGGGATGACCACCAGAAAGGGAACCGCCGTGATGTCCTGAAACACGGAGAGGGCGAGTCCGAGCCGGCCGTGCGGGCTGTTCTCTTCCCCCTGTTCGGCCAGTTGGCTGCCGATGATGGTCGTCGATGACTGCGCGAACACGGCTCCGATTACGAACGCCGCGGCGGCCGGGAGCCCGGCCAGCCAGACGGTGATGCCGACGACGGCCGTCGTGAAGCCGACTTGTGCGGTTCCCAGACCAAGGACCTGATGCCTGAGTGCGTGCAGTTGGGGTAAGGAGAAGTTGAGACCGATGGTGAACAACAGGAAGACGACACCGAACTCGGCGAGCGCTTCGAACTCCGGCACATGGACCGTTGGTCCCGCCGTGTGCGGCCCGAGAATGACGCCGACTAGTAAGTAACCGAGGCTGGTCGGGATATGGACCTGTTGAAACGCCAGGACCACGGCGACGGCAACGCTCAGCAACATGAGGATCTGGGCCAGATGCTCCATCATGCGAGACCCGCCGGGGCCTTAGCCGTTGCTGGGGCGTCGCTGCTCATGGCCGCAGTTCATGGAGCGTGATCTCGGGCAGGCAGTTGAGCCGGGCGTTGACCACCGAACTGCCGGCGCCAACCGAGGTGTAGCCGCTCATGGTCCCGTAGGACCAGGCGCCGGCCGCCAGACGGCGCGGGCAGCGGGCGTCCCAGGTCAGCGCATAGCCGCCGGGCAGGCAAATCTGACCGCCATGGGTGTGCCCGCAGAGCATGGCCTGGAAACCGGCGTGGGCGGCCTGGCGATAGACTTCCGGGGTATGTGAGAGGAGCAGGGCGACGCCGTCGGGCGGGATGGCGGCGGTGGCCTGATGAAAATTGTGGACCTGATAGTAATGGGCATCGTCGATGCCGGCCAGGTAAAGCACGGCGCCAGCCCGGTCGATGTGCACCGATTCGTTCAGTAAGACCCTGATGCCCATGGCTTCGAGACCCGGCACCAGCCGGATCGTGTCATGGTTGCCGAGGATCGCGTAGATAGGTGCCCGCAGGCAGCGACGAATCAGTGCCAGGCCGTCCAGTGCGGGTTGGAAAGGGCCATAGGTCCGGGCGCGGTAATCCCCGGTGAGCACGCACAGGTCGTATTCCAGCCCGCGCAGGCGCTCACAGATCGCCTGAGTGATGCGGGGGTCCAGGTCCGTGTGCAGGTCGCTCAGGTGCAGCAGCCGCAATCCCTCGAATGGGCGCGGCAGGCCGGCGATGGTGAGCTGGTTGTGGGTGAGTCGGATGGTTCGGGCATTGCGTTGGGCGCGCTCATAGAGACCGGCCAGGCGCAAGCTGGTGCGGATGAAGCCGTGAACCGAGTACCAGTTTTCCGGATAGAAAAAATGCGCTCCCGGACGGGCGAAGCAAAAGACCTCGTGGTCGCCCTCCAGACCCAGCCGCTGGCGCAGGTGGGTGCGGCCGATCCGCCCCTCCAGTGCCAAAAATTCCGCCAGACTGTCGCTTGAGGTATCAGGGTCTCGCATAGCTGCCAGGGTGCGGATCAGGAATAGTTCACTAAAGGGACGCCTTTGGCGTCCCGGTCGTTGTCGTTGTCGTTGTCGTTGTCGTAATCGTAATCGATTTGATGATCCCCGCGAGGCTGCGTTGGTTCCGTCCGTGGCGATCGAAGCCCTTCGAACCCTTGGCGGCCTAGATCGCTCAAGTGGTGAGCGAATCGAAACCGGACAGAAAGCAGGCTGCTCATGCCGAACTTGAATCGCTTATCCGACTACGATTACGACAACGACAACGACAACGACAACGCGGGTATAGCCTTCCTACCTGATATCCGGACAGACCCTTCATGTAGGGGCGGGTTTGAAACCCGCCCCTACGTCCGGTTATCACGTCCGATGGCTATATTCGTTGTTTCACTTACTTGCTGACTCGTTACAAAGGCAGATAACCGCTGGTCGAACCCAACAGCGCGGCCGGCTGGCTGCGCTGACCCGAGGGGCGGGGTATCAGTCCCGACGCTTGCGCGGAAAGCCCTGATCCGGTCGCGGCCCGCGCGGCGGACCGTCCTCACTGCCAAAGCGCCGGGGGGCCGGCGCCCGCCCGTCATCCCGCGGCCGCGGGGGGCGGCCGTCCTGATCATCGCGGCGCGGCTGCGGCGGGCGGGGCGGGCCGTCCAGCACGGAGATTTGCAGCGCCCGGCCGCGGACGAAGACCCGCTTCAGGTGGCTGAAGATCTCGCGCGGCATGCCGGCCGGCAGGTCGACGATCGCATGGTCGTCCTGGATATCGATATGACCGATGAACCGGCCTTCCAGCCCGCTCTCGTTGGCGATGGCCCCGACGATCTCGCGCGGGGTGACGCCGTCGCGGTGTCCCACCTCGATGCGGTGCGGGATCAGGTCCGGACGATCACGGTGTCCCCGGTCATCACGGTCGCGCGGGGGGCGGGTATCGGCGCGGGGCGTATCGCGATAATCGCCTTGTGGCCGGTCACGCTCGCCTTGCGGGAAGCGGTTGCCGCGGTCGTCGTCGCGGGGGTCGCTCCGCCCGCTGTCCCGATTGCCGTCGCGCTCGCGGAACGGGGCCGAACCCTGGTCCCGGAACGGCGGCCGGGCGTCGCGCTCGGGCCGGAACCCACGATCATCCCGGACCGGCCGGTCGAAGCGGGGCGGGTCGCCGCGGCCCTCCCGGTCGCGCGGGAAGGGGCGCTCATCCGGGCGCGGGGCGCGCTCGCCCTGATAGGGCACCTGGCTGGGCTGGCCGCCGCGGTCGGGCCGCGGTGGACGGTCGTCGCGGTCCGGCGCGCGCTCCCGGTTATAGGCGGGTGCGGGGCGCTCGGTGCGGTTATCGTAGCGGCGTTCGCCGCCCGCGGCATCGCGCGCGGGCCGCGGGCCGCGGTCATCCTGATCGCGCCGGGGCCGGTTCTCGAACGGGCGTTCGAACGCGCGGGGGCCGTCCTGGCGCCGCGGGCGCTCGTAGCCGCCCTCCCGGTAGTTGTCGCGCCGCGGTTCGCGCGGTGTTTCCTTCACGACGAGCGGGCGCTCGCGCTGGATCAGGTAACTCGCGGCGGCGGCGATGTCCAGCAGGTTCAGCTCCTGCTCCTTCTCGATCCGGGCGATCAGCCGGTAGAAGAAGTCCAGGTCCTGCTCCGTCAGGGTCTCGCGCAGTTGAGCGGTGAACCGGTCGATGCGCGAGGCGCTGAGCTGGGCGGCCGAGGGCGGATTCATCTCCGGAATGGAGCGGCGGATGGTCCGCTCGATGGAACGCAGCAGACCGCGCTCGCGCGGCTCGACCAGCAGGATCGCCTTGCCGGTGCGTCCGGCCCGGCCGGTACGGCCGATGCGATGCACATAGGCCGAGGGATCGGTGGGGATATCGAAGTTCACCACGTGGCTGATCCGCTCGACGTCGAGTCCGCGGGCGGCCACGTCGGTGGCGACCAGAATGTCGAGTTTACCGCCCTTGATGCGCTCCACCGTGCGCTCACGCATCTCTTGATTCATGTCGCCGTTCAACGCCTCGGCGGCGAATCCCTGAGAGCGCAGCCGGTCCGCCAGTTCGGTGGTGCCGCCCTTGGTACGGACGAAGATCAGCATCGCATCGAAGGTCTCGAGTTCCAGGATGCGGGTCAGCACGTCCACCTTGTGGAAGCGGGTGACTACGCAATGCTGTTGGTCGATGGTGTCGACGGTGGCGGTGGCGGAGTGAATCCGGACCTCGACCGGGTCGTTGAGGTGATCACGGGCGACCCGCAGAATCTCCTGAGGCATGGTCGCGGAGAACAGGGCGACCTGCCGTTCGGGCGGGGTGTGCTCGAAGATCCAGTCGATGTCCTCGGCGAAGCCCATGTTGAGCATTTCGTCGGCTTCATCGAGGACCAGGGTCTTGAGTGCGCTGAGCGACAGGGTGGCGCGGCGCATGTGGTCCATGATCCGCCCCGGCGTGCCGACCACGACTTGGGGGACGCGCTGGAGTTGGCGCACCTGCAACCCGTAACTCTGGCCGCCGTAGATTGGCAGGACCTGGAAGTCTTTGAGATAGTGCGCGTAGCGCTGGAAGGCCTCGGCGACCTGGAGCGCGAGTTCGCGGGTCGGCGTCAGCACCAGCACCTGGGGCAGCGGGCAGTTCGCGTCGAGCCGTGAGAGCAGCGGCAGGGCGAAGGCCGCGGTCTTGCCGGTGCCGGTCTGCGCCTGGCCCAGCAGATCGCGTCCGGCCAGCAGATGCGGGATGCACTCGCGCTGAATCGCGGTGGTGGACTCGTAGCCCAGCTCGGCGATCGCGCGGGCGACCGCGGGCGCCAGACCCAGGTCGCCAAAGCCGTCGGCTGGGAGCAGGTCGGCGGATTCGGGTTCGGATGCCGCCGCCATGGGCTGGGTATCCGTCGCGCCCGGACCGCTGTCCGCGGTCTTGACCGGCGGTTCGTCAGTGACCGGTTCGCGGATCTCCGGCGCGTCGCTCTCCGTTTCGTGCGTGTCCGGCTCTTGGATGCTCGGTGTGTCGTCGTCCGGCTCGGTGAACGGAGCGGTCGGTACACTCGCATCCTGGTCGGGTTCAGCCGGGGTTTGATCAGTCAGTTCGGGGTTGGCCTGGGCCAGCGTGTCGCCGGCGTCCTCGGTCGTCTTGGGGGAGTCCATGAGGGACCTCGCAGAGTAGGTGGTGCCTGGAGTGCATCCGGGGAGAGCGTCCGAGGAGGGGGTCAGGCAGAGGGGAATCGCGGAAAACCGGGCATTATCGGCGTTATTGAGAGTCAGTGCAAGTAACGATTGGACGCAACAGCAGTTCCAATTTTGGGTGGCTGCCCGCCGAGAGCGGGCCGGCAGCGAGGCTGATGGTGGATGCGCTACGCTTATCCACCCTACAAAACCGGCCCGCTGTAGCTGATGGTGGATGCGCTACGCTTATCCACCCTACAAAACCGGCCCGCTGTAGGGTGGATAAGGCGCGCCGCTCGGTGTCAGGGACCCGGCACGCCGGTCGTGCGCGCCGCATCCACCAGGGGGGCTGCGCGATGCTGCCCAAATTTGGAATTGCTGT
>NZ_CAIZIZ010000440.1 GCF_903933125.1 uncultured Lamprocystis sp. | reverse complement strand
GCGACAGACGATACCTCCACTGTGGTTTCTTCCTATACTGCTTTAGATAATCAGTATCGAAAAAAGTTGCAATAAAACACTGATTTTATGGTTTTCCTGAGAGTAAGATGTGCGTACAAATATTTTAGTTGAAGTACTTATCTGTTGATTCCAGTTACTCCGTATCGGTTGCGAATAATCGCGAAAGCATCGCCGAGATGCAGCGTATCGAAGAAGAGAATAACCGCCTTTTTATCGACGCCTACGGGCTTGCTGATGAACTCATCCCCGACGTACCCGTCGAGCTGATTACTCTGACGGTTAACCCCGTCTACCGCTATGGTGGTGATCTAACTGAAGCTGAGCGCTGGACCCGTTTCCGGCAGGACACGATGGCGGAACTGGTGTCTTACGCCATCGGCTGCATGATGGGCCGGTATCGCCTGGATCGGCCGGGGCTCATTTACGCGCACAGTGGCAACCAGGGCTTCGAAGCAATCTATAGTGCCGCAAGAGAAGAGTCCACAGATGACACAGATGCACACAGATTAAGAAATGAACATCTGTGTTCATCTGTGTCATCTGTGTCATCTGTGGACAATTTTTCTTTCTCCGCCATCGACGGTCTCATTGATGCCGCAGGAAAAGCATCCACAGATGACACAGATGGACACAGATTAAGAAAAGAACATCTGTGTTCATCTGTGTCATCTGTGGACAATTCTTCCTCGGCCATCGACGTTATCGTTGATGCCGAAGGAGAAGAATCCACAGATGACACAGATGGACACAGATTAAGAAAAGAACATCTGTGTGCATCTGTGTCATCTGTGGACAATTCTTCTTCATCCGCCATCGACAGTATCATTGATGCCGCAGGAGAAGAATCCACAGATGACACAGATGGACACAGATTAAGAAAAGAACATCTGTGTTCATCTGTGTCATCTGTGGACAAAAATCCCTTTCCCGCCGACGCCGACGGCATCATCCCGATCACCGAAGCGAACTGGTTCGATGACGACGCTGCCAACCGTATCCGTGAATTCCTGCTGGCCGTCTGGCCTGAGGAAGTGGATAGTGGCAAGTGGATAGTGAATAGTGAGGATGACCGACTATCCACTATCCACTATCCACTATCCACTATCCACTATCCACTATCCACTAATATGCAATGGCTCGCGGAAAGCCTGGGATCAAAGTCCGGCGAAACCCCGGACGAGACCATCCGCCGCTATCTCGCGACCAGCTTCTTCAAGGACCATCTACAAAACTACAAGCGGCGGCCCATCTACTGGTGCTTTTCCAGCGGCAAGCAGAAGGCATTCGAGGCACTGGTGTACCTGCACCGCTACCACGAGGGCACACTCGCGCGTATGCGTATGGAATACGTGGTCCCGCTGCAAGGCAAGATGGCCGCCCGCATCGACCGGCTCGTCGACGACATCGCGTCCGCGTCCACCACGGCCCAAGCCAAGCGGCAGCAAAAGGAGCGGGACAAGCTGACCCGCCAACTCGACGAACTGCGCCGCTACGACGAGCAACTGCGCCACTACGCCGACCAGCGCATCGCCCTGGATCTGGACGACGGCGTCAAGGTCAACTACGCCAAGTTCGGCGACCTGCTCGCCGAGGTCAAAGCTGTGACCGGCACGGCCGCCGATTAAGGTTCAGCCGCTATGGCCCGTCCCCCTCGCCATCCTCCGCGTGCTCGTCAGCCTGGCCGGTCGGCACGCGCGCCGCAGGACGGATCTTACAAGCACCTGTTCTCGCATCCCGAGATGGTCGAGGGCCTGCTGCGCGACTTCGTGCAGGAGGACTGGCTGGGACTGATCGACTTCACGACCCTGGAGAAGCAGGGAGGGAGCTATGTCACCGACGACCTGCGCGAGCGCGAGGATGACATTATCTGGCGGGTACGGGTGGCCGGGGAATGGCTCTATGTGTACTTGTTGATCGAGTTCCAAAGTCAGGTCGATCCTTGGATGGCAGTGCGCGTGATGGTCTACACCGGGTTGCTGTACCAGGACCTGATCAAGAGCGGTGCGGCGGCGGCGGGTGAACGCCTGCCGCCGGTGTTTCCGCTGGTGCTCTACAACGGCACCGGACGTTGGACGGCGGCGCGCGACATCGCTGAGCTGATCGTTCCGCTACCGAACGCCTTGGCGCGCTACTGTCCCCAGCACCGCTATCATTTGATCGACGAGGGTCGGATTGGGCCGGATACGCTGGACCAAGCCAGCAGTGTGGCGGCTGAACTGGTCCGGTTGGAGGTCCTCGCAACCGACGGCCCGGAAGCGGTGCGCCCGATACTGCGTCGGCTGAGCGCCCGCTTGCAGGGGCCAGGCTACGCCAGCCTGCGCCGGGCGCTGACTGTATGGTTCGCGCGGGTCTTACTCAGGCGACTGATGCCTGACGAGAGATTTCCGGAATTGCATGATTTAACGGAGGTTGAGACGATGTTGGCAGAACACGTTGAAGAGTGGACGCAGAAGTGGAAGCGGGAGGGCGTCCGCGAGGGCATCCTGGAAGGTGAACTGCAAGGCAAACTGAAGGGCAAGGCCGATGCCTTGAAGCGCCTGCTCCGGGGTCGCTTTGGTGAGCTGCCCCAGTGGGCGGGAGCCCGCATTGACGTCGCGACCCTCGACCAAGTTGACGGCTGGCTGGACGGACTGTTCCAGGCCGCGACTCTGGAGGGTCTGCTCGGCGGTCAGCCTCCGGAGCCTCGACCGCCCGCAGGCTGACCAAGGCCGAGCAGCCGGAGTTCTTCAATGTCCTCATCGCCCTTGTCGATAGCATCCCGGCGGGCCAGCGCGACGCGCTCCCGCCCGCGTGGGAGGAGATGGGAATATTCGGGGAAGACAGCCGATGATTCTCAATTTGAAACATGCGCCTGATCGAAGAGCAGATCGGATTGCAATGCGCAATGGACAGTCGCTATGACGTTGCCGCCTGCCACCGCCCAGCGTCTACGATTTCGAACTTATCCACAGATGTCACAGATGTTCACAAGATGAAGAGAAAGAGTCTTATCTGTGCTCATCTGTGACATCTGTGGATAACGAATTCCTCCTGATCGACGAATAGGCGTAGCGGTTTACCAATGGATAGTCAACGTATCGAAAGCGCCCTGAAAGATCAATTCGTGGCACAGGGCCATCGTATCGTCTTCTGGAACGACCCTGATCGGGAGTTCGAGGAGACGCTGCCGGATCTCGACCTGGGTGATGTGACCCTGTTGCGCCTCGATCAAGTCTGCGGGTTGGAGGTCAAGGTACGCCTGGAGCTGACCGATACTCAGGGCCGCTACCTGCTCTATGCCCCGTGCGAGCCGCCGGAGGTCGAACAGGACTGGCTGCTCGATGTGCGCCTGTACAGCGCGAGCTTCCGGGCGGATCGGGCGTCGATGCTGCTCAGCGAGCTTGGGTTGACCCAGCAGTCCTTACGCCTGCACCTGGCGGAGCGAGCGCGGTTCTTCGCCAGCCGGGACCGGCTGGACCGGCTGAAACGGCTGCTCAACCCCAATGACACTGCGCAGGATATCGACCGCAAGATCATCGCGGTCCTGGTCAAGGCCGATCAGTCGGAGTTCTTCAATGTTCTGATCGCGTTGTTCGATGCCATGCCGGAGGGCCACCTCGACGCGCTGCCGCCCGCGTGGGAGGAGATGGAGAAGTTCGGCGTCCAGGCAGCCTTCTGGGACCTGGCGGGAAGCCAGTTCGGTTACCAGGAAGGGGCGCCGACGCTCAAGAACCTGCTGATCCGGCTGCTGGTGTCGGATCTCAATCACGCCTGCCGCGGGGCGCTGCCGGAGGGCCTCAAGCCGCTCACGCTGCCGCGCCAGGGGGCCGCCAATGCGGTGGTCTGCCTCGCCCAGTGGCGCGACAGCAGTACCCGTGGCTCCTCCTATGAATCCCTGTCGGCCGGCGTGGCGGATGCGGTGAAGCTCACACAACACCTGGGAGCCCTGGAGATCGAGGCCCTGGCCGAGGTCAAGACCTTCCTGCTGGTCGAACAGGTCGTCGCCAGCCGTTTGCGCGACCGGGTGCTGGAGACGGCGCAGACCATCAAGCCCGAGGCCATTCGCACCATCACCGCGCACCGGCAGGATGGCTACTGGGCGGCGCGGGCGCTGCCCGACACCCCCCGCGCCCCGCGCCGGTCCCTGTATGCGGTCTACGCGGCCCTGCAGACGGCCGCGGACCTGTTCGCCCTGCGCAACACGCACCTTGGCGGCTTGGCGCAGCCGGACCCGCGGGCACTGCTGCGCGCCTATACGGGCGGTCTGTACCGCTTCGATCAGCTTTACCGCCAGTTCTGCGAAGCGGCTGATTACGCGGAGTCCCACGACTGGGATATCCTCAAGTCATTGCGTAAAGAGGTCGAACAGGTCTATGGCACGGGTTTCGTAGCGGCATTGGCGCTGGAGTGGAACAAGCATCTGGAGACCGGGCTGCTCGGGTCCTGGCGGATCGACGACCTGCCCAATCAGCAGGCATTCTTTGAGCGCGAAGTCGCGCGCGTGTTGGCCAAAGGGAGCGACCGCCGGGTCTTTGTGATCATCAGCGACGCGCTGCGCTTCGAGATCGCACAGGAACTGAGCGGCCTGCTCAACGGCAAATACCGGTTCGACGCGGACCTGTCCGCCCAGCTTGGCGTGCTGCCGTCCTACACCGGGCTCGGCATGGCCGCGCTGCTGCCCCACCAGGCGCTCGACTACGACGAGGGCGGGACCATTCGGGTTGACGGCCTGCCGTGCGGCTCACTGGAACAGCGGGGCCGGGTGTTGGACGCGGTGCAGGGCGTGGCGGTGAAGGCCGATGACTTCATGGCGATGAAGAAGGACGAGGGACGTGCCTTCGTCAAGCCCTATCGGGTGGTCTATGTCTATCACGATCAGGTGGATGCGGTCGGCGACAAGGCGGCGACCGAGGGGCAAACCTTCGGCGCGGTGCGCAAGGCGATCGATGACCTGTGCGACCTGGTGAGCAAGATCATCAACAGCCTCAACGGCAATCACCTGGTGATCACCGCCGATCATGGCTTTCTGTTCCAGGAAACGCCGCCCGGTGAGACCGACAAGAACGCCTTGGCCAGCAAGCCCGCCGGCACCCTGCTGGCGAAGAAGCGCTATCTGCTGGGTCGGAACCTGCCTGCCAGTGACCAGGCCTGGCACGGCACCACCGCGGTGACGGCCGGTGCCGGGGGCGGGATGGAATTCTGGGTGCCGAAGGGCGCCAACCGCTTTCACTTCGTCGGCGGCTCGCGATTTGTGCATGGCGGGGCCATGCCGCAAGAGATTGTGGTGCCGATCATCCGCGTGCACCACGTCAAGGAGACGGGCAGCGCGGCCAAGACGCGGACGCGCACGGTCGGTGTGAGCGTGCTCGGCAGCAACTTCAAGGTCACGACCAACCGCTGTCGCTTCGAGTTGATCCAGACCGAGCCGGTCGGCGAGCGGGTCAAGCCGGTCACGCTGAAGGTGGCGATCTACGACGGCGCGGAGCCGGTCACCAATATCGAAACCCTGACCTTCGACAGCACGTCCACCGATATGAACCAATGGAAGAAGACGGTGAGCCTGACCCTGGAGGGGCGGCGTTTTGACAGCAAGACGATTTTTCAGTTAATTCTGCGCGACATCGAGACCGGGGTGGAAGAGGCGCGGTTCGATGTGACGATCGATTTGGCGTTTATCAATGATTTTTAGTGGATAGTGGATAGTGGATAGTGGATAGTGGATAGTGGGGGTGTTATGGGTGTTCGGGATTATCGCGACTTGATTGTTTGGCAAAAGTCGATGGATCTTGTCACCGAAGTTTATCGACTGACTCGGGGGTTCCCGCGAGAGGAGCTTTTTGGGCTAACAAGTCAGGTTCGCCGGGCTGCGGTGTCGATTCCATCGAATATCGCGGAAGGGCAGGCGCGGCAGTCGACAGCCGAGTTTCGTCGTTTCCTGTCCATCGCCCAAGGATCGCGTGCCGAAGTCGAAACCCAACTACTGATTGCCGTGCGTTTAAACTACAGCACAGAATCGGATGTGCAAACAGCCGTCTCACTATTGACCGAAATCCAAAAAATGCTGGCCGTCCTCCAAACCCGCCTACAATAGCTGCTATCCACTATCCACTATCCACTATCCACTAGAATGCTAGACACCCTCCTCAACCGCCACTTCGCCGGCAAGGTCGTCCGCAAGGACCTGACCAAGCTGATCAAGGAAGGGGCGAACGTTCCCGTCTACGTGCTGGAGTACCTGCTCGGCATGTACTGCGCATCCGACGACGAGGCGATCATCCGTGACGGCATGGAGACGGTGAAGACGATCCTGGCCGAGAACTACGTGCGGCCGGACGAGGCGGAGAAGGTCAAATCCAAGATCAAGGAACGGGGGAGCTACAAGGTCATCGACAAGGTGACGGTTCGGCTCAACGAACGCCGGGACCTCTACGAGGCCTTGCTGTCGAACCTGGGGGTCAAGGATGCCGCCATTCCGGGGAGCTATGTGAAGCAGTTCGAGAAACTGCTGGTGGGCGGGATCTGGTGCATCGTCACGGTCCAGTATTTCTTTGAAGAGGGGCAGAAGGGTTCGCCCTTTACCATCGGTGACCTCAAGCCGATCCAGATGCCCAACATGGACTTGGAGGGGCTGTTCGAGGGGCGCCTGGCGTTCTCTGAAGGCCAGTGGATCGATGTCCTGTGCCGCTCCACCGGGATGGAGCCGGCGAATCTGACCGAGCGGGTCAAGTGGCACCTGCTGGCGCGGATGGTCCCCTTTGTCGAAAACAACTACAACTGCTGCGAGCTGGGACCGCGGGGGACGGGCAAGAGCCACCTCTATAAGGAGATCAGCCCCAACAGTATCCTCATCTCCGGCGGCCAGACCACGGTGGCCAATCTGTTCTACAACATGGCGCGCCGCATCGTGGGGCTGGTGGGCCTGTGGGATGTGGTGGCCTTCGACGAGGTGGCGGGCATCTCCTTCAAGGACAAGGATGGCGTGCAGATCATGAAGGACTTCATGGCCTCGGGGTCCTTCGCCCGCGGGCGCGATGCCATTCAGGCGTCGGCGAGCATGGTGTTCGTGGGTAATATCAACCAGCCGGTGGACACCCTGGTGAAGACCAGCCACTTGCTGGCGCCATTCCCGGCGTCGATGATCGACTCGGCCTTTTTCGACCGCTTCCATGCCTACATCCCCGGTTGGGAAGTCCCGAAGATGCGGCCGGAGTTTTTCACCAATCAGTACGGGCTGATCACCGACTATCTGGCCGAGTTCATGCGCGAGATGCGCAAGCGCAACTTCTCCGATGCCATCGACCGCTATTTCAAGCTCGGCAACAACCTGAATCAGCGCGACACCATCGCGGTGCGGCGCACCGTCTCTGGTTTGCTCAAGCTGCTCTATCCCCACGGGGTCTATGACAAGGAGGCGGTGCGCCGCTGCCTGGAGTACGCGCTGGAGGCGCGCCGGCGGGTGAAGGAGCAGCTCAAGAAGATCGGCGGCATGGAGTTCTTCGATGTGCACTTTTCCTATATCGACCAAGAGACGCGCGATGAGCGGTTCATCAGCGTACCGGAGCAGGGCGGCGACAAGTTGATCGCGGATGGTCCGCTGAATCCGGGCGTGCTGCACACCGTGGCTACCGGCGCCAGTGGGCATCTGGGTCTCTATCGGCTGGAGACCCAGACCACGGCCGGCAACGGCCGGTTCAATGTGTCCGGCCTGGGATCGAACAGCGGGGCCAAGGAGGCGGTGAAGGTCGCGTTCGACTACTTCAAGGCCAACCTTTGCCGCGTCAGCGGATTGGCAAAGGCGGGCGACCACGACTACCACCTGCACGCTGTCGAGTTGCACAACACCGGGGCCGCCAAGGCGATGACTCTGCCGAGCTTCGTCGCCCTGTGTTCTGGAGTCATGCAGAAGCCAGTGCAAGGACAACTGGTCGTCCTCGGCGATATGAGTCTGGGCGGGAGCTTGATCCCGGTGGAGAACCTGGCCGAGTGTCTGCAAGTGGCCTTCGACTCCGGCGCCAAGCGCCTCCTGTTGCCGATGGCGAGTGTACGCGACATCGCGACCATCCCCGGCGAGTTGTTCGCCAAGTTTCAGATCGCGTTTTATGCCGACCCGCTGGACGCGGTGTTCAAGGCGTTGGGGGTAGAGTAAAAGTCGAGTCGCCTGATCCGCGCGGCGGCCTTGATTATCCTAAATTCGGCAGTTCGCACCACAAAGGCACAAAGATCACAAAGAAAGACAATGGGCGATTGTCATGATGCGCCTCACCTGGCTGGTGATTCACCATTTCAACGCAACACATGGAAATCCTTTGTGTCCTTTGTGTCTTTGTGGTGCAACTGCTCTTTCTAGGATCATCGTTCCGGCCGCCGAAAGACCGGGGGCCGACGCTTTAGTGGGCGGCACCGCCGCGTCCGGCTGAAGCCTCGGCCTCCGGTCTGTTGTGCGGATGTCGAGTGATCGGGACTTCACCTGAGAATTATCGAGACCCCCGTGTCCTTTGTCTCTTTGTGGTTCAAAATGCAGGGCGCGTCGGCTCACCCCCTTGCCTGATCGGAGACCTTGCTATGAAACTCGCCTTGTCCACGCAGGACGCATTGCATCTGGTCCGACTGCCCGCGACCTTCGTGGTGTGGTCCAACATCCTGGCCGCGCACCTGATTGCCACCGGGGGCTGGCCCCACTGGCTGGTGCTGATTCCGCAGCTCGCTGCCGGCACGGCGCTGTGCTGGTCCGGTGTGGTGCTGAAGGACTGCTTTGCCCTGCGGCAGGGCGCTACGGGCGAACCCGCGGGTTTGCTGGCGTCCGGGCGGATCTCGGGCCAGGCGGCCTGGGTGCTGGGCGGCGGGCTCATGGTCCTGGGTCTGGCGTTCGCCGCGCTGGCCGGCGGGGCCAGTCTGCGGATCGCGGTCGCACTGGGACTCGCCATCGTCGCCTATCACGGCTTTCTGAAAGATACTTTGTTGGGACCCGTCATCATGGGGGCGATCCACTACATACAGTGGATGTTCGGTTTGGCCGTGATGGCGATGGGGAGCGGGGCCAAGGCGCTGGCCGTGCCGGTGTTCCTTTATGTGGCGGCGCTCACGGTCCTGGTTGGGGCAGAGGCCAAGGGGGCGGCGCCGCAGACCACCCGGATCGCGGCTGTGTTGTTGGGGCTTGCGGCCCTGGTGATCGTCGAGTTGGTGCTCGCGGGCCGCATGGAGCAGCCGCTGATCCTGGCTCTGGTTGTCCCCGCGGTCCTGGCCCTGGGGTATTGGCTGTGGCGTCTGACCGCGGACGGCAGTCCGGCGGCGGTGCAGACCCTGGTCCAGCGACTGACCTTCGGCCTGATCCCGCTGGACGCGCTCTTGCTGGCCGGCAGCGGGCATTGGCTGGTGGCGCCGTTCCTGTTGTTGCTCCTGGTCCCCGGTTTCGTGTTCCGGTCATCGCCTGAGTAAGGAACAAGCGCAACAGCGAATACTATTGTCGTTGTCGTTGTCGTTGTCGTTGTCGTAATCGGAACAGCCCCCTCGGCAACCCGCGCGGACAGCGAAATGCCGCGAGGCGCGAGACGACTGGGCGGGTGGAGAAATTCGATTACGACAACGACAACGAGGCACAGCGGACCCGACGGCAACACCGCGATCCGGAGCGGACCGACGACAGTCGCATTGCCGGGCGATGCTCCGGATCAGGCTTGACGGCGCCGCTGCCGGAGCACATAGATTGCCAAGGTCAGGGCGACGAAAATCAGGACGCCGACGGTCACCAGTGGCAGGTTGTCTTTGATCAGGCTCTCGTTGCCGCCGATGAAATAGCCCATGGCCGTGAGTACGGCCGACCACAGGCCAGCCCCGAGTAGGGTATAGGTACTGAAGGTCAGCAGATTCATCCGGGTCAGCCCGGCGGGTAGTGAGATCAGGTGCCGGATGCCGGGGATCAGGCGTCCGGTAAAGGTGGAGATGGCCCCGTGGCGTTCGAAGAAGACGTCGGTTTTGTGGAGCAGGGCCGGGCGCACGAAGAACCAGCGGCCATAGCGCTCCAGGAAGGGGCGCCCCACCCAGAGCGCGAAGGCGTAATTGACGCCGGCCCCCGCCAGGCTGCCGACGGTGGAGGCGAGCCAGATCGCCAGGACATTCATTTTGCCCTGATAGGCGAGGTAGCCGGCCGGGATCAGCACCAACTCGCTCGGTACCGGCAGCACGGTGGACTCCAGGGCCATCAGGACGAAGATGCCCGTATAGCCCCAGCTGTTGACGGTGACCAGGATCCAATCGATAAATTCATGCAGCATGACGTAACCTGAGTGTCAATGTGAGTCGCGCGAAGGGTGCGCGTGATGGTCGCCGGTAGATACCTGCCGACAATAGAAATACAACTCGGATTTATCCACAGATGAAAGGTCCGGCCTTGGGCGACAGCGAAAGCTGGTTGGAACGATGATCAGGGTCACTGTGGTGGGCCTTGATCGTACGGCCAGCCGCGTGCATAGTCAGGGCTTCCAGCCCTGACGGTGTCAGGCCAGGATGGCCTGACTACGCACCCGGCGAGCCCAAGTGGCCGGAATCTTGATTGAGGCCCTGCGGCGCACGTCGGCAACAACGAAGAGCGAGGCTGCATTCGCAAACAGTTTATTCGCGGATGGAGCTTTCGCTCAGGCCGGCGATCTGGCTGGCTTATGCAGCCTTTACGTGATCACCGTCGGCTCTGCCCGTCCGGTGCGCGCCTCGATCTGGGCCAGTTCGCGGGCGATCAGGATGAGCGGCGCCATGGCTTCCTGGGTGTCCTGGTGGTGGCGGGTCGGGTCGGGTTCGTAGAACTCCAGATAGACCCGCAGGGTGGCGCCCTCGGTGCCGGTGCCGGAGAGCCGCAGGACGATCCGCGAGCCGCCCTCGAAACCGATGCGGATGCCCTGGTTGGCTGAGACGCTGCCGTCGATCGGGTCGGTGTACGCGAAGTCGTCGGCATAGGCGACCGTATAGTCGCCGAAGCGCTGGCCGGGCAGCGCCGGGAGCATGATCCGCAGATGGTCGACCAGGGCGCCCGCGGCCTTGGCATCCACCGCCTCGTAGTCATGCCGGGTATAGTAGTTGCGACCATAATGCCGCCAGTGTTCGCTGACGATCTCCGCGACCGACTGCTGGCGGACCGCCAGGAGGTTCAGCCAGAAGAGCACCGCCCACAGGCCGTCCTTCTCGCGCACGTGGTCCGAACCGGTGCCGAAGCTCTCCTCGCCGCACAGGGTGATGCGCCCCGCGTCCAACAGATTGCCGAAGAACTTCCAGCCGGTGGGTGTCTCGAAGCACTCGACCCCCAGGGCCTCGGCCACGCGGTCCGCCGCCTGACTGGTGGGCATGGAGCGGGCGATGCCGCGGATGCCGGAATGGTAGCCGGGGGTCAGGTGGGCGTTGGCGGCCAACACGGCCAGGCTGTCGCTGGGCGTGACGAAGAAATTCTTGCCCAGGATCATGTTGCGGTCGCCGTCACCGTCGGAGGCGGCACCGAAGTCCAGCGCATGGGGGCCTTCGCATAGGGCGACCAGGTCATGGGCATGGGCCAGGTTGGGGTCCGGGTGTCCGCCGCCGAAATCCTCCAGCGGGACGCCGTTCATCACGGTGCCCGGCAGCGCGCCGAGCCGGTTCTCCAGGATTTCGGTTGCATAGGGGCCGGTGACCGCGTGCATGGCATCGAAGCGCATGCTGAACAGCCCGGAGTTGAAGAGGGCGCGGATCGCGTTGAAATCGAACAGGTCTTCCATCAAGGCCGCGTAGTCCGCCACCGGGTCGATGACCTCGACCTGCATGGCGCCGATGGCGCCGGTGCCGACCATGTCCAGATTGGTGTTCGGGCAGTCCAGCGTGCGGTAGTGGTCGATGGACTGGGTGCGGGCGAAGATTGCCTCGGTCACCGATTCGGAGGCCGGCCCGCCGGCGGCGACGTTGAATTTGATCCCGAAGTCTTCCTCGGGTCCGCCCGGGTTGTGGCTGGCGGAGAGCACGATCCCACCCTGGGTCTTGTACTTGCGGATGACGCAGGAGACCGCCGGGGTGGAGAGGATGCCGCCGCGCCCGACCAGCACGCGGGCCACGCCGTTGGCGGCGGCCATGCGCAGGATGACCTGGATGGCCTCGCGGTTGTAGTAGCGGCCGTCACCGCCGACCACCAGGGTGCCGCCGGCCAGTTCGGTCTGGGTGTCGAAGATCGCCTGGACGAAGTTCTCCAGATAGTGCGCTTGCTGAAAGGTCCGGACCTTCTTGCGCAGCCCGGACGTGCCCGGACGCTGCCCTTCGAAGGGGGTAGTGGCGATGACGGTCGGCTCCATATTCAACCCCTTGATTATCTGTGTGATGGCCTACATTGATGCGGCGTGGGCGGTCGGTCACGGCCGGGGGTGCGCGACGGGCGCGGTGCCCCGGATCGTGAAGGCCGGATTGTAGCCGCTGCCGGGCGTGCGACAATACCCATTCCAAATCTATTCCCGCGCCGGGAGCTGACGGCCGAAGCCGCAGCACGCCGAGGCGCGGAGGCCGATCCGCCGTGGTCGCCCCGTAATGTAAAAAACAGAATGATTATTCAAGAGGTAACGAACCGAAATGACAGTTGAAGCGCATAAGGAAACACTGGAGTTCAAGGCCGAAGTAAGCCAAGTCCTGGACCTGGTGATCCGTTCACTCTACTCCAACAAGGAGATCTTCCTGCGCGAGCTGATCTCCAACGCCTCGGACGCCGCCGAGAAACTGCGATTCGAGGCGCTGAGCGACGACGGCCTCTACGAGGGCGACGTCGACCTGCGGATCCGCGTCACCGTGGACAAGGAGGCGGGGACTCTGACGGTCTCGGATAACGGCATCGGTCTGAGCCGGGCCGAGGTCGTAGAGACCATCGGCAGCATCGCCAGTTCGGGCACCCGCAGGTTCTTCGAGAAGTTGACCGGCGATCAGGCCAAAGACAGTCAACTGATCGGTCAGTTCGGTGTCGGCTTCTACTCCGCCTTCATCGTCGCCGACAAGGTGACGCTGGTCTCCCGCCGAGCCGGTCTGGGTGCCGAGCATGGGGTGCACTGGGAGTCGGACGGGCGCGGCAGCTACACCCTGGAAACGGTGGAGAAGGCCGGCCGCGGTACCGACGTGACCCTGCACTTGAAGGAAGAGGAGAAGGAGTTCCTGGACGCCTGGCGGCTGCGCTCCATCATCAGCAAGTTCTCCGACCACATTGCCCTGCCCGTGGAAATGCTGAAGGAGCACCACGACGGCCCGGACGAGGACGCGCTGGACGCGGAGCAGGACGACGCCAAGCCGCAGACCAAGGCCCCCGAGTGGGAGAAGGTCAATCGCGGGACGGCCCTGTGGATGCGCAACAAGTCGGAGGTGACCGAGGAGGAGTATCACGCTTTCTATAAGCACATTGCGCACGACTACGATCCGCCGCTGGCCTATGTCCATAACCGTGTGGAGGGCACCAACGAGTACAGCACCCTGCTCTACGTCCCCAAGAAAGCCCCCTGGGATCTGTGGGACCGCGACCAGAAGCACGGCGTCAAGCTCTATGTCCGCCGCGTCTTCATCATGGACGAGGCCGACAAACTGCTGCCGCATTACCTGCGCTTCGTCAAGGGCGTAGTGGACTCCGACGATCTGCCGCTGAATGTCTCGCGCGAACTGCTCCAGCACAACCGCAAGATCGACAGCATCCGCCAGGCCAACACCAAGCGCATCCTGAGCTTGCTGGAGACCCTGGCCACGGAAGAGCCGGAGAAATATGCCGAGTTCTGGGGCGAGTTCGGCCGTGTCCTCAAGGAAGGGCCGGCGGAGGACTTCGCCAACCGGGAGCGTCTGGGCGGGTTGTTGCGCTTCGCCTCCACCCAGACCGAGAGCGATACCCAGAGCGAAACCCTGGACGGCTACATCGAGCGCATGAAGGAGGGCCAGGACAAGGTCTACTTCATCACCGCCGACAGCGCGGCCGCCGCCCGCCACAGCCCCCATCTGGAGGTCTTCCGCAAGAAGGGTGTCGAGGTCCTGTTGCTGTCCGACCGGGTGGACGAGTGGCTGGTCAACCACATGCACGACTACAAGGGCAAGCACCTGCAGTCGGTCACCAAGGGCGATCTGGACCTGGGCCAACTGGCCGATCAGGAGGAAAAAGCCAAGACCGAACAGGCAGCCAAGGACCACGGCACCCTGCTGGAGCGGCTCAAGACCGCGCTGGGTGAACGGGTCGACAAGGTGCGTCCGAGCGCCCGCCTGGTCGACTCCCCGGCCTGTCTGGTGGTGGGCGAGTACGACATGAGTGCCAATCTGGCGCGGGTGTTGAAGGCGGTCGGTCAGGACGCCCCCAAGCAGCGTCCCACGCTGGAGGTCAACCTGGATCACCCGCTGGTGAAGCGCCTGGAGAGTGAGGAGAACGAGACCCGGTTCAATGATCTGGGTCTGATCCTGTTCGATCAGGCGCAACTCGCCGAGGGCGGTCAACTCGATGACCCGGCGGCCTTTGTCGGCCGGCTCAACGGGCTGATGATGTCCATGCTGCTGTCCGGTCGCTGACCGGGGCCGGCGCCCCGG
>NZ_CAIZIZ010000439.1 GCF_903933125.1 uncultured Lamprocystis sp. | reverse complement strand
GGGCCACGCCCGCCGATGGACGGCGGCTGGCCGCGACGATCGGCCGCCGCAACCCCCGGCTCAGCACACGCTTCGGCACCGCCGTGGCGTCAGTTGCGGGGCCTGCGCCCAGCTGCAAAAATGGCCAAAGTCGAGATAAAGATCCGTCAGTAAATCAGCCAGCCATTGCTGTGGATTGGCGGGAGTATTCCTTCCACGCTCTATTTTCTCTCGCGCAATCCACTGATATTCGGCAGCCTGCGCAGTACACTCAGTCAAGGCAACAACAGACAAGGGCGTCCGAACAATTAATTCCTCATTCCTGCTGCCCGTACCGATCGTCGGATTAAAGAACCTCGCCAATGCTATTGGATCTGACTCATTTGGTATGCCCTTTTCATTGAATCGAACACCAACGGTAGAAACCATGGCCCAGCGTTCTGCTGACTCTTGTTCTCCGAGAACTTGGAAGTACACATCTGACCGGATACGGCACGCCTCATCCCAGGCATTGACAATGGCAGGGGCGAATCGATACTCATCATTCTGAATTCTGGCGTGAAAGGCAGTGTAAAATTGGCATAATGATCGTCTGCCCCAGATGGTTGAAACATGATCAAGCCAGTGTGTGTATTCGTGCGCCGCTAATACAAGAACTTTGAACCGTCCAGCAGGAGCACAATTCTTGACCGCAACGATGTGCTTTTCTTCGAGACCATTGAACGATATAAGCTGGCTTGAGAAATCGTAGACACCCTCGGTTCCTGTATTAGCGAAGGTTCCCCAGCGGCCTGCTTTGCTGCGAATCTGTAACGGCACTGACGCCATAAATCACTCTCCAATGTCGCCTACTTGACAACGATAAGGGGCCAGACTCAGTTAGATCCGCCGGGCGAAGAAGAACTTAATTGAGCCAAGCCGCCTTCCCCTCTAAGGTCGCTACGCGGATTGCGTATCCCCGAGCGGCGCGGAACGGGAGGGCGATCATGCGGCCATCGCCTCGGATCCCTGGGCGGCAAGCTCCTCGCGCAGGCGCGCTTTCGCCCCCTCGTCGATCTCCGTCAACGGCACAACGATCGTGTCACGGTCCGAACGTGAAGCGGCGGCCTGCTCCGGACGGAGCCAACCGTAGTACAGTCGGTCTTGCTTTACGTCGGCGACGAGCAACATGGCGGGCGTGTTGGAGTGCGAGAGGCGCTCGTGGATTTTCCGCGAGATGCGAAAGCCGGAACGAACCGGCTGCTGCGTTGCCTTGACCTCGACCGCAAAATTGTCGATACCGCCTTGAGGGTTCGACAAGCCGACGAGTAAGTCAAAGGCGAGAGCGTGCTCAAACCGGGCTACATAAGCTGCGTCGAGGCTTTGGAAAAACAGCTCGGCCATCAGCTCGGCGCGGCGCCCAACCATCTGTGCTTGCGAGTTGTTTGCGCTCATGCGAATCTCGATACAGTGGGTTTGTGATGGCCGGTGGGCCAAAAGCGGGATACCTCGCCGTGAAGCTGCTTCAGGTTTCCGGCGGTAAGCTCGTAATGAAGCGGGATGGACGTTATTGCCCTCGCCGGGGTACCGATGTGCACGGATCTTACGAAAACCCTTTCCGATGGCTCATGGACTCCGAGCAGGTAAGTGGGACCCGGAATTTGCAGGAGCCGCTCGATGTCTTTCTTCTTCGTCGATATCCTGAGCGATCGAGACGACGGTGCAATAGTCGTCGATTTGACTTGAGCGAAAAAATACAGCCGTCTTCCAGGTATGGAGGTCAATTCCACAAGATAGTCGATGGCCGGCCACTTCTCACCGAGGTGCGCCGGACGGAACAGCGGCTCGGGGAATGTTTTGTAGTCGGTCAGGCGCAACTCCACGATTTTCTCGCCGCGGAAGCCCGTAACGTCTCGTAGCTCGCTGGTCATGGCATGGCGTCTATAGCAGAACCAGGGATAGATTGTCCAGCGTCACTCGCACCACGCGGGCCGGTTTGCCCGTAAGGAAATGCCGGTGGCGGAAGTCCGCGTCCTTCGTGATGAGGAAGGTGCCGGTTTCATCGACAGACCGAGCGATGTCGGTGTCCGTCGTGTACCACTTGTCGAGGATGCGTTTGACGTGAGTCCAGCACGGCCTCGACCGGCCACCGCATGTGCCCGACGCAGGGCTTGCCGTGACAGATTTCGGTTTCGATCGTGATGCGCTCAAGGAGAGGCATGGCTTGTGTATCAACGAACCAGTTTTCGAGGATGGTACTCGCGCCGCTCAGACACGGCAAGTCACCGCACGCAAAGAGAAAGCGGCCCGCAGGCCGCTCTCTCAGGCACGCGGGGGCGGGACGCCCCCACTCCTATCGGGGCAAATCCGACCGCCCCATCAACCACTCATCCACCGCCCTCGCGCACTGGCGCCCCTCGCGGATGGCCCAGACCACCAGCGACTGGCCGCGCCGCATGTCGCCCGCGCCGAAGACACCGGGGATCGAGGTCAGGTAAGCCTCGGCCCCCTCGGTGGGGGCCTTGACGTTGCCGCGCGGGTCGAGTTCCAGCCCGGCGTCGGCCTTGAGGGCATCGAGCATGCCGTCATGTACCGGATGCACGAAGCCCATGGCGAGCAGCACCAGGTCGGCCTGGAATTCGGCTTCGCTGCCGGGGACTTCGGACATCTGCCAGCGGCCCTGCGCGTCTTTGTCCCAGCGCACCAGGCAGTATTTCACGGCCTTGACCCGGCCCTGGTCGTCGCCGACGAAGGCTTTGGTGAGCACGTTCCAATGCCGGTCGCAGCCTTCTTCTTGCGAGCTAGAGGTGCGCAGTTTGTTGGGCCAGTCGGGCCAGGTGAGGCCCTTGTCTTCCTTGACCGGGGGCTTGTCGAGGATCTCGATCTGGGTGACCGACTTGGCGCCGTGGCGGTTGGAGGTGCCGATGCAGTCGGAGCCGGTGTCGCCGCCGCCGATGACCAGCACGCGTTTGCCGTGGGCGCTGATGAAGTCGTCCTCAGCGACGTAGGAGCCCTGCACCCGCTTGCTGTTGCGGGTGAGGAAGTCCATGGCGAAGTGGATGCCTTGCAGTTGACGGCCGGGGATCGGGAGATCCCGCGGTTGTTCGCAGCCGCCAGCCAGCACCAGGGCGTCGTAGTCGGTCCGCAGGGTGGCGATGGGGATGGTGACGCCGACATGGGCGTGGGTGTGGAACTCCACGCCCTCGGTGCGCATCTGCGACTGACGGCGGTCGATGAGCTTTTTCGACAGCTTGAAGTCGGGGATGCCATAACGCAGCAGGCCGCCGATGCGGTCGGCTTTCTCGTACACCGAGACCTGGTGCCCGGCGCGGGCAAGCTGCTGCGCACAGGCCAGGCCCGCGGGGCCGGAGCCGACGATGGCGACCCGCTTACCGGTGCGCCGTTCAGGGACCTGGGGTTTGATCCAGCCCTGCTCCCAGGCCTTGTCGACGATGGCACATTCGATGGTTTTGATGGCCACCGGTTTGTCATCGATGTTGAGGGTGCAACTGGTCTCGCAGGGGGCGGGGCAGATGCGCCCGGTGAACTCCGGGAAGTTGTTGGTGGAGTGCAGCACCTCGATGGCCGACTGCCAGTCGCTCTTGTAGACCAGGTCGTTCCAGTCCGGGATCAGGTTGTTGACCGGACAGCCCTGGTGGCAGAAGGGGATGCCGCAGTCCATGCAGCGCGCCCCCTGGGTGCTGAGTTCGCCATCGCTCAACGGGACGACGAACTCGCGGTAGTGGACGACGCGGTCGGCGGCCGGCTCGTAGCGCCGGTCGCGACGGTCGTATTCCAGGAATCCGGTCGGCTTACCCATGGTGCTTGATCTCCCGCGTGACCTTCATCGGTCGCTGCGTGTCGGGTTGCGGCGGTCGGCTTTGATTGGCCTGCATCGCTTCCAAAGCCTGCTTGTAGTCCACCGGCATGACCTTGATGAACCGCGGCAGGGTGGCTTCCCAGTCGTCGAGAATGCGCCGCGCCACGTCCGAGTTGGTGTAGTGCAGGTGGCGCTCGATCAGGCCCTTGAGGCGCAGGGCATCGAAGCGGGTCATGTCGTGACTGATGTCGACCATCCCGTGATTTTCCATGTCCCCACCCTGGTGGTCCAGCGCCTCCAGGGCCGCGTCCTCGGGCGGGATCGGCTGCAGCTCGACCATCGAGAGGTTGCAGCGGTCCTCGAAGGTGCCGTCGCCGTTGAGAACATAGGCGATGCCGCCCGACATGCCGGCCGCGAAGTTGCGCCCGGTGGGGCCCAGGATCACGGCGATGCCGCCGGTCATGTATTCGCAGCCATGGTCGCCCACCCCTTCCACCACCGCGGTGGCGCCGGAGTTGCGCACACAGAAACGCTCGCCGGCCACGCCGCGGAAGTAGCATTCACCGCTGATGGCGCCGTAAAGCACGGTGTTGCCGACGATGATGTTGTCCTCGGCCCGCTCAATGGCGCAGTCCTTGGGCGGGTAGATGATCAGCCGGCCGCCGGACAGGCCCTTGCCGACATAGTCGTTGCCCTCGCCTTCCAACTCGACGGTGACCCCCTTGGCCACCCAGGCGCCGAAAGATTGGCCGCCGGTGCCCTTGGCCTTGATATGGATGGTGTCCTCGGGCAACCCGGCATGGCCGTAGCGCTCGGCCACCCGCCCGGAGAGCATGGCGCCGAAGGTACGGTTGTAGTTATGGATGTCGATCGCGATTTTGACCGGCTGGCCGGCCTCCAGCGCGGGCTGGGCCTGGCGGATCAGTTCATGGTCCAGCGCCTTGTCCAGACCGTGGTCCTGGGTCTCGCGGTTGGAGAGGGCGACCTCGGGGCCGACCTTGGGTTTGGCCAGCAACCGGGTGAAGTCGAGCCCATGGGCCTTCCAGTGATCGATGGCGCGGCGCATCTCCAGGCGATCGGATTGGCCGATCATCTCGGCGACGGTGCGGAAGCCCAGCCGGGCCATCAGCCGACGCATTTCTTCGGCGACGAAGAACAGGTAATTGATGATGTGCTCAGGCTGGCCGGTGAAGCGCTTGCGCAGTTCCGGGTCCTGGGTGGCGACGCCGACCGGGCAGGTGTTCAGATGACACTTGCGCATCATGATGCAGCCGGCCACGATCAGCGGCGCGGTGGCGAAGCCGAACTCGTCGGCTCCGAGCAGGGCGCCGATCACCACGTCGCGCCCGGTGCGCATCCCGCCGTCGACCTGCACGGCGATGCGTCCGCGCAGTTTGTTGAGCACCAGCGTCTGGTGGGTCTCGGCCAGACCGATCTCCCAGGGGGAGCCGGCGTGCTTGATGGAAGTCAGCGGGCTCGCGCCGGTGCCGCCGTCATAGCCGGCGATGGTCACATGATCGGCATGGGCCTTGGAGACACCCGCCGCCACGGTGCCGACACCGACCTCGGACACCAGCTTGACCGAGATGCGCGCCTTGGGGTTGACGTTCTTCAGATCATGGATGAGCTGCGCCAGATCCTCGATCGAGTAGATGTCGTGATGCGGCGGCGGAGAGATCAAACCGACACCGGCGGTGGAGTGCCGCACCCGCGCGATCCAGGGGCTGACCTTGTGGCCCGGCAACTGACCGCCCTCCCCCGGCTTGGCGCCCTGGGCGATCTTGATCTGGATGTCGTCGGCATTGACCAGATACTCGGTGGTGACACCGAAACGCCCGGACGCGACCTGCTTGATGGCCGAGCGCTCGGGGTTCTTGCTCCCGTCCGGCAGCGGATTGAAGCGCTCCGGCTCCTCGCCGCCCTCACCGGTGTTGGACTTGCCGCCCAGGGCGTTCATGGCTTTCGCCAGGGTCGAGTGGGCCTCGTAACTGATCGAGCCGAACGACATGGCGCCGGTGGCGAAGCGCTTGACGATCGCTGTCGCGGGTTCGACCTCGTCCAGCGGAATCGGCTCTGCCGCCCACTTGAAGTCCAGCAGCCCGCGGAAGGTCAGCAGGTGCTCGTTCTGCTCATTGATAAGGCGCGAGAACTCCTCGTAGGTCTGCCAACTGTTGGCACGCGCGGCGTGCTGCAGCTTGGCGATGCTGTCCGGGGTCCAGACATGGTCCTCGCCGCGCAGCCGGAAGGCGTAGTCGCCGCCCACGTCCAAGTGCTTGCGGTAGATCTGCTCATCACCGTAGCCCTGGGCATGCCAGCGCACCGCTTCCTCGGCCACCTGATCCAGACCGATGCCCTCGACCGTGGTCTGGGTGCCGGTGAAATAGCGGTCGACGAAGCTGGTGCGCAGGCCCACGGCGTCGAAGATCTGGGCGCCGCAATACGACTGGAAGGTGGAGATGCCCATCTTGGACATGACCTTCAACAGGCCCTTGCCGACTGCTTTGATGTAGCGCTTCTGCGCATCCTCGAAGCTCGGCTGATCGGGCAGCGCCCGCAGCAGCGACTGAATGGTGTCGAAGGCGAGGTACGGATTGATCGCCTCGGCCCCGTAACCGGCCAGCACCGCGAAGTGATGCACTTCGAGCGCCCCGCCGGTCTCGACCACCAGACCCGAGGAGGTCCGCATTCCGCGGCGGATCAGATGATGGTGCACCGCCGAAGTCGCCAGCAAGGCCGGGATCGGGATGTGATCCAGATTGGTGTTGCGGTCCGACAGGATCAGAATGTTGTAACCGTCCAGGACCGCCTGCTCGGCCTCCTGACACAGCCGGTCCAGAGCCGCACCCATGCCGGCCGCGCCCTCGGGAGACGGATAGACCATGTGCAGCGTGCAGGTCCGGAAAGCGCCGCCCGAGTTGTCCTCGATGTGGCGCACCCGCTCCAGATCCTGGTTGGTGAGCACCGGCTGATTCACTTCCAGCCGCCAGTGCTTGCCGGCCTCGTTGATGCCGAGCAGATTGGGCCGCGGGCCGATCAGCGACACCAGCGACATGACCAGCTCCTCGCGGATCGGGTCGATGGGCGGGTTGGTCACCTGGGCGAAGTTCTGTTTGAAATAGGTCGACAGATGCTTGGGCCGCCGCGACAGCACCGAGGGCGGATTGTCCGCACCCATCGAGCCGATCGCTTCCTGACCCGTCACCACCATGGGCGTCAGCAGGAACTTGATGTCCTCCTGGCTGTAGCCGAACGCCTGTTGGGCATTGAGCAGGGTCGCGTCGTCCGGGGCCATGGGGGCGACATTGGTCGGCAACTCGTCCAGATGGATCTGGGTACGGGAGAGCCACTCGCGATAGGGGTTGGCGTTGGCCAGTTCCGCCTTGATGTCGCCGTCGTCGATGATCCGGCCCTGCTCCAGGTCGATCAGGAACATCTTGCCGGGCTGCAACCGCCACTTTTTGATGATGCGCGACTCTTCGATGTCGAGCACGCCCATCTCGGAGGCCATGATCACCAGATCGTCGTTGGTTACCAGATAGCGGGCCGGACGCAGACCGTTGCGATCCAGGGTCGCGCCGATCTGGCGGCCGTCGGAGAAGGCGACGGCGGCGGGGCCGTCCCAGGGCTCCATCAGACCCGCGTGATACTCGTAGAAGGCGCGCCGTTTGGCGTCCATCTGCTTGTTGCCGGCCCAGGCTTCCGGGATCAGCAGCATCATCGCGTGGGCCAGCGAATAGCCCCCCATGACCAGCAGTTCCAGCGCGTTGTCGAAGCTCGCGGAGTCGGACTGCCCCTCGGGGATCAGCGGCCAGATGCTGTCGAGGTCGTCGCCCAGGACCTCCGAGCGCATGGTGTGCCGGCGCGCCGCCATCCAGTTGAGGTTGCCGCGCAGGGTGTTGATCTCCCCGTTGTGGCAGATCATGCGGAACGGGTGCGCCAGATCCCAGGTGGGGAAGGTGTTGGTCGAGAAACGCTGATGCACCAAGGCCAGCGCCGAGGCGAAGCGCACATCGCGCAGATCGATGTAATAGTCGATCACCTGGTCCGCCAGCAACATCCCCTTATAGACGATGGTGCGCGATGACAGGGAGGGCACGTAGAAGTCCGTCTTATCGAACCCGGCCGCGCGGATCTCGTTGTCCATGCGCTTGCGGATGACGAACAGCTTGCGCTCGAACGCCTGCTGATCGGCACAGTTCTCGCCGCGGCCGATGAACACCTGACGGACCAAGGGCTCGGTGGGCAGCACGCTCTTGCCGAGCACGGAGTTGTCCACCGGGACATCGCGCCAGCCAAGCACCCGCTGACCGCCCTCGATCAGTCGGCGCTCGACCGTGGCCTGCGTCTTGGCGCGTGCCGCCGGGTCTTTGGGCAAAAACAGCATCCCGACCCCGTAGCTCCCTACCGGCGGGAGGTCGAAGTCCAGCACCGCGCGGAAAAAGGCATCCGGTAACTGCACCAGGATGCCGGCGCCGTCGCCGGCCCGCGGGTCGGCACCGGTGGCGCCGCGGTGGGTCAGCCGCTCCAGCAGTTCGAGCCCCTGCCGGACAATGGCATGGCTCTTGTGATTCTTGATATGGCAGACGAACCCGACGCCACAGGCGTCGTGTTCGTTCGCTGGGTTATAGAGACCCTGTGCGGGCGGAAGGGCACGCAGGCTCATCGCGGACCTCGTAGGTTCCAAGCGTAACAGTTTGGGATTGTGTCGCGCGGGGCGTCACGCATCCACCTGACAACGGCCGGGGTTAAACCCCGTCGTCCGGCACAATCCCAGCAATTTCGGCGTCTCTCAGACCCGCACCGACCCTGATTGGTTGCGGCGGACCGGCAGCGCTCCACACCAGGCGCTCACCAAGTCTGCCGCGGGGCATCGTCCTGCGTGTCTGATCGACTGCACGGGGCCGCCGATCATAGCGCGCAAGCATTCAGCGTGCCACGGCTAAACCGCGCCCAGTGCGGTATGCGATGATTTTTCGATGGGATCGGCCCCGGCAGACGCGACGATTGCTGGAGTTGGCGAGGTTTAGGTAATGGATAAAGGATGCACGGGGTAGGAATCGGTCAAACGGGGGCCGCGGGGCGTATCGAATGGGTGCAGGGCGCACCAGAACAGGGCGTCAGGGCTTCGCGCACTGGAGGTCGAAGCCTACCGTGAAAGTCGCGCAGCGAGCCTGTGGGAGCGGCGTCCCGCCGCGATGGGGCCGGGCGCACAGCCGCAGCGTTCGCGGTCACCGCGGCACCGCATC
>NZ_CAIZIZ010000438.1 GCF_903933125.1 uncultured Lamprocystis sp. | reverse complement strand
GCGCCGCACCAGTTGGGCGGCGGCGAATTTCGTCAACTCAACCGCAGACCCGGACGCCCTCGTTATTTCCCGCCAGGATTGGCAACGCGTGCTGAATCAACTGGCCTCGACTCCCTGAAATGGCCAAAGTCGAGACCTACAACAACCCCCGCTCAGCAAGCGAAGTCCCCTGTCCATCGCCGATGATCAGATGATCGAGAACGCGCACGTCGATCAGCGCCAGCGCCTCCTTCAGCCGCTGGGTGATACGCAGATCCGCCTGGCTCGGTTCAGCCACCCCCGACGGATGATTGTGCGCAAAAATCACAGCGGCGGCGTTGGTCGCGATGACGCGGCGCACGACTTCGCGCGGGTGCACGCTCGCCCCGTCGATGGTGCCTTGGAACAACTCCTCGTAGCGGATGACCCGGTGCCGATTGTCCAGGAACAGGCAGGCGAAGACCTCGTACGGCAGTCCGTACAGCTTGAGCCGCAGGTAGTCGCGGGTCGCCTCCGGACTGGTCAGACAGTCCTGATCGGCCACCCGGGTCAGGAGATAGCGGCGACTCAGTTCCAGCACCGCGCCCAGTTGGGCGGCTTTCGCCCGACCCAGGCCCTTGACCGCACACAAACGCTGCGCATCAGCCGCCATCAGTCCAGGCAGCCCGTCGAAGGTGGTGAGCAGCTCCCGCGCCAGATCGACCGCGCTCTTGCCCTGAATGCCGGTGCGCAGAAAGATCGCCAGGAGTTCGGCGTTGGACAGTGCCGCGGCGCCATGCTCCAGGAGTTTTTCGCGCGGGCGTTCATCTTCCGGCCAGTCAGTGATCGCCATCAGGTCCCTCGCTATGGAGTCCAGCCGAGTCTTGTTTGGCCGCGCACAACGCCGGGTGCGTCACGACGCTGACGGCGCGGATCAGTTACACTTTCAACCATTCACGAACCATCATCAAGGTTGATTCCCCCATGGTGCCAGACTCCGGCCCGCGCGTCCTCCTCGGAGTGAGCGGCGGCATCGCGGCCTACAAGGCGGCGGACTTGGTGCGCCGTCTGCGCGAACGCGGCTGCGTGGTCCGCGTGGTGATGACCGAGGCGGCGACCGCCTTTGTCAGTCCCCTGACGTTTCAGGCACTCTCCGGTGCGCCGGTGCGGACCAGTCTGCTCGACCCGGCGGCCGAGGCCGGCATGGGGCATATCGAATTGGCGCGGTGGGCGCAGCGCATTCTGTTCGCACCCGCCACCGCCGATCTGATCGCCCGGCTCGCCGCCGGCCTGGCGGACGATCTGCCGACTACCCTGGCGCTCGCCACGCGTGCCCCGCTGTATCTGGCGCCGGCGATGAATCAGCAGATGTGGCTGCATCCCGCGACGCAGGACAACCTGGAGCGGCTGCGCGCCCGCGGGGCGCGCATCCTCGGACCGGCGCACGGCAGCCAGGCCTGCGGTGACCTGGGGCCAGGGCGGATGCTCGAACCCATCGACATCGCCACGGCCCTGCTCGCCGACCGTCTCCCGGATGAGGTAACGCTGTCGGCGTCCACCGCTGGCGCGGGCCCGCTGGCGGGCGTTCACACCTTGGTGACAGCCGGTCCCACGCGGGAGCCGCTCGACCCGGTGCGGTTTCTGGGCAATCGCAGTTCCGGACAGATGGGGTATGCCCTGGCCGCGGCCCTGGCGCAACTGGGCGCCGAGGTTTGTCTGATCAGCGGCCCCACGGCGCTTCCCGGCCCGCCGGGGGTCACACGGATCGACGTGGAGACTGCCGCGCAGATGCACGCAGCGGTATTCGAGCGGATCGGCACAATCGATCTGTTCGTGGCCGCGGCGGCGGTCGCGGACTATCGGCCAGCCGCACCCGCCGACCGCAAGATCAAGAAAGACGTGGCAGAACTGACGCTGCAACTGATCCGCAATCCGGATATCCTCGCCGAAGTCGCCGCCCTGCCCCACCCGCCCTTCACGGTCGGATTCGCCGCAGAGACCGATCGGGTCGAGGAGCACGCCCTCGCCAAACTCAGCGCCAAGGGGCTTGATCTGATTGCCGCCAATCAGGTCGGGGGAGATCAGGGCGGCTTTGAGCGCGCCGACAATGCCCTCACCTGCCTGTGGCGCGACGGTCGGCGGGTGTTGCCGATGATGCCCAAGACCCGGCTGGCCGGGGAACTGGCCCAGTTGATTACCGAGCGCTATCTTGCCTGATCCTAAATTGCATCCTCTTGAGGTTAAGATCCTGGACCCGCGTCTGGGCCGCGAGTTTCCGCTGCCGCACTACGCGACAGCGGGTGCCGCCGGGCTCGATCTGCGGGCGATGTGTGACGCACCGATCGACCTGCCCCCGGGGGGCAGCGCGTTGATTCCGACCGGCATGGCGATCCATATCGCCGATCCGGGTGTGGCCGGTCTGGTGCTGCCGCGCTCGGGACTCGGCCATCGTCACGGGATCGTGCTCGGCAATCTGGTCGGCCTGATTGATGCGGATTACCAGGGTCCGCTCCTCGTGTCATGCTGGAACCGGGGCACCGCGCCGTTTCGCATCGCGGTCGGCGAACGCATTGCCCAACTGATCCTGGTTCCGGTGCTGTGCGCGCAATTGACCCTGGTCACCGAGTTCGCCGCGTCGGTGCGCGGGTCCGGTGGATTCGGGCACACCGGCAAACACTGACGCCAGGACCGACTGGTCCGGGCCGAGGTTCCATATCTTGTCATTGATTGCGCGGCGAGGAGGCACGCCATGGTAGCTCCGCGGAGGGAGAACCCCCGACACAAGTCGGCGGAGGGCGACTCCCCGCCTGGCATCAAGCGTTTCTGGATCGAGAGCTTCATCGGCATCGCGTTGATCTTGCTGCCGACCGCGCTGCTGCTGCTCTATGTTTGGGCCGCCCGCAGCGCGACGGATAGCCGACTGCTGCTGGAGGGCGCCGCCGACGCCTTGGCCGTCACCGTGGCGAGCGAGATGACCCGGGTTCGCGGGGTGGTGCAAGGGTGGCAGGAAGACCCGCAATTGCGCGCCGCCTTCAATGCGACCGGCAAGCCCGGGGCACTCACGCAGCGTGAGGAAGACTTGCGCAAGCGCCTGCCCGAGGCGCTGAGCATCCACCTGTTCGCACCAGAGCAAGTCCATTCGGTCGAGGGGATCCCCTTCATGAGTTACGCGGGGCTCGACCTGGCGCGCCAGGCGGCCCAGACGCGCACCCTGACCCTGATCGAGGTCCACAAGGTCGGCCAACCGGAGATGCACCTGGCAATAGCCGTCCCCGTGCTCGACACGACGCGTGAACGGGTGTTGGGGGTCGTCCATGTCGCGCTACCCATGAACCTGCTGCCCAATCCCTTGGGTTCCACCGGGGAGAGCGGTCTCATCCTCTATCAGCAAGTGGTGGGAGATGCCGTCGCCAACCTTGAGCGCGTGGGCGCGCCCGATGACCCGCCTGACCATACGGCGGCCATCGCCGGTACCCGCCTGCGGACCGCCGTGTGGGTAAAGGGCGCCAACTTGGTGAACCCCTGGCTGATGGGTGGGGTCGGGGCGGGCTTTCTTGTGGTCATGGCACTCATCGGTGCCGTACTCTGGCTCGGCTATAGCGGCCTGCGGCGTGCGTTACTGTTGGACTGCAAAGGTTTCGTCGCCCTCGTCGATGACGCCGTCCACCAACGCGCGGTCCGGCGCATCAAATCGCGCCTCGCCGACATTCAGGAAGCACACCAAGAGACGCTGAATTTGTTGCGCGGTCTCCAACCGACACGCTCACCCCTGCGCGGAGCGGCGGCAGCGCAGACACCCCTCGCGCCGGCGGCACCCAACATCGAAGACGATGGTCTGAACCCGACCTCAACCCTCAGCGAACACAGCGTCGAAGTCGAGGAGTTGGATTTTTCGGTCGACGAATTGGGCCTGCCGGTGGATGAACTGAACCTGCCGGAGGGATTTGACCCCTACTCCACGCAGATCGAGCAAGCTCCCGCTGTTACACCAAGCCCTCAAGAGGCCCTGGACGCGGGAATCGCGTCCGACGGGACCACCCTCACGGACGCTCCCGCCGAGATTTTCCGCGCCTATGACATTCGCGGCGTGGTAGACGATCAACTGACCGGCATGGTGATGCGTGCCATTGGCCAGGCGGTCGGCAGCGCCGCGACGGCCCTTGGGGACCCCACGGTCGTCGTCGGGCGTGATGTCCGCCCGTCGAGCGCCGCCCTGGGCGACGCCCTGATCCAGGGTATTCGCGGCGCCGGCGCGAATGTGCTGGATTTGGGTGTCGTCCCGACGCCCCTGGTCTATTTTGCCTGCGCGCATCCGCGGCCGCAGACCGGCGCCATGGTCACTGCCAGTCATAACCCAACCACCTATAACGGCGTCAAGGTCGTGCTCAATGGCGAGAGCGCTCAAGCCGATCAGATCCAGGCGTTGTATCGGCGCATCCTGGTTGGGGACCTGGTCGCCGGCCGCGGCGGCTATCAGGCGCAGGACATGATCCGGAGCTACCGTGAGTATCTGGAGCAGGACGTGAATCTGGCGCGTGGTCTCACGGTCGCCATCGATTGCAGTAACGGCACCGTGTCGGCAGTCGCTCCGGCGCTGCTGCGCGCACTCGGCTGTCAGGTCCTTGAATTGAACTGCGACCTGGAGTCCCCACTTCCCGATCCGATGCCCGACCCCGCGGTACCCGAATGCACCCGTAATCTCGGTGAACTGGTCCTGTCCAAGGGAGCGGACATCGGACTGGCATTCGACGTGGACGGCGATCGGCTGGGCGTCGTCGACTCCCAGGGCCGTTATATCAGTGCCGACCGCGTGCTGATGCTGCTCGCGACAGATGTCCTGGCCCGGCACCCGGGCACCGACATCATCTACGATGTTAAATGCAGCCGACACTTGGCCATGGCGATCCGCCAGGCCGGCGGACGACCCGTTATGTGGCGTTCGGGCCATGCCCCGATCAAAACCAAGCTGCGCGAAAGCGGGGCACTGCTGGCCGGAGAACTGACCGGACACTTTTATTTCAAGGAGCGCTGGTTCGGCTTCGACGACGCGCTGTACGCCGGAGCGCGACTGCTTGAGGTCTTGTCGCTCGATCTCCGCGCGATAACCGAGATTTTCGCAGCGCTACCCGGGGGGCTGGCGACTCCGGAACTCGCCATGCCGCTGACCGAGGGCCAGCCTGAGCGCATCATGCGGACCGTGCTGCACTTAGCCGACCGGCTCGACGGGGTGGAGGTGATCCGCATCGACGGCCTGCGCGCCGAGTTCGACCGCGGGTTCGGCGTGGTGCGCGCATCCAACACGCTGCCGCAACTGACCTTCCGCTTTGAAGGCGACGATGCCCAGGCACTGGAAAAAATTCAATCGCTGTTCCGCCGCCTGATGGAGAAGGCGGCCCCTGGTCTGCCGTTACCTTTCTGACACCGGTCTTGCACCGGCCGCTTCGCACCCTAAGGAACGGTTCACTAACAGCGTAAACAGGTCCGTTAGACCATGCCTTAAGCACCAGTGTTGTCGTTGTCGTTGTCGTAATCGAGGTGACAAAGGAGGATGGGCATCGCTCTCGCGCTGCCCATCCTATGGGCTTGCAGACGGTCTTGAATCGATTCGGAATTCGACAACGATTACGACAACGACAACGACAACGACAACGATGGTGTTCGTTGGTTAACTACTGAAGTTTCCTACTTTTAATTTGGTTGCCGAATAGGAAATACACAGTATGCAGCG
>NZ_CAIZIZ010000437.1 GCF_903933125.1 uncultured Lamprocystis sp. | reverse complement strand
CGGCAGGAGCGGCCCACGACCGCGACGCGGGCCGGCTTGGGCCTGGCCGGATTAATGAGCAATGCCCCTTTTCCTGGGACCTGCTCGCGCTTGATGACGTGAGACCATGACCAGAGGACGCTGATCGTGCCGACTTTGGTCATCGTTCCGGCAACCGGAGGTCGAGGCTTTAGCCGGTCCAGCGTGCAGGCACCACGGATTTTCTTTAGGATCTCGGAAATCGCCATCGGCTAAAGCCTCGGCCTCCAGTTGCGGACAGGCCGTCGCTGGCCGGAACGATGATCAAGGCCATCGTGCTCCCTTCAGAGTGCCCAATAACGCGATTGCACCTCGCGATAGATCTGCAGCGCCTCGGTATTCGCCGGACGCTGCTCACCGCGATTGAACTTGAGCGGTGTGCGCAACGCTCGCCCGGTCAGCCCGGCGACGACCGCCGCGGTGGTCTCGGCGATGGCCTCGAGATGGTAACCGCCTTCCAGCACATAGGTGATCCGACCGCCGCACAGGTCTTGCGCGACCGCATTGAGGACGAGGCACGCGTCGCTCAGGCATTGGGATGTGAGATTGATGCCGGCCAGGGGGTCCATGTAATGCGCATCCAGACCCATGCTCACGATCATGGCACCGGGTTGGTACTGGTGCAGGATCGGCACGATGACCTCGGACAGGAGTCGGTCGTAGGTCGCCGCGCCTTCGCCGCCGAGCAGCGGCAGGTTGACGGTGAAGCCTTCGCCCGCACCGCTGCCGCAGTCGTCCAGCGCGCCGGTGCCCGGATAGATGCCCCATTGATGCGTGGAGACATAGAGCACATCCGGGCGCTGGGCGAAAATTGCTGCCGTGCCGTTGCCGTGATGGACATCGATATCGATGATGGCGACGCGCGCCAGACCTGCCGTCTTCAGGAGATGCTCGGCGGCTACCGCGACGTTGTTGAAATAACAGAAACCACCATAGAAATTCCGGCCGGCGTGGTGCCCCGGAGGTCGCGGCAGGACCAGTGTCGGCGCGCCCGTCGCGACCGCCTGCACCGCACCCTGGATGGTGCCGCCGGCCGCGAGCAAGGCGGTCTCGTAGGTCTTGGGGCGATGATAACAATTCGGATCCAGAGCGCCTTCGTAGTCCCCCTCGAGTTCGGCCAGGAGGCTGGCCGCATGGACCGCGAGGATGTCCTCCAGCGCGGCCGGCACGGGCTCCCGGACGCCATCGGCCAGACCCTCCAGCGCGAGCCGCTCCATGATGGACTGCACCCGCTGCGGACATTCGGGGTGACCCGGGGTCTGCAACTGATACCGGTAACCGTCGCTGTAGAAGATCGGCAGATCGGTACATTGCTTCATGGTTAGGAACCGTTCACTAGTAAGAACAACAAGTCCATTAGTAAACCCCTTCGGCGTCCCGGTCGCTATCGTTGTCGTTGTCGGAGACGACGCGGTGCGCGAGAGTCCTCGCGGGTAGCATATAGCCTTCGCACCTGATATCCGGACAGATACACGTGTAGGGGCGGGTTTGAAACCCGCCCCTACGTCCGGTTATCACGGCCGATGGCTACATCACGTCCGACGGCTATAAACTCGATTACGACAACGACAACGACAACGACAACGACAACGACAACGACAACGATTGTGTTTAATTTGTTGTTGACTCCTTCCTTATCTCCGCTGGCGAACCGCCTCATAAAGACAGACACCGGCGGCCACCGAGACGTTCAGACTTTCGACGGTGCCGGCCATCGGCAGGCGCACCAGGAGGTCGCAGCGCTCGCGGGTCAAACGCCGCAGGCCCGATCCCTCGCTGCCCATCACCAGACCGATCGGGCCTTTCAGGTCGGCGGCATAGAGATCCGCGGCCGTGTCGCCGGCGGTACCGATGAGCCAGATGCCGCGTTCTTTGATCTGATCCATGGTGCGGGCGAGATTGGTGACCTGGATATAGGGCACGGTCTCCGCGGCCCCGCTCGCCACCTTGCACACCACCGGCGTCAGGCCCACCGCGTTGTCCTTGGGGGCGATGACCAGATGCACCCCGGCCGCGTCGGCGGTGCGCAGACAGGCGCCCAGGTTGTGGGGGTCCTGGACCTCATCGAGCAGCAGCAGCAGCGGCGGGCCGACAATCTGGTCCAGCAGGGTGTCGAGATCCTGAATGGGCCGTGACGCCGGGATGCGCACCCAGGCAAGCGCACCCTGATGGTTGGCCCCGGCGGCCGCCTGATCCAGCGCGGCGCGGTCCTGTTGGCGCACCGGGATGCCGGCCTGGCCGGCCAGCTCCGCCAACTCCGCCAAGCGCCGGTCGCGCCGGCTGCGCTCCAGCCAGAGTTCGCCGACGCCGTCGCGGCCGAATTTGAGTGCGCTGCGGACACTGTGGATACCGGCGACCGGGGCGAGATCGTTCATAAGTGAAACAAATTCATCAGGGAACACCTTTGGCGTCGTTGTCGTTGTCGAAGTGATGATACCCGCGAAGGCCTTGATCGTCATCCCAGCCAGCGGTGTGCGTAGTCAGGGCTTCCAGCCCTGACGGTGTCAGGCCAGGATGGCCTGACGACGCACCCGGCGAGCCCAAGTGGCCGGAATCTTGATCGAGGCCCCCGCGAAGAAGCTCT
>NZ_CAIZIZ010000436.1 GCF_903933125.1 uncultured Lamprocystis sp. | reverse complement strand
TATGCGAGAACGGACTCGCTCCCGCTGAATATCACGAATCCTGAATTTTTTCATCCACAAATTTTGCGCTGCAATTCGAACGACACAGAACTTTGCATGTATACACGAAGGGTGAATCCTAGCTAGATTTATGAGGAAATCCGCCTATCGCTAATCGTGCGAATTTCCCCTTAACCAGGGCCGCAGGGTGGAGCGTGGCTCATACCGCCGCCTCGCGTTGTGCCGCGATATACGCGCGCAGCGTCGCGTCGATGCGCGTCTGCCAGCCTGGACCGCCGGCTTTGAAGTACGCTACGACCTCGGGTGACAGGCGGATGGAGACCGGCTGCTTGGTGACTTCGGCCTTGGGGCGCCCGGACGCGCGCCCGAGCGGACGCAGCCCGGCCAGTTCCGCGTCGGTTAATTCGTAGGTGTCGGGATCGGCGGCGATGCCCGCGCGGATGCGGGCGTCGTCTTCCTCGCTGTTCAGAACAAAGACCCGGCCAGACTTAGATGTGATCGATGTAGGTGCGTTTTTCATGGTTGGTTGCCTCACGCAGGCTGATAATGCGATACTGGTCATGCGCTTCGGTGAACACCACGCAATAGATCATTTGGCCGATCGGCGCATAACCGACAAACCGCCGTTCACCATACGCCGCGCGCGTGTCTTCGTTCACCAGGATCAGATCCCATTCCAGATCCTCCGCCACCGCCAGCGACATCCCGTGGTTGGCGATGTTCAGACGGTCTTTGGCGGGATCGAACGTGATGTCCATCGGCTTTATTGTATATACGGCAACAACCCAAAGCAAGCCATGCCCTTGACCGCGCCGCCACGCCCGGCCTATGCTGATCCTGCCGCTGGGGTCCCAGCGGTCGGGTTTGGTAGCCCGGAAGACTCAGGCGGACAACCGCCGCATGGCGGTTTTTTCATGGATGAACGCACGGCTCCAGTTTCAGGGCCGTGTGGGGGCACCTTCGGGTGCGCCGGACCCTGAGCCCGGTCTACCAACCCCGCACGGTCCGCCATCCACGTTTGGTAGCGTGGGGCGGGAAGCCTGCTCAGGAGTCATTCACATGACAACCCTCGCCCAAATCTCACCCGCGCCCGCGGTTTTCACCTTCGGCCAGTCCTTCAATATCCGCGTCATCACGATCGACGGAGAACCCTGGTTCGTAGCGCGAGACATCGCCGCGGCGCTTGGTTACGCAGAGCCTCACAAGGCTGTCGCTCGCCACTGCAAGCGCGCTAAGTCATTGAGCGATCCAGATGGGACGAAACATCCCATCCAACAGAATCAAGACCTTGACCAAAAGACCAAGATCATCCCTCAAGGCGACGTGTGCCGTCTGGTAGTCGGCAGCAACCTGCCCGGCGCTGTCGCCTTCGAGTCGTGGGTGTTTGACGAGGTGATCCCCAGCATCATCAAAACCGGCCGCTATCAGGTCGCGGCCCCGGAACCGATCCCCGACTACGAACGCTGCACCACCCGCCAGCAGCAGGAGTTGGCAACCGCCATGAGTCGCGCCTTCAGTTACGGACTGTTCGGCCAAGAGGGCACGCAGCACGGCTTTAACCGCCTGCGCCTGGCGCATCGGCTGCACAACATCGCCGACCTGCCGGCCGCCGACTTCGAACGCGCCCTGGCGACCGTCGGCGAGATCGCCGCGATGAACCTCGCTTTCGTCATCTGGGTTGGCGAACTCAAGAAGGTCTACTTGGCGGAGTACGTCGAAGCGGGCGGGCCCTGGACGCTGTGGCTCAAGCGCGAATGGAAGAAGCAGATGGGCACCGCCCTGCCGCCGCGTCCCGACTGGCTGGCGATCCAAGAGCAATTGAAGCTGGCGCAGCGCGCCGGGGAGGCCCAATGATCCCCAGCGCCGTGTCAGTGACGCCGGCTTGACGCCCCCCCTTGACCCCGGCCGCCCGGACGCGGCCCTCACCCCGGAGCCCCGACCGATGAAGAAGCCACCCAACCCCGCCCTGCTGGCCCTGCGCGAGGCGTTCCCGCTGGCCTTCCCCGCCGATGCCGCGGCCATCCGCCCACTGGCGATCGGCATTCACACCGCCATCCAGGCGTGGGCCGCGACCCGCCCGGACCTGCGCCCGGCCCAGGTTGCCGCCGTGCTGCCGCAGTATTGCGGGCGCACCCGCTACCGCCAGACCCTCGTCGCCGGTGCGCTGCGCATCGACCTCCAGGGCCAACCCACCGAGCCAGTGACCGCCGAGGCCGCCGCGCTCGCCGCGGCCAGCATCGAACGCGCCCGCGCCGCGGCGGACGCGAAGGCCGCGACACGGGCGCAGCGGGCGGCACGTCACGCGGCAGCGCAGGCGGCAGCGCAGGCGGCACTCCAGGCGCAAGCCGCCGCCCGGCGGGCCGCGGCGGCGAAGGCGAAGGCGCCCAAGCCAGCCAAGCAGCCCAAGCCGAAGCAGGCGCAGCAGCCGGCCGTCCCCGCCCCGGTCGCGGCGCCAGTGGCCCCGACCGTGCCGGTGGTGGTGATCAAGAAGCGGCGGAGGGTCGTCGGTTAGTGAGTGCGGGGAGCGAATGCGCATCAATGCGCGCCGGCGACGTCAACAGGCTTGCGTGGTTGGCGGAAAAAACGTCAAGCCGGGAATTTCAGAGGAATTATTCATGACGTCTCGCGCGCTGATGTCAGCAATTCACCGCGCACAACAATGCGGCGAGGGTCAGAGAGATCAACCTCATACCCCCGCTTGATCGCGTTCGTCAGCCCCAGGAACAGCGCCCCCAGGGCCGCGTCGGTTTCCGCCCGCGTGGCTGTTGCTTGATCTGGCCCTGGGGTAATGGTGATCTCAAACGGCCTCACCGGCGATTCAACCGCGCGGCGGGCCAGTGGGGTTTTCCTGTTCATTCAAGCCCGGTAGGTTGGGGTGACGAAGGAACCCCAACGCTCAGCGGCCGGGGATATTGGGGTTTGTTCCTCACCCCAACCTACGGCCTAATGCGTATCAATGCGCATCAATGCGCGGTGGGTACCCAGGTCAATCACCCGTCCACCGCCGCCAACGCCGCCCAGGTCTCCGGCCCCACCACTCCATCCGGCGTCACCCCCGCCCGCGTCTGGAACGCGATCACCGCCGCCTCGGTCGCGCGGCCGAACAGCCCATCCACCACCAGAAAGGCCCCGCGGTCGCACAGTGCCTGCTGCACCTGGGCCACCTGGTCGCCACGATCGAACAGCCGCACGGTGCCCGCGGTATGGACCTCGGTCGCGCCGTGCGGTTGGCGCTGGCCGCGGGCATCCAGCCCCAGCACGCGGCGGTAGTCGAACACCGGGCAGGCCTTGGCGGCGACCTCGCAGTGGCCGCGCCACCGCAGCAGGTGCGCCGCGTCGACCGCCGCCGCCAGCGCCTGCAGCACGGCGAACTGCGCCAGGGCGAAGCGCTCCAGCGCCAAGCCATGCAGGCACAGGGCCAGCGCCCCGGTGTTGTGGCCTTCCTGCGCGGCGGGTTCCTGGCCCCAGTCGCGGCCCATCTGCACCACCCCGCTTTTGGTGATGAAAGCGTGGTAGCCGATCCCGCTCCAGCCGCGGGCGCGGTGCCATTGGTCCATGACCTGGGCGCGGTCATGCTCCGGCCGGTCAGAAGCCGAGCAGTGAATCCACCCGGTATGCAGCGGTCGCCTAACCGCGTGCAACAGCCCCGCCACTTCTTGCTGCGCGATCGTCTCGCCTAAGCGTTTGCTCATGTTGGTCCGTATCCCGTTGCTCTCAGCCACCAAAGGCCCCCACGTCCCGCACCTGTTCCAACCGCCGATTGACCCGAATGCCGTGGGTGGTTTCGAGCGCCGCCCGTTGGCGCCCGCGGATGGCCGCGCGCAGCGTGCTGGGGCTGATCGGGATGGTCGGTTGCGCGCGGTTGAAGGCGGTGATCTGCGCCTGGATCTTCGGCAGGGCGGCGCTCTCCCCATGCAGATAGGCCATGGCATAGGCGGCCTGCAACTGCTGGCGCCGCTCCAGGATGCGGCTTTCGTACAGCTTGACCGCCGCGTTGGCCTCGTACTGCACGGCGATCTGCGCCGGGTTCATGCCCAGCGCCTTCCACAGCAACTCGTAAGTGCTAAGGCGCTCGCGCTCCACCACCGGCTCGCCGATCTTGGTCAAGACCCCCTCGGCGGCATAGCGCCCGGCGCGTAGCGGATCGCGCAGGAACTTCGGCGCAATCGCCTCGGCCGCGCGCTGCCACTGTCCATCGGCGATCAGATCAACCGCGGTGAACGGCTGGGCTAGCATCCCGCCGAACGGCCCCAGCAGTTGCTCCACCACATAGGCGAAGGTGCCGGCGCCGTTCAGGTCGCGGTCGGGGGAGCGCCACACCAGCCCGTCCAGGCCGACCCGGCTGTGCCAGTCCAACCCGGTCAGGGTGGAGACCGCGCCCCCGTCGATGATGCCGGCGACACTGGCCGGGAAGGTGGCGGCCAGCCAGTTACGGAACTCGGTTTCCGTGTCCCACGGGTCATCGTCATCCCCGAAGGTGGCGGCCACCAGGTTCATGACGCTGAACAGTGTCCCCACCAACGGCAGCCCGAGCGCCCCGGCGAACAGCCCGGTCATCCCCAGCACCCCACCTAACTGGACGCGCGCCGCGCGCTGGACCTCGGGCGATTCCCCGCGGGTGGCCAGGTACAGGTTGCGCCCCAGGAAATACAGCATGTGCTGCGAGTAGCTCTTGAACATCAACAGCACTTTCGCCCAATTGCCTTGCATCATGCGGGCACGATTGGCGTTGGCGTAGTCGAAATGCGCGGTCCAGGTCGCCTCTTCCGCCTCCGTGATCGCCTGTTCATGCCCCGTGCCGGCGGCGCGCGCCAGCCGGTAGGCGGCGAGCAGGGTGGCATCGCGGTTCACCACCTCGGCCGCGTGGAAGCCCGAGGAGATGATCGCCATCGTCCGGTTGAATACCGGGCCATTGAGGAAGTTATCGCTGTCGCCGATGCCGGCGAGGTTGTGCGCCTGGGTGCGGTCGCGGATGCCGGAGCTATTCCAGGCGGTAAAGGCGGCGCGCTCCTCGTCGCTGAGGTTGGCGGCCTGGCTGGGCAGCGGCCGCCCGGTCAGGAAGCCTTTCACCACGATCGGCGAGAAGCCGCGGGCCACGTCCAGCAGGGCGGTGGTCAAGGCCGTGCCCGCGCCTTGCCAGCCGTAGCGACTGGCCAGCACCGGATAGGCGACGATCGCCGTCTGGGTCAGGTTGACCAGCGCGGCGGCCGGCGACACGTAATAGATGAAGCCCAGCGCGGCGGCGATGTTGGTCAGCGGATGGTTGTCGGGGGACATGATCCACTGATGGCGCAGCGTCAACTCCTTGAACAGGTGATTCGCCACCGTCGCGTCCACCCCGTCGGCGCTGCGCTGGGCTTCCTTCATGTCGGACTCGATCTCGCCCAGCAGCCGCTCCAAGGTCGGCACATGCTCGAGCTTGGCGATTTGATTGGCCAGCCGCGTCATGTTCCAGCCGAAGCCGCGCAGCGCGTCCTGGCTGTACCCGGCGGTGCCTTTGCGGTGGATGAAATGCTTGCGCATACTCATCTGCTGCATCTGTGTCAGATACATCTGGTAGAGCATATCCGCGGCGTCCTTGTCGCCTTTGTGGGTCAACTGCTGCACCGCTTGGGCGATGAAGCCCTCGCTGACCACCTCGCCCGGATTGCCCGACAAGGCGGTCGCGCCCTGGCGGATCACGCGCCAGCCTTGCGCGGTCATCTTATCCACCGCGCGGCGGCGCTCGGTCTCGGACTCGAAGGTGCCGAACCACGGCTCGCCGACCTCCACCAGCGCCCACCCGCCGTCCGCCAGTTCCTGGGGTTGGGTATCGATGCCGCGCAGATCGCGGCGGCGCTGCGCCGAGCGCGCGGCCGATTCGCTGGCGAAGGGTTCGCCGTCGTGTTTGCGGAAGTGGCGGATGGTGGCGGTCGGGAGCTTGCGCAGGTAGGCGTAGAGGTTGCCGAAGCGCTGCAACGGGAAGTAGGGGCCGATGCGCGGGTTGCCGGTTTCGTCGGTGGTCTGCTCGAACTCGCGGCGGATTTGCGCGATCAGTTGTTCCTTGCTCTTCTCGGCCAGGCCGCGCGACTCCCGCACCCGTTCCAGCAGGGCCTCCATCATTTCCTTGGACCGGCGCTCATAGGTGTCACGCGCCATCACGAACACCTGCCGCCCGCCCAGTTCCTGCAACACCCAGCCGTCTTCTGTCTGGCGCGGCGTCACCACCTTGCCGCGCAGATCGCCGCCGCGGGCACTGCGTTGCGCAATCGCCACCTGCGCCAGCTCGCGGTCGGCATAGGGCTTGCCGGCATCATCGAAGGTCTGCCCATCGGACAGCGTCGCCCATTGGCGCTCCAGCGCCAGCAGCGCCTTGGCGCGCGCCAGTTCCGCCTTGGCCGCCACCCGCACCTTCTGCGAGGCCAGCATGTAATAGGGCGCCAGACCCTTGTCTTCCTGCTTGCGCGAGCGCGCCAACTGACGCGCGCGCTTCATCAGTTCCGCCGCCTGGGCCAGCGTCGCCGGGCGGTCGCGCCAGAACAACTCACTCGGCCCCAGCTTCACCGCCACCTGAAGCGGTTGATAGTCGCTCGGGTCCACCTTAGCCAGAGTGGCCCCGTGCATCAGGTCCGCCACCGCGCGCGCTTCGGCGCGGTTCTTGGGTCGCCGCGCCCAGGACTCCCAGTCGTCGGCAAAGCCGCCGGCATCGTCGATCATCGCGTTGCGCCGGGTCTCCATGCGGCTGCGGGCGTCCACATACCCGGCCAGGCCGGGCAAGCGATTGGCCGCCACGTCGCGCAGTTGGCGCAGTGTCAGCGTGGCCAACAGCGTGGGCAGGGCCTGGCGCCAGGTATCGCCCAAGCGCGCCCGCGGTTCGGCCAGGGCGGCGCGGATGCCATCGAACAGGCGGCGCCCGCCGCCGATGGGGGAACCGCCGTTGTCGGCGGGGGCGGCGAGGGAGAAGCGGATGTCGAGGGAGGGGCCGAAGGTGCCGTCGTTTTTGTCGGATGACTTTATCTCGACTTTGGCCATTTTTGCAGCTGGGCGCAGGCCCCGCAACTGACGCCACGGCGGTGCCGAAGCGTGTGCTGAGCCGGGGGTTGCGGCGGCCGATCGTCGCGGCCAGCCGCCGTCCATCGGCGGGCGTGGCCC
>NZ_CAIZIZ010000435.1 GCF_903933125.1 uncultured Lamprocystis sp. | reverse complement strand
TTGATCAAGACTCCGGCCACTTGGACTCGCCGGGTGCGTAGTCAGGCCATCCTGGCCTGACACCGTCAGGGCTGGAAGCCCTGACTACGCAGGCCGCTGGCCGGGATTACGATCAAGGCCGTGCCTCCCATGCGCGCGCTGCCGCGCGCAATCCCTGCGCGGGTGTCACGTGGCCTGCCATGACCAGATCGAGCTGGTCTTCCAGTGCCGTGAAGTGCAGGTCGCCATCGATGGTCAGGGCCTTCCACTGATCACCCCACCGCATCAGGGCATCACGATAGATGGGGTGGATGTCGTCGACGACCGGGCTGGCCAGGATGGACTCCGGGACCGGGGTCAGGTAGGGGGCGAAGTCCGGCAGCCAGGCGGATGGGATCAACAGGGCGTCGAAGGGCAAGGTGCCGGTGACGAAGCCGAGCATGATCTGTTCATACAGATCGGCGAAGGGCACCCGCGACAGTTCCACGGGGACCCCGGTGGCTGCCGTGAAGGCCCGGCCGTGCCGCGCCGCGGGGCCACCGATGGCACTGGTATCGCGGGTCAGAACCCGCAGGGGCGCTACGTCCGTCTCCCCGCCAAAACGCTCCGACCGAGAATTTCCAGGCCATGATTGGCGCCTATCAGCTCACCGAGCAGATGTGGAATCCGGACAAACACGGCGTCGACTTCACCTTCCGTCCGAGTGACGGCCTCTCGATCATGGCTCAGCTCGACTGGAAATGGAAATGGAATTCCCGACCTGGGCATTTCGGCCTGGGTCTGAACAACGTCTCATTCGACATGCCTGATTTCAATACGGATACCGTCACCAGTACCTTTATTCGCTATTACGCCCAGATGGACCAACAGGTTACGCAGGAATCAGTCGGTTCGGACCAGGGGCTCATCCTATTCGCTACCTGATCTTCGGGACCACCTACGGCAAGCTGAGCGACGACTACGCGGCGCAACAAGTGGCCCTGGGGCAGGGTGATCCGAATTTCGAATGGATCTTTGAACTCGGTTACCGCATCCAATTGACCAAGTTCGCCTACCTCCAGCCGGATATCCAATACGTCCACCAGCCGGGTGGAACCGGGGATATTCCCGATGCGACGGTGATCGGGATGCAGTTCGGTGTTTCGCTCTAAGTGTTTGAATAATAGCATAGGAGGAACGGCATGATCGCTCTAGACTCTCAAGCGGTGCGCCTGGGCGCTACGGCCGCGGACAAGACTGACGCCATTCGTCAGGTCGGCCAGGTGCTGGTCGAGGCCGGACACATCGAGCCCGGTTACGTGGACAGCCTGCTGGCCCGGGAGAAGGTGGCCAACACCTTTCTCGGCAACGGCATCGCGATCCCGCACGGGGTCCCGAAAGACCGCGGCCTGATCAAGAAAACCGGGGTGGCCGTCCTGCAGATCCCGGCGGCGTTGGAGTGGAATCCGGGCGACCGGGTGCACCTGGTGGTGGGGATCGCCGCCAAGTCGGACGAGCACTTGCAGATCCTGTCCAACCTGACCGACGTTCTGGGTGACGCGGACGAGGCCGCACGCCTGGCCATGACCACGGACCCGAAGGACATCGAGCGGCGTCTGTCCTCCGGCGCGGCGGCAGCGCAGCGGCCGGTGCCGCAGACCCAGCCCGAGGATTTCGCCAACTTCGTCGACCTGGCCATTGCCGGTCCGCATGGGCTGCACGCGCGTCCAGCCACGACGCTGGTCGGCATTGCCAAGGGGTTCGCGGCGACCATCCGGGTACGTCACGGCAACCGCGTCGGCGATGCCAAAAGCCTGATCGCGCTCTTGAATCTGGGGGTCGAAGGGGGCGCGACCGTGCGCGTCATGGCCGTCGGCCCGGACGCGGACGCGGCGCTGGCGGCCTTGCAGGAGGCCATCACGGCGGGCCTGGGTGAAGAGGAGGAAGCGGCAGCCGGCGCGGCGCCCTTCGAGCAGCCGCCGATCGCCTGGGAGGGTCGCGCCCTGATCGGGGTGGCGGCCTCGCCGGGGCTGGCGCTGGGGCCGGTGTGGCGCTACCAGCGCGGCAAGATCGTGGTGGCGGCTACGGCCCGCGGCCCCGCCGCCGAACTGATCCGGCTTGACCGCGCCATCGAAGCCGCCAAGCGCGAGCTGGCCGAACTCTATCAGGAGGTCAAGACCCAAGCCGGCGTCGGCAAGGCCGCCATCTTCCTGGCTCACGCTGAATTTTTGGAGGATCTGGGCCTGATCGAGACGGCCCGGACCCTGATTCGCGATGACGCCCGCAGCGCCGGCTATGCCTGGGAGCAGAGCTACGGACAGCAGGCCAAGACCCTGGCCGGTCAGACCGATGCGCTGCTGGCCGCCCGCGCGCTGGATCTGCGTGATGTCGGGCGGCGCGTCCTGCGCACTCTGGCCGAGCGCATCGAGGATGCCCCGCAGCCGCCGGACACCCCGGTCATCCTGGTCGCGGACGAACTGAGCCCATCCGATACGGCGCGTCTCGATCCGGCCCTGGCGCTGGGCATCTGCACCGCGGGCGGCGGGCCTACCTCGCACACGGCCATCATCGCCCGCTCTCTGGGCATCCCGGCCCTGGTCGGGGCCGGCGACTCGGTGCTCGACCTGGCCGACGGGACCCTCTGCGTCCTCGACGGCAACAGCGGAACCCTGGTCCTGGCGCCAACCGACGGCGACCAAGTCTGTGTCTGAACCGTCCGGCGCTGTTCCGCACCCAGTTGCGGGCCATTTTCCGTGCTACCGCGGCGGGTCCGGTGCGCATCATGTATCCAATGGTCTCGACCCTGGAGGAGCTCAAACGCGCCAAGGCACTGACCGAGGAAGTGCGACTGGAACTCAATGCCGATCCGGTGGAGATCGGGATCATGATCGAGGTCCCGTCCGCCGTCATGATGGCCGCGGAACTGGCCCGTGAAGTGGACTTTTTCTCCATTGGTTCCAACGATCTGACCCAGTATTGCCTGGCCGTGGACCGGATGCATCCGCTCTTGTCACGTCAGGCGGATGGGCTGCACCCGGCGGTGCTGCGCATGATCGACGCGACGGTGCGTGCCGCCGACCAGGCCGGCATCTGGGTCGGGGTCTGCGGCGGGATTGCCGGTGACCCGCGGGGGGTCGTCATCCTGACCGGGCTGGGCGTGCGCGAACTGTCGGTCAGTATTCCCAGCATCGCGGCGGTGAAGGCGCAGATCCGGGGCTTCAGTCTGGAGCAGGCCCGCGGCCTGGCCGCACGCGCCCTGGCTTGCGACAACGCGGCTGCCGTGCGGCGGCTGAGTTAATGGAGCGGCAGGAGATGACCAACACCACACGTATCGTCACACTGAGCCTGAATCCGGCCGTCGATCAGACGGTGCGGGTGTCCAACTTCACCGCGGGCCGTGTCAATCGGGTCGACTGGGAGCAGTCCGATGCCGGCGGCAAGGGAGTCAATGTCGCCTCTTTCCTGGCGGATGCCGGACTCGCGGTTACCGTGACCGGTCTGCTCGGCAGCGCCAATGCCGAGCCGTTTGCCGCGTTGTTTGCCGGCAAGGGGATCGAAGACAGGTGCGTGCGCCTGCCGGGACGCACCCGGGTCAACGTCAAGATCGTCGATGCGGTCCTGGATCAGGTCACCGACATCAACTTTCCGGGGTTGTCGCCGACGCCCGCGGATCTCGATCAACTCATGCAGACCATCGAGACCCTGTGCGCCGGAACCGATTGGTTCGTGCTCTCAGGGAGCGTTCCGGCCGGGGTGCCGACCGGCATCTACGCGGACTTGGTCGAGCGTCTCAAGCGCAAGGGCAAAGCGGTGGTGCTCGACGCCAGCGGTGAACCTTTCGCCGCGGCGGTCGGCGGCGGACCGGATGTCATCAAGCCGAATATCGATGAGCTGAGCGAGCTGATGGGTCGACCCCTGGTGTCCCAGGCGGACGTGCTCGCCGCCGCCCGGACGCTGATCGAGCGGGGGGTTGGCCTGGTGGCCGTTTCCATGGGGGCCGAGGGCGCCCTGTTCGTCGAACGCGAGGCGGCCGTGTTCGCCGTCCCGCCCGCCATCACCGTCAAGAGCACCGTGGGTGCCGGCGACGCCATGGTGGCCGGCATCGTCACCGGCACCCTGGGCGGGCTCGACCTGGCTGGCCGCGCCCGGCTCGCCACCGCCTTTTCGCTGGGCACCCTGGGCGAGGTCGGCCCCCACCTGCCCGGCGCCGAGGTCATCGACGCCTACGCCGCCCGCGTCCAGATACAACCGCTTAGCCAGAACTGATTTCGGAGAACCCGATGGCCAAACTGATCGCAGTCACCTCCTGCCCGACCGGGATCGCCCACACCTTCATGGCCGCGGATGCGCTGAAGAAGGCCGCGGCCGCGGCGGGGGACGAGATCGCCGTCGAGACGCAGGGCTCGGTCGGCGCCAAGAATCAGCTCACCCCGGAGCAGATCGCCGCGGCGGATCTGGTGATCATCGCCGCCGATACCCACGTGGATCCCGCGCGCTTCGCCGGCAAGCCGCTCTATACGACCTCGGTCGGCGCCGCGGTCAAGGGCGCGGCTGACCTGATCGCGCGGGCCAAGGTCGAGGCGACCCTGGCCGGCGGCACCGCCCCCACGGCGACCGCCGCCAAAGCGACGACCCGCAGCCGCCTCGAGGGTTCCTACAAGCACCTGCTGACCGGTGTGTCCTACATGCTGCCGATCGTGGTCGCGGGCGGGCTCTGCATTGCTCTGTCATTCGTCTTCGGTATCGAGGCCTTCAAGGAGGAGGGAACCCTGGCGGCGGCCCTGATGGCCATCGGCGGCGGTGCGGCCTTCAAGCTCATGGTGCCGATCCTGTCGGGCTACATCGCCTATTCCATCGCGGACCGTCCGGGGCTCACCCCCGGCCTGATCGGCGGCATGATGGCGGTCGACATGGGCGGTCCGGTCAACAAGGCGGCCTACACCTTCGCCGTGGGTCTGCTGACCAGCGATACCTTCATGCCCATGGCGGTGGTGATGGCAGCGGGTATGACTCCGCCGCTCGGCATCTCACTGGCGACTCTGATCGGCGGCAACCGCTTCACCCAGGCTGAGCGCGAGGCCGGCAAGGCGGCCGGCGTGCTGGGTCTGTCCTTCATCACCGAGGGTGCCATTCCCTTCGCGGCCAAGGATCCGCTGCGAGTCATTCCGGCGGCTGTCCTGGGCTCGGCCGCGGCCGGCGCCCTGTCCATGTACTTCGCGGTCGGGCTGCGCGCACCCCATGGCGGCGTCTTCGTCCTGGCCATCCCGAACGCGGTGACCCATCTGGCCTGGTATGCTCTGGCGATCGTCGTCGGCACTCTGCTGACCACCATCGCGCTGCTCATCCTCAAGCCGTCGCTGAATGAGCCCAAGCCGGTACTCGTCTCGGCCTGCGTAACAGGATAGACACGATCGCGTCCTCCTCGTCTCTCGAATGGGAGATGTTATGACCCGGCTATCGCCGGGTCTTTTTTGGGACTGAGTTCGCTGGTCCGGGTTTCTGCGTCCGGCGAATGCGAGTCCGACCCCAGCTCATCCGGACCCGCGAGCAAGACGCCATTGAATCCGAAGACGGTCCGCTCGACACGATCCCAAACTAGCGCGGTCAAGCGTTCTATACTGATGGGATATCGAGTAATCGCCGATCACCTTCCCTGAACTTCTCGGAGCTCGATTTCCGCAGTCGGTTGAAATCCAGTATTCTTTCGCGGCAAATACCGACAGATATCCGGCCAAAGCGGCCAGCACAGGGATCGACCATGGATTACGACCTCTCCCGCCTCTCCCCCCGTTCTTTTGAGCAACTTGTCCAGGCATTGGCTGCGGCCGTCATCGGCCCCGGCATCGTGGTTTTCGGCGACGGGCCGGACGGTGGTCGGGAGGCGACCTTCGAGGGGCGTATGCCCTTTCCCGACCGGGACACGCCCTGGGACGGCTATCTGGTGGTTCAGGCCAAATTTCGGCAGCGAGAGATAGGCGGCGGCAATGATGTCGCTTGGGCACTGGCCGAGTTGAAGAAAGACTTGGCGAAGTTTTCCGATACCAAGCGCGGACTACGCAGTCCTGACTACTACCTCTTCGCCACCAACGTCATCTTGACGCCGGTAGCCAAGACGGGCGGAAAAGACAAGGTTACGGCGCTACTGAACGAGCGGTGCCGCAAGCATGGCCTCAAGGGGTTTCGGATCTGGGACTATGATCAGATCTGCACCTTACTGGAGTGCCAGTCGTCGGTGCGGACTGCCTACACCGCCTGGATCACGGCGGGCGACGTCTTGGCCGCGGTGCTGGAGCAGATGCCGCGACGACAGCCGGATTTCCGCGCCGTGATGCGCACCTTCATTCACAATGAGCTACGCGCCGACCAGTATGTGAATCTCGGCCAAGCTGGACATCGCGAGGCGGACCGCACCCCTTTAGCACGGGTATTTGTCGATCTACCCGTGAGTAAGGAGACTTGGAAGGATGGGCTGCCTCCTTCAGTCCCAGAAAACGACGAATCGTCGTTTGAAGAAGAGGAGGAGACCCAAGAAACCACCCCTGTTAGGGCGATGACCGACCTACTTGCCCTTGCTGCCCAGCGCCTGGACCCAGCGTCCAACCCCCGCCGGGAACAGAGTGCCCCCTTCGACTTGCGCAAAACAACGGTACCGGGGCGGGTCGTCCTGATTGGCGGTCCCGGTCAGGGCAAGAGCACCCTGAGTCAATTCCTATGTCAGGTCCATCGAGCAGCCCTGCTCGCACTCGACCTCAACTCGTCCCCGCCCCCGGAGGTGATGGACGCCTGCGAACTGATCCGTGACCAGTGCGACGCCGAATCACTGGCCCTACCCGCGGTACCACGTTTTCCGCTGCGGGTGGTCCTCAACCACTTCGCCAAAGCACTGGCGGAACAGACTGTGCCATCGCTTTTCGCCTACCTGCGGGCACGCATCGCAAGTTGCGCCGAGCGCGATATCGACGCCGATGATCTGCATCTCTGGCTGGGAGCCTACCCCTGGCTGCTGGTCTTGGACGGACTGGACGAGGTTCCAGCGTCATCTAACCGGTCTCAGGTTCTCGACTCGATCCAGGATTTCCTGGTCATCGCCCACAACGCCAATGCCGATCTGCTGCTGGTGGCTACTTCCCGACCCCAAGGCTACAACGACGATTTTGCCGCCCGTTATTACCGTCACCGTCAACTCCTGCCGCTGGATGTGAATCGCGCACTGCATTATGCCGAGCGCCTGGCGAAGGAACGTTGGGGGGGGGGCGACCCGGACCGGGTGGATCGAGTGCTGACCCGCCTGCACCGGGCCGGGGCCGAGGAAGCCACCGCCCGACTCATGCACAGTCCACTGCAAGTGGCCATCATGACCTTGTTGGTAGACAGTGCGGGCGAGCCGCCGCGGGAGCGCTGGCGGTTGTTCAGCGAGTATTACCGGGTGATATATGATCGTGAACGACAGCGCGATATCCTCGCCGCCCGATTGCTGAGCGAGTACCAGACCGATATCGACGTCATTCACCAGCGTGTGGCACTCCGCCTCCAAGTCGAATCGGAGCGCGCTGGTGGCACTGACGCCACCTTGGACGCGGCAGCGTTCGCCGCCCTGGTGGACCAACGGCTGGTCGACGAAGAGCATGCCGATGCCGAGCGCGCTGAGTTGACCCTCGCAATCACCGAGGCCGCGCTGCATCGCCTCGTGTTTCTGGTGGCACCCAGGGAGGGTGCCGTCGGATTCGAGGTCCGCTCGCTCCAAGAGTTCATGGCCGCTCAATACTTGACCAATGGTTCAGACGCAGAGGTAGCCGATCGCCTGTGCGCAATCGCCCCTGCCGCACATTGGCGCAACGCCTTTCTGTTTGCCGCCGGCCGCTGCTTCCACGAGCGCCAACACCTGCGCGATACCCTCCATACGTTGTGCTGCGAACTCAACGAGGGCGAAGGCGTTCCCGGGGGCGGGGATCTGGAGCGGGCAACCCTGGCCGGCTCGCAGTTGGCACTGGAGATACTGGAGGACGGCGCAGTCGCACGTCAGCCGGCCAAGCTGAAGCTCTTCGCGCGGCTGGCGTTACGCCTCATGGACCTGCCGCCCTGCGAGGAACAGATCCGTATCGCCGAGCAATACCAACCGGCGCTGGAAGATGCCTACCGACAGGAAATCCGCAATCGCCTGGCCGACGGAGAAGCAGAGCGGCGGCTTGGGGCATGGCGGGTCTTGCTACGCTTGGTTGGCAGGGGCTACGTTTGGGCGCGGTCACTGGCAGATGCCCAATGGCCCAAGGATTCGGCGGAGACGCTCATGATTTTTCGAGCGGCTACCGATTTGGAAGGAGGTGAATGGCTGGGGAAACGTTGGCGCGAAGCAGTGCCAAAATTGCATCCCGTGCAGATCATCCAGTTTGGACTTGGATCAAAGCCACATGGCTGGCTGAAAGCCACCCCTGTGTGGGCAAGATGGGAGGCCATGTTCAGATTCAGGGATCGTGTACTTAGTTGCCGATTGGAGGGATTGCCGGAGAATTCTTGCTTGTCTTTTATTCCAATCCAAGGACACAGTGGCCAAGGGCGCACAGTTCCTCCGGGCGCCCGACGGGAGTGGCATTGGCTGGCTGCTGCGCGGAATTTCGCTATGGCTCCGTCTAAGGAAGCGTTGGGGACGATATTGGACAAGTTGGCAGAGTTGGCAGAAGGAGGTCTTGACCATGACATTTTTTTGTCCAGCGCAATTGGCGGATCGTTATCATGGCCCTTGCAAGCGTGCCATACGGCGCTCGCACAAGGTACCGATTTGCGCATGCTGATCACTGCTGCCTGTGATGGTCGTCTTGGCGACCGCACTGATTGGGAACAAGCCGAGCAGCGCTGGGAGGATAACGGCGTGACAGACGCCGATCTTAGCTATCGACCAGAACATGGTCTACCATTCGACCACTCTATCGCATACCGGGGATTCCCTGTAGGCGAGTATTACATTGAGAATGTTTTCGACTCTCCGGTCGCTAGCCTCGGGGTACTATTAAGCTTGTGGCGAAATGCGAGCGATGTACACTCGAAGTGGCTCGCTCAGGGATTGATCTTCCATGCCAGCCTCAGTTGCGAATCCGGGATAATCTGGGACGATCTCGACCCCGTTCAGTTTCGGCGTCTTATTGGCGAGGCCAATGAGTGCTGGATCCCGTTGAATTTTCTTATGGTGCTTCCGGAATCCTGTTGGGCCCAGGGTGACGGCTTGGATGCCATGGCGACACTGGGAGAGCCAGCAACGCCGCCGCCTGAGCACATCCATCCCGTGACGACTGCAACGGCCAAAACACCTGGACAGCCAATACCAACCCGGCCGATATGCCCGAACCGGGCCTACCGGAGCAACTGCGCGACGGGGAGCCGCAGACCCGCTATCTTCTGCTGCAAGGTGGTTTCCGGGAAATAATCTACCGACTCGGGGGCGGTTCCGAACAGCATGGCGAGCGCGAAGCCAATACATTCAGACAGGATTAACAAGATTTACAAGATTTTATCTATGTTCAATCTTGTAAATCTTGTTAATCGTGTCAAGAAATCTCGGAACTGGTCAGAGTCGCGGCCGGAACCATGATCATGCACGCGCACAACAGACCAGCGGTCGAGGCTTCAGCCGGACGCGGCACCGCCGCCCGCTAAAGCGTCGGCCTCCAGTCGCGTCGCCCGGGTCTCTGGAGGTTGAG
>NZ_CAIZIZ010000434.1 GCF_903933125.1 uncultured Lamprocystis sp. | reverse complement strand
TGCACTGGTATGATCACGCTAACTTTTGGCTGCTGGCCCTGATGAATTTTTTTTTGGCTTTGGACGTCTACTAATTTTCTTTTACAAAACGACAGATTAAAATCTATAAATTTAGCAAGCGCAGGCTTACTAGCTTTAACTGCTTCGTATAGCGCAATTGCTTCTACATAATTTCTGTTTCTTAGCTTTTCGTTTGCGAGATGAAGAGTTGTGGTAATCATGATAAGTATGCTTTTTCGGTAACTACTCAGGTACCCCAGCCCGGCCCCCAGCCTCCGGCTACTCGAAGCGCGGCTGGGGCGGGGAGCCCTGGAAGGTCAGTGTGAGGGCGAGGTAGAGATTCGTGCCCTGTTTGTGGAGGGTCGCGAGATAGGAGCGGATGGTGCAAAAGGTCTCAAGGCCGCCCGCGGTGCGAAAGCCACCGGAGACTTTCTGTTTGACCTTGGGCATGCGCACCGCCTGTTCACCGAGGCTGTCGGTGAAGGGAACCCCGGGATCGGTCATGAAGCGCCAGACATCGTCGGCGTAGAGCCGCAAACGATCGATGAGATTCAGCGCCTTGCCCTGCTTGGTCCGACCGCGTTTACCCGAGGGTGGGGCCCGCGGGTTGGCGGCTTCCCCGGTCGTGAGGATCTGGTCATAGGCGGCGTGATAATGGGCGATGCGCTCGGCCGGGAGTGGTGCACCGGCCGTCGCGACCTCATGACAGGCGGCGACCAGCAAATCGATCAGGCACTTGGCCCAGGCTTGCCCCATCTGCTCGCAGACGTAGATCAGTTCGCGTCGGTGGTGGGAATGACACAGGCCATGTTTGCAGGCCAGCCCGCGATCGGGTTTCCAGCCGTCGTGGATTAAGGTTCCCGCAAACGCGGTCAGCAGCCCGAAGGCGTCGAAGGCTTTCTTGCCGCGGTTCGGGTGGGCACCGAGCCAGGTCAGCAGCGGGGTGACCAGGACATGCATCCAGTGGAGTTTGCCGGCTACGCGCATCCCGGTTTCGTCGGCGTGGGCGACCGGGGCGGCTTTGAGCGCCTCACCCATCGCGGCCACGGTCGGGGCCAGCAGCACCTGCGCGTCGGCCCGGCTCGCCAGCACCGTGGCGTCGGACATCGGTAGGCCGCACAGATCGCCCATCAGCTCACCGGTGCGTGCCAGCGGCAGCATGTGGTGGTGGGTCAACAGCACGACCGCCGCTTTGCTGTCCGGTCCGTAATGCACCGGCGCCGACACCCCTGCGGGAAAGGTACCCCGATGGACCTTCCCACAGGTGCAGTGCAATTCGAGCACCTGATGCTCGGTGACCTCGCACTGCAACGGCGGCAGGTCGAACACCTGACGGGTCTCGACCACCACGGCCGCACTCAAGGGCAGCTGACAGGCATCGCACTGGCGCGCTGGAGCGTGTGTTTCAATCCGATCCGGCCGCGCGACACGCTGGAGGGTATGACCGGTGTGCCCCTTTTGCCCACCCGTCGGCTTCGAGCCGCAGATGCGCAACGACTTCGGTTTGGGTTTGTTCAGCCCGTCCGAGGACGGAGGCTTGCTGGAGTTGCGGCTGTTTTTCGCCAGCCGACCTTGCAGTTCCGCCACCGTAGCTGTCAGCGCGACGACGCGCGCCCACAAGTCCCCGATCAGGGCGTCTTTCTCGGCCACGCTTAAGCGCTCAAGATCGGGTAGAGTTTCCATGGCCTGAGATTAGCCGCTTCAGTACCGCGTGTCCAAGCGAAAGATGCCGGACCTTGAGCACCCCCATCTCCTGCAACTGCACCAGCAAGGTGTCGAGCAGACGCTGTTCGGCCTGTCCGGTCGTCAAGCGCGCACGAAATTCGCTCGACACGGTATGGTCGAACCCGGGATCGGTCAGCTCAAGCCCCAGCAGGTATTTCCAGTCCAGCCGTCCGCGCACCGCGTCTGCCGCCGCGCGATCGCACAGGTTCTCAACGAACTGGAGCACCGTCACCCAGGCCAAGCGTCCCGGCGCCTCGGCCGGTTGCCCGCGTCGGGGGAACAGATCGGCAAACCGCGCGTCGGTGTAAAGCGGACCCACGGCATCGGCGATCGTCAAGCAGAAGACGCCACGCGGAAAAGCCGCGCAGGCAACCCTTCGGGTTTCTTCAGGAATCTCGAACGCGGGGGCGGATTGGAGTGACATAGGAGCCTCCTGGGGTAACGGGCAGTCAATCCTTTTGACACCGCGGAGCGTCAACAGGTTGCCGCCGAGTACGCGACTCGCGGGAGTCAGGAGAATTCGCCACCAGTGACAGTACGTCCCGGGATCTCGATCACGCAGGCGCCTTTCTCAACTTTAAGTTTTGTTATCTTGAATTTCCGGCCAAGAGCTTCAAGGTCTTCGCGCCACATTGTCACGATTTCTTGTTCATCGTCACGCTGATAATCGTCCAGCAAGACGTCGATCGCGGCGGCCGGGAAGCATGTCAGAACCAAGGGCAGCGCGGGATAGCGCGCGTGTTTGCCAGTCGCGCCTGGCGGCCCATCGACAAACACCAGGATTTTTTTGGCACTTTCGCCGCAGGACGCTGCAACTTCGTTAAGCAGCGCCTGGCATTCATAGTAACGATAAGACAGATTGCATCTGCACGTGAATATCTCGTCGACCAGTGGCGAGAGCACTACGCGCGCAGCGTTCTCTACCTGCGCATGCTTCAGCATCACCATTGTCTTCTGGTGGTACAGATCAAGATGTTCGAATGCCACTTGCGGAACAGGAACTGCGGGCTCCCGCCACCCGGTACTGCGTCGTAGCGCCTCAGCGATGATGAGGGTAGACACGCCGGATCCGAATTCGATAATCAGATTGTAGCTATTATTCTCGATCATTCCGATAAGATGTTGCGCAAGCTCCGGGCTGATTGGCCAACCATGCATCGCCGGCATCAGGTAAACCGGCTGAAGATAGCTTTGAATACTTAAAAAAGCTTCTAACCGCCTGCTTGACTTTTGAATTTCGCTGGTAACTAATTTTTCCAGCACGCTGCACCGACGGGCGAGTTGAATATCGAGTTGCTTCGCTAATGCGGCGTTACCCGACTCATCCGGCGCGGTGATCGGCTGATCTGCACCCGCCGCGTCAACTGCCGTTGCAGGTGCCATCAACAGCGGTCGCGCTTTCACGCCTGGCCCATGGAAGTCACACCCTGGCTGGAGTAACGATTTTATTAATCCGAGTTGATGTCCGGAGCGTGCCTGCCAGGTCAATCGCGGATCTCCGCCCATTCCTTCCACGGCCGCCTTGAAATGCTCGTGCGCACGCGACTGATGATGACTGAGCGCGGCGACGCAACCGAGCGTGTTGTGCACACCGGCAATCAGCACTTGAGCAATCAGTGTTTGCTCGCAACCCCATTCTCGTGCCAGTTCGACGAAACACCGCGCGCCGATCTGGTCCGCTAGTTGCTGACGGGCGCCGGCGACCAGCAACGCCAACGTTGCACGATCCGGATGATCCACCAAATCCTCGGGATCGAGACCGGCGAGGGTCTCCCAATCACCAAATTGCCATTGCATGCGGGTACGCTCAAACAGCGACGCACTCGAGGGCGACAGTGTTTGTACTTCCCGGTTCCGCTGCAGCAAGTCGGCGACGGCAGGCCCAAGCGGGGTCGGGACCCCGATCGCGGGGCCTATCTCGCGTTCAGCATTCCGTTTCCGGCGCTTGCCACGTGGCTTGGTGCGCGACATGGGCGTTACCTACGCCTGCGGCTGACGCAGCAGCACGTCTTTGATCAGCTCGAGCTGAGCTTCGGCCTTGACCATTTCCTGATCGAGCCAATCCTGACGACGCTCCAGCTCGCCGCGTTCGCTCTCCAGCCGGGAGATGTGGACTGCCTGTGCCGCGTTGGCCTTGAGACACTGTTCCAATGCGGTCTGCTTCTCCTTCGCAACGTTCGCCTGCTTGATTGCGGTCTCTTGCGCGTGCTGAACTTGCGTTTCAAAGTCGCTAAGCTTCTTGGTTTTCTCGGCGAGCCGCTGAGTCAACTCCTGGATTTTCGTCAAGCGCTCGACTGCCAGACGCGCTTGCTCTGTACACGCTTGATTGGCGTCTTCCAGTTGACGCGACAACTCGGCAATCAATTTGGATTCTTCTTGCCGCATGCCGACAAGTTGCAGCAGTTCATGTTTCTGCTCGGCGAGCAGCGTGGCCTGAGCGTTGCGCTCCTGGATCAATGTTTCAATCTGCACGTCACGATCGGCGGCAAGCACCCGCTGCTCTTCAAAGCCCAATCTGAGCGATTTCGCTTCGCATTCGAGGACGAGCACTCGGGGCTCGTAGTAAGCACGTAAATCGCGGACATAGATCGCATCACCCAATGCCGGATGCAAACTTTCGAGCACTGCAACCTGCCGAAACCCCTGCACGGCAAGGAATGCGGTCAGTTCCGCCACGGAACCGCCGTCCAGCGCGATCACCTCGGGGTCCAAAATGACGCGCGCACAAAGGACATCTATCTGATCCAGATATCGACCCGCACCAACGAGAATGGGGAGAACGGGAAAGCAATTGATGACCAACCAATTTGCTTGAGCCGACCGTTCGTCGACCGCGGTGTCGAGAAGTTCGTCAAGCCGACGTTGAGGAACCTGCAGGTTCTCAAGCACGTGGACATTAGGCCACAACGCGCGTAACTGCTCTACTGCCACGCACCCGCTGGCTGGCCGGTGCGAAGCGACGAAAAAAGGAGCGGATTCGAGACGATCAGCGCCCAACAGCGCACACACGACCTCGCAGTCGGGAACTTCAGTAACCGCGGCGGAGATTTGGTCGGCCTCTGTTGGGTTCGCTTCGATTATCAGTAAGCGGTCAACTGCCAGATCTTTCCAAAACCGCCTGGCCGCAACCCCATTTTCCGCCCCGACTTGGATCACACAACGAGGGGGGGTTAGATAGCGGATGATTCCCAAGCAAGCGGATACTGATGGGGCGAACCGGTTAAAAATGGTCAAACGAGGTTCCATGCGATATTCAGCGTTGGCGAATCGGCCGAGATCGTTCAAAGTCGAGATGTCACCACGGGTGTTGCAGCAACACAGTCCTGGCGACAGCCCCAGCGCCGGGTGTACTATACGCGGAAATCGGTGTTCCCGCGACAGTTCCATTGCTTAACCGACCCCCTGCTGCACTGACCAGAACAGGCGCACTGGATTCCTACCGGAGGATGACCAAGCGCTAGCGTAGTCCACCGAATCCCGTGCTGCAACTGGTGGACTACGCTGCGCTTGTCCACCCAAAGCCGCCGGGTCGGGACTTGGGTCAAGTCTTCCGCGGGCCATCGCCACCATGACGGCCAGGGCCAGCAGACCCGGATCCGAGTCTTCGCCAGGCTGCGGTTGAAACGCCGCTCGCGGGCGACGCGGGTGTCGATTCGGTTTTTGACCGCTCCAGCGACGCACCGACGGCTGCATCGCGAATCCGGCGATACCCAACACGAAAAAGGCCCACGATGTCTCCAACCTATGCTGTGACGGTCTGGACTCTGATCCCGATCCTGCTGACTGGCCTACCAGGTTCGCTCACCGCGCCAACCACAGCGCTCGCCGACGAATCCCCGGTCGCTGTCGTTGAGGCGCCAAGCCAAACCGCCTCCGACTTGGGTCTGTGGCAACGGACGCGGACAACCGCCGAACAATGGTGGCAGCGCTCGCGCGCTATGGCGGGTCAGGCAGCACAGGATGCCCGCGGCCTGTTGGAGCAGCAACCGGGTGGGTTCCCGCAGGTCTGGGAGAATGTGGTCCCGAAGCTCGAGGAAACACTGGTCCTTGAGGACCGCCACGCGGACCTGCCCGACAGCGCCTGGATCGGTCAAGACAAGGTCTCCAATCAGGCCGAAATCGATGATCTGCTCGATGATGCAGTCGCCATCCTGTCCAGTTCACCGGTGCAGCAGTTCCGCGAGCGCATCCGCACCATCCAGACCGAGATCGAGGCCGCCCGTGCGGCCATCGCCAGTTATCGCCAAAGCCGTGTTTCGGCTCCCGGCGAGTCGACCATCAAACGGACAGTCGCCGACTACGATCGACTGATTGTCGAAAAAGAGCAGCAGATCGCGCAACTCACCAAGCGATTGGGCGAGGTGAAACGCGAATTCGCAACGGCGGTGCGGGCACTGGGGGTGGAACTGAGTGACGAACAGGTGGAATTCCTGCTGTCCACCGTCGTCGGCGACAACATGGTCGACCTCGGCATCCTGTTCGATAACGTCAAAGCGGTCACCAATCAACTGGAGACCCTGGTGGCACAGAGCGGCGAGGACCTCCAGAGCGCCCGCCGCTATTACGGCATGTACGTGGTCCTGCTGCGCGCGCTCGAACGGATGCACGTGAAGATCGAAGAGGCCATCGGCGAACAGTACATTCCGCAGATCGATTCGATCATGGCCCGCGCCCAGCAGCTCAGCGGCGAGACCCGCGAGCTGCTGCGTACCTCACCGACTAAGGGCGATCTGCTCGCCGCCAACCTCGAGGCTCAGCGACTCACCGTCGACGCGGCCGGCATCTATCGCCAGTACCTGAGCGATCAGGCGAATCAGGTCAGCAAGGCCCGGCGTGAATTGGCAAAGGATATCGCGGCGGCCTGGAACACCTATGAAACGGTGCGCGTCTCCGGAGAATTGGTTGGGCTGGTGAAATCCAGCCAGCGACTACTGGAAGGACTGATGAACCGCCAGGTTCCGGCGCTGCGGCCATTCGAGAACCTGGAGCTGCGCCGCGAGTTCGAAAAGCTCACCGACCAGCTCCGACGGAGCGGGCCAGGCTGACCCGGTAACAAATCGTGACATCGCACGTCGCCGCGGCCGGCCGACCAAGGCCCGCTGGTCAAGGTCCCCAACCCAACCACCGGGGTGCGATGCATCTCCACCGCAGCGGCGCGGGCGGACCTATCCGTCATTTTCGGACAATGCCCCGGCAAGCCCCGTCAGCGCTCACCAAGCCACTGATCTATAGTGACTTTCTGAGGGCTCGGCGAGTTGATTAATCCCTCTCAGGGGGCTATCGTTACAGACGCTTGATCGTTGAATCGGCCGTTGCCGGACGACGTGCAAGCGCACACAGACGTCAGGCTACGACAACCAGGCACCGTACCCCATGGACCGCCAAGAAGCAGCAAAATTCATGCTCGACTGCCTTCGCACCATGCTGGCCCGCAAAGGCTCCGATCTGTTCATTTCCGCGGAGTTTCCCCCGGCGTGCAAGATCGACGGGCGGATGA
>NZ_CAIZIZ010000433.1 GCF_903933125.1 uncultured Lamprocystis sp. | reverse complement strand
CGGGTCCCTGACACCGAGCGGCGCGCCTTATCCACCCTACAGCGGAGCCGGTTTCGTAGGGTGGATAAGCGTAGCGCATCCACCATCCGCCTCGCCGATGGGGCGCGGTCGGCGGAGGCCACCCAAATTTGGAACTGCTGGCGTTTGCGTCGTCACTGTTCCGGGTGGGCGCCGCTGCTGTACTATGGGACGTTTTTCCCGCCGGTACGTCATTATGGGATTCAAATGTGGGATCGTGGGTCTGCCTAATGTCGGCAAGTCCACCCTCTTCAATGCCTTGACACGCGCGGCGATCGCCGCCGAGAACTATCCTTTCTGCACCATCGACCCCAACGTGGGTGTGGTACCGCTCCCGGATCCGCGGCTCGACGTGATCGCCGCCATCGTCAAACCGCAGGCGATTCTCCCGACCACCATGCAGTTCGTCGACATTGCCGGCTTGGTGGCGGGTGCCTCCAAGGGCGAAGGTCTGGGGAATAAGTTTCTCGCCAATATCCGCGAGACCGACGCCATTGCCCATGTCGTGCGTTGTTTTGAGAACGACGACGTGATTCATGTGGCGGGCGCTGTCGATCCCTTGCGCGACATCGAAATCATCGACACCGAACTGGCCCTGGCCGACCTCGAGTCGGTCGAGAAGGCCCTGGATCGGGCGACCCGTGCCGCCAAGGTCGGGGACAAGAAGGCGGCGGTGCGCAAAGACCTGCTGGAACGGGTGCGCGCCCAACTCGACCAGGCCAAGCCGGTGCGGGCGTTGGGCTTGAGCGACGACGAGCAGGCCGAGTTGCGCGATCTCTTCCTGCTCACCGCCAAGCCGGCCATGTATATCGCCAACGTGGCCGAGGACGGCTTCCAGTCCAATCCGTTTCTGGATCGGGTGCGCGCGCACGCGGCCGGCGAGGGTGCGTTGGTGGTGCCGGTGTGCGCCGCCATCGAGGCGGAGATCGTCGAACTGCCGGAGGATGAGCGTGGTGAATTCCTGGCCGAACTGGGCCTGGACGAGCCGGGCCTGAACCGGGTGGTGCGGGTTGGCTATCAGTTGCTGGGGCTCGAGACCTATTTCACCGCCGGACCCAAAGAAGTGCGCGCCTGGACCATTCCGGCGAAGGCACGGGCGCCTGCGGCGGCCGGCGTCATCCACTCGGATTTCGAACGTGGCTTTATCCGCGCCGAGGTGATCAGCTACGCGGATTTTGTCGCCTGCAAGGGCGAGCAGGGGGCCAAGGAGGCCGGCAAGCTGCGTTCGGAGGGGAAGGAGTACGTGGTCAAGGATGGCGACGTGATCCACTTTCGCTTCAACGTCTAATTCGAGTTGGCGCTTGCCGCCTTGCGCGTCGAAACCGATCCGGTTTACCCGGTGCGCAAGGCACTACCCGCGAATCGGAGCCCCAATCGCTTCGCGCCGACCCGGTTAGGCGCCGTCATCCATCACATGGGTAAAGGTAGATCGCCGATGTCGAACGTGCCCGACTTAGATCAGATCGCCTTCAAGGTTCATCCGGCCGGCGGAGGATCGGAAGTCCCGGTCTCCCTGTTGCGCGGCAACAAGCGGAGCTTCCGTCGAATGAATTCCTGGTAATCCTCATCATCTGTGACGGTGGAGAGTTCGTCATCGAAACGATACACGCCCCGAATCACTGACGGAAGAAAGTGCAATGCACGAGGGTTCACGAATCGCTATAGTCCAAAGCTGGAAACACCTTAACCTCCTTGGCGAGTTGGCCGAGTGGGTGCGAGTCCGAGCGGACGCCCACCCGGTGAATCTCCTAAGGCGTAGACGGCTATAATCCCGGTAACAATTGTGCAACCTCGCCGCGACCGGGGTCCACTGGCCCGACTGCCACGCCCAAGACCTTCGATGGCTGGTCAGTGCAGACCGACGCGAAGGGCTATATTCTGGCGCATCGCAACCTGCTGTGCCGGGCCGACCACAACTTCTAACCAATCCCTACCAGATGCCGTTATGCGCCGCCCAGCGCGAGAGAATGGCGTCAACGGCGACCGAGCCGCGCAATCTCCAGGCGGGGCGCAAATGCATACAGGTCTACGATGCGCGAGGTTGCTGCCGTTTTGTTGCGCCGCGAACCGGTTTCGACGATCCCAAGCTCTTTTAGGGTATTCAAAGCCGAGACCGGTTCGCTCTCTCCAGCATTCTTAAGGGCTTTCAGGAAGTCATCTTCATTCTGGTATGACTTGAAGCCTGTCAGGCGTAAGATACGAGAACGCTGCTCTTGACCACTCTCGGTCAATAGTTCTTCCAAGCGCGCGCTGGAAACCTCGGGCATCGCGGCGCGCAGTGAGCGCGGGTCCAGCAGAGGAGCGGACTCGACTCGGCTGCCCTTGCGGATGCGCACCGCGGCTTCGATCAACCAGAGTGCAGCGCGCGGAAACAGGCGTTCTTTGCCGTCACGCAACCGCTTTTCCGCCCAGCTGGTGGAGCGCGTGTTGCTCTCACCTGTACCCAGGCGATCTCCCCAGATCAACTCCAGGGCAGCCGCCCAGTCCTCGCGCGGTGTCTCCTCCAGATTCTCGATATTGACTCCGCGTTGCGCGAGATGCGTGCGGAATGTCTCCGAGGCCGCCGCCATTGCGCGCACGATCAGGCGCCAAATATCGTCCGGACGCCAATTGAGTGTCACATCACGCTTTTGGTACTTGGCCTGCTCCTCGGTGCCGAGACCGTCAAAAATGTCTTTGCGGAGAAAGACTTTCACACCGACGTTGCGGGTGGAAATCCAGGAAGCATTCGTCTGATCGAGCAGTCCCACAAGCAATCCGCGGCGCCGTTTGAGCCCTTCCTCGGTCTCTCCGAGAGCGACATCCAGATCGTCGAATAACAGGGTAACGCGTTTACCTTTGCGCTCGCACCACTCATCCAGAGAGCGCCAGGTGTCACTGATCAACAGCGGTTGGCCTTGGGTGATGAGGGCCGTCGTGGCATCCAAGACGGCCTGCTCGCCCTGTGCGTCGACCAAGAGCTTGAACTGCTTATCCATTACCGGATTAGAGAATTTGAATTGCCATTCCGGAAGCGCTACCATGACTCGACCCAGGGCCAATATGGACCACGCATCCCTCCAACGCTCTCCGAAGGCTTTGTCAAGCTCCAAGAGGAGATTTTGGGATGCCGGGGGCCTTGCTCTCCGGCCGGCGCGCGGGCTGGCATAGCCCTCGACGAAGGTGACGTTCTGGAGTGACGAGACGCCTGAGCGCTGTCTGATGAGTTCCGGCTGCTCCAGGCAGATCCGACGCAGGTAGCTCTTGCCGGTCCCCTTGGCACCAAGCACGAGACAGGTGTCGTGACGCACGAAGCGATCGAGGTCCGACGTGCGTGTGAACAACCTGGCCAGATCTTGTGGGTCTGCACTCTCCGCCTGTGGCACCGGAACCACGGCTTCCCGGATGACCTGCGCCGCCCAACCCTCCTTGATTTGAGCCAGTGCTGTTGGCAACGGCGGCGGTTCGATGCGATCGGCCAGATCCCGGTAACCCTCTCCGATGCCACTTACCAAGAGGCCACCGTCGTTTTCGACGATGCGGGCCGAGTAGTCGATTGAAATCAGGTTGACGTCGGCCGGCAGGTCATTGGCGGGTGTCGCCAACGCCTCGGCGATCTCTGCGCGGGCCTGCTCCAGTTGGGCCTGCAACTCCTCCAGGCAGCGCCGTCGCGCATCATCGCCCGCCGGTAGCATCCCGGCCACGAAATGCACCAACGTCGGCCGCCCCCGCGCTCGCCGGCTGCGTTCCAGTGCGGCGACCGCGGGAACCAGAGACGGATAGGTCGATGGCGCGGGCGAGGCGAACAGGACTACCTCGTCTGCCAGGTCCAGGACGGCCAGAGCGGACTCGTCGCAGTAACCCGATCGGGCATCCAATAGCACAACGCGCGCCTGGGATACGCGGATCGCGGCCTCCAACAACCGTCTGAGCGGCGGCCGGATACCCCGATAAAGGACGCTTGGGGCAAGTGGCCCCAGCAAGGCGTGAACGAAAGGGATATCCGCCTTCGACGGTCCCAGTACCTCGACCAAGGCGCCCGCGTCGACACCAGCCAGCAGACTGCCTTCAAGCAATCGGTCAAGCGCCGCATCAGCGACGGCGGGGTTCCCAGCCTGGCGAACCAGGTCCTCGAAACGCGTCCGCGCGCCGCCGTCCGGGTCGCCCGTCAGCGCACCGACCAGGGCCGGGGACTCCAAGTCCAGATCGACCGCGAGGGCCTTTACCTGTCGGCGTCCCAGCAACATGGCGACATGGGCCAAGGCCGTGGAACGGCCGACCCCACCTTTGAGACCCCAAAAGGCGATGACTTTGACCCCGCCGGGAAAGCCGCGGTCATCGGGCACGAGCGGTTGGGGTTCCAACATCAGTGCGTCTGCCCAGTTCGGTGTACCGATCAGGCGCTGCGAGAACAAGAGTTGCTCGTCGCCCTCCTCTAAATCGTCCGGTGATTTGAGTAGTGTCAGGGTACGCTCGGGCAGCCGCAGACCATGTTGCTCCAGTTTCCCGGTCAGTAACCCCAGCGGGTCTTCGGCGTCCGCGAACGCATCGGCCAGCACTCGCAGATCGACAGCGCCCTCGCGCCCGCGCCGCACCAAGAGTCTGTGGGGATGGAACTGGTCTTCGATCGCGCGCCGCAGTTCGGGCAAAGAGGCTTCTTTGATCATTGGGTTATGTCACCACGTGATTCATCCATGCGACCAACCGTTCGGCCGACTTTACCAGCGGCTCTGCATGCTCCCGGCGGGGCTTCTTCACGCCATACCGATGGAGATAGGTATCGGCACCGTTTAGGCAAATCATGGCCTGGTCTTCCGCGGCTGTTGTCTGTGCACTGATTGGCGCCGGTAGGCCACGCCAAAGTTCAAGCAGATCGTGGCCTTTCTTGCCTTTGAACAAATCTGCGACCGGTCCGCCCCATAAGTCATCGATCGAGTTGACTTGATGACCCTGCAGCAGCGCCGCCTTTAGGGCACATTCGGCCGCGACCAGCGCCATGGTTACGGCACCGTCGCGCTGTTTCTGCGACGTGGGGTGATCCAACAAGACCCGCGCCTCTCGTACACGCCGCCGTGCCGCGTCAAAAAAGCTCTGGCGGGTATATTGCGGTCCGACCTTTCCCATGCGCGTGACTTATCTCTGAGATCTATCGTTAGAGCTTCCACCTGGTTGGTTGCCCGGCGGTGGGTGCCGCGGCGCGGCAACGATAACTGGCAGGGCCGGCAAACCGGGGGTCGATCTCGTCCAGCCTGATTGTCATTGCGGTGCTGAAACAAACCAGTGGGTTGCGCGGGAGTGCTCCACGGTTCTCTATCCTTGGCGGCTGAGAATGGCGCAAGGCTAGAGCATCCGGGCGAGCGTTACAAATCGGCGCGGCCCAGTCTGCCGCCGGTCCGAACCCGCCCGATCCCCCGAGATCAGGTTCTCAGGTTCATGTCTGGTTGACGCCCGCAAGCGACCTCTTTATACTTTCGCGTTCTGCATGGCTACGTAGCTCAGCTGGTTAGAGCACCGCACTCATAATGCGGGAGTCGGTAGTTCAAATCTACCCGTAGCCACCACACATCCAAGAACTTATGATGAACCGGCCGAGTGCCGGTTTTTTTTTCCCTCCCCGACTCATGTTACCGATCGTCGACCGCTATGTGCTGACCGAGGTGGCGAAGACCTTTACGGCGATCGTTGCGACCTTGGTCGCGATCGTCGCCAGCATGTTGTTCTTGCGCACCCTGGAGGAGGTCAACCTGGGTGCACTGAACGCTGAATTGGTGCTGCGATTCCTTGGTCTGCAGATCGTGCGCGACACGCCCAGTCTGTTACCGCCGGCATTTTTTCTGGCCGCCCTCGGTGCGCAGGGCCGGTTGGCCCGCGACAGTGAACTGGTGGCCTTGAACGCCTGCGGGATCGGGCCAAGCCGAATGTTTCGGCCCTTGCTCCTCCTCGCGCTGCCGGTCGCGGTGGTCACCGGCTGGTTTGCGCTGGTCCTTCAGCCCTGGGCGGCGGCCGGAATTGCCGAGATTCGTCTTCAGCAGAAAGAGCAGGCGACACAGATTGCCGGGCTCCAGGCCGCGCGCTTCTACACCGAGGAAGGTGGCGATCTAGTGATCTATATCGGGTCGATCGCCAAGGGGAAGGGGCTGGAGCGTATCTTCGTTCTCGACCGGAGCGGGGAGACCACGCGCATCGTAGTCAGCGAGACCGGGCGGCATCGGCTGGAGGAGCAGAGCGGGGATCAATTGGTGATCCTCAAGGACGGTCACCGCTTCGATGGGAAAGCCGGCGAGGGCAACTACCTGATCGGGCAGTTTCGGGAATACCTTCTGCGGCTCGAAGGGCAGGGGGAGCGGCACACCTTCACCAAGCGCTCCACGACCTCGTCCGGCGATTTGCTGAGATCGGACGCCATCGAAGACCGCGCCGAGCTGGAGCACCGCATCGCCGCGCCCCTGGCGATTTTAACGCTGACCCTGATCTCGGTTCCCCTGGTGGCGATTTCGCCCAGGCAGAAGACCTCGGGGCGCTTGCTTCTCGCGTTTCTGGCCTATTTCACCTTCTTCAACTTGCAGCAGTTGGCCGAAAGCTGGCTCGGGAGCGGGCTGACGCCGGTCTGGTTGACCAGTTTTTGGTATCAACTCCTGGTCTTGGCGCTTGTCTATTTGGTCATGGCGCCGGAGTCACAGTGGTACAGGCAACTGCGAGCGGGTCTTGTGCGGGTGTGGAAGTCCGCCGCGTCCACTTGATCTGAAACTGAAGCGCGGTCGTGTCGGTTCGCCTGTCCGTGATGATTTCAGCAACAGGCGGCCGCGAGAATGAACCACCGACCGGGCGAACGCGTTAGACGAGGCCGTTCTGATTCAGCAATAGATAACGACTCCGGAGCGGTACGCCATGTCTTTGACCAAGAGCGTCGGCAAGACCGATCGCACGATTCGTCTGGCACGGATGGTTCGGGGGGCGTCCCTCGACCGGGTAGGTGAAGATCAATGCCGTTGCCGCGGGCTGGATGAGTACGATGACCCCGCGCTGGTCATCCTGACCGACGCGGGGGAGTGGTTTTTGTACTCGTCTTGTGCCTTAGCCGATTGAGACGGTTGAGGCGATCAACGGTTCCAAGGCATCCATTGGAAGGGCGAGCTGGACGGCGGCGACGCTGGTTTGGCCGGTGGTGGGGCCGGAGTCGCTGGGGGCTGAGCTGGTGGCTGGGCACCACGCCGGGGCTGACCGTCTCCGAATAAACCCCAAGTCGGGGTCTGCTGGGGTGCGGTAACTGCCTTGGCAGGCGATGCGGCGGTCGCCACTGGCGCTGCCGACGGCCCCGTGGTCGTGGTGGCAGGTGCGGCCTCGACGACTGGTGTCGGCTTGGCTGCGGCCGGTGCCGTTGCGGCGGCCTCGACGACCGGTGTCGGCGCGGCGGCAACCGGTGCCGGTGCGGCTTCGACGACCGGCGTCGGTTCGGCGGCGGCTGGTGCTGGTACGGCCTCGACGACCGGCGTCGGTTTGGCGGCGGCTGGTGCCGGTGCGGCCTCGACGACCGGTGTCGGCGCGGCGGCGGCCGGTGCCGGTGCGGCCTCGACGACCGGCGTCGGTTTGGCGGCGGCTGGTGCCGGTGCGGCCTCGACGACCGGTGTCGGTTTGGCGGCGGCTGGTGCCGGTGCGGCCTCGACGACCGGTGTCGGTTTGGCGGCG
>NZ_CAIZIZ010000432.1 GCF_903933125.1 uncultured Lamprocystis sp. | reverse complement strand
TGATCATCGTTCCGGCCAGCGCTGCTCATTTGGAGTCCAAGGCTTCAGCCTTGGCCTGCCGATCCAAGGCTGAAGCCTTGGACTCCAGCCGGCCGGTGCCTCGGCTGGCCGGAACGATGATCAAGGCCTTCATTTTCCAGCCTCTATTTCCACCCGGACCATATCGGCAAGTTGTTTAGCGGTAGGCAGTTTCCCGCTAAACTCACCCGGCAGTTTCGACTGCAATTCATAGACCGCGACGCCGATGGGATTGGCCTTGGTGCGCAGCGCATACTCGACCTCCACGTCATCCTTTTCGGCGCAGAGGATGATCCCGATCGAGGACTGATCCCCGGGCCCGCGCTCCTTGTCGTTAAGCAAATTCAGGTAAAAATCCATCTTCCCCGCGTGTTCTGGCTCGAATGCGCCGACCTTCAATTCAAAGGCGACCAGCGCCTTGAGGAAGCGGTGATAGAAGAGCAAATCAATGAAATATTCCTTTTCGCCCAGCGTCAGTCGGTATTGGCGCCCCACGAAACAAAAGCCATAACCGAGTTCGAGCAGGAACGCCTGCAAACGGGCAATGAGACGGTCTTCCAGTTCGCGTTCTCTGACCGGGCGGCGGATGTCGAGAAACTCCAGATTGTAAGCACTCTTCATCATTTCATCGGCCTGTTCCGCCAGATATTCCGGCAGGGCAAGCGGGAAGTTGTGGGTCTTCTTCTCCGTTACCGCCCGTTCATAGGCGCTGGCCTTGATCTGATTGAGCAAGACATTGCGTGACCAGCCGAATTGCGCGGTCGCACGCAGGTACCAGATACGGGCGGCGGGTGACTTGATTTTCTTCATTATTTCAACATGATGCCCCCAAGGAACTGGACCAAGCAAGTCTGGCACAAGCTGTGCCAGTAAGTGATCCTGGTCGCTGACGACGAGTTGCCCGGCGGTTTCCGCGCCCGTCCGCTCCGGCTTGTCTTGATCAGGACCTTTGATTTCTGGCACAGCCTGTGCCAGAAATTCGGGCGACCTATACTCGAGATAGAGTTGCCGCATCCGCCAGAGGTTGAAGGACGAAAAGCCGGTGGTTCCCGGAAATGCCGTCTGGAGATCCTGGGCCACCAACTCAACAACGGACTCGCCCCAACCCAGCTCCTGCTGTTTCTCGACGATTCGGCGCCCGATATCCCAATAAAGCATGATCAGTTCGTGATTGACCTTCCTTGCCGCGGAAATGCGGGCGTTCGCGACGCGCGCCTTCAGTTCTTCTATGAACCGCCGGTAGTCGGCATCGCTCGTCAGGTTGGTATCCGTCGGCATTTTCATTGAGTAAGGCCCTCCAGCATCTTCTCGGCATCTTTCTCCAGCCTCCAAAACTCCGCCAGCAACTCTTTCGCGGGCCTGGGCGGCTGGTAGCGGTAGAAATACTTGTTCGGCAAAATCTCGTAGCCGAGGATGGGCTTGCCGTCCTTCCTCGTCTCCTCCCAACGGATGATCGGCTTGGCGATCTCGCGCGTGAGAAAGGCGGCGATGTCCTCGCCATGCGGGATGTATTCGTCGTCCTGCACATAGTGCCGGTGGGTCCATTCGACCGCGAGCGTCTCGTCCGCGCCGGCCAGTGCCTCCTTGAACTTCTTGGCGGCGTTGTCCTTGGATGTAACGGTGAACGCAACGGTCTTCTCCTCGCCCTTCACCATCAGCCGCACGCGAAAGCTCAGGTCGCTGGCGTGGAACTCCTGTTCTTTCTTGAGGTTGGCGGCGCTGAAGGTCTTCTGGTAGGGCTCGGTGACGATGGCGGGCTGGTCGTGTTCATCGGTCTGCCAGAAGACGACACTGACCTTGTGATAGGCGAACGACTCGCGCGCAAAGATCTTGACTTGCTCATCGGCGTAGCCCTCGGCCCAGCCGTCGCGGTAGCGCGCCTCGATCCAGGCGCGATGGGTGTCGGTGATGCGGTTGCGTTTGTTGCCGAATGACTTCGGCTCTTTCTCGAACTGCCGGCGGGCGTCGATGAGCATCACTCGGCCCTGGTGGCTCAAGGGCTTGTCGTTGCGCAGCAGCCAGACGTAGGTGAAGATGCCGGTGTTGTAGAAGAGCTGGTCGGGCAGCATGACGATCGCGTCGAGCCAATCGTGCTCCAGAATCCAGCGGCGGATCTCGCTCTCCCCGCTCCCGCAATCGCCATTGGAGAGCGGCGAGCCATTGAAGATGATGGCGATGCGGCTGCCGCCCTGCGCGACGGGGGCCATCTTGGCCAGCATGGTCTGCAAGAACAGCAGGGCGCCGTCGTTCACGCGCGGCATCCCGGCCTGGTAGCGCGTCCGCTCCAGCTTGCGGGCCTCCTTCTCGTAACCGTCCTTGCCGCCCCAGGTGACGCCGAAGGGCGGGTTGCTCAGCATCCGGTGGAAGCGCCACTTGGTCTCCGGCCATTGGTCGCCGGGCTCTCTGCTGTAGGGGTCGTCCGAGATCAGGGAGTTACCGAGGTGGACGGTCGCCTGCCGGTCGTTCTTGATGAGCAGGTCGGCCTGGCAGACGGCGTAGTTGGTGGGTGACAACTCCTGGCCGTGAACGGTGACGAATTGCTCGACCCGCGCCCGTTCCTCCGGGGTCTCGGCGCGCTCCAGCAGGTGCTCCTTCGCCACGGACAACATGCCGCCGGTGCCGCTGGCGGGGTCGTAGATGGACAGGTGCCGGTCCGGGATGGGGATATCGAGCAACTCGACCATCAGGCGGATGACCTCGCGGGGCGTGAAGTGCTCCCCCGCCTCGTCGCCGCTCTGCTCCGAGAAGCGTCGCAGCAGTTCCTCGTAGATGTAGCCCATCTCCAGCCCGGAGAGTTGGTCGGGGCCCAGGGCCAGTTCCTTATACTGGTTGAGGATCGGGGCGAGCCGGTTGTTCTTGACCATCAGACCGATGGTGTCGCGGTAATTGAAGTGCTCGATGATGTCATCGACGTTGCGCGAGAAACCATTGATGTAGGAGAGGAAGTTGTCCTTCAGCAGGGCATGGTCTTCCTCGTAGACCGAGCGTAGGGTCCAGTCTGTGCGATTGGAGAACGGGCATTGCTTGGGGTTCAGCTCCAGCCCCTTGACCCACTTGGCGACTTCGTCCGCAGTCAGGTTGGGACGATTCGTGCGCACCTCGGCGGACTTCTGCTTGCGCCAGTCGATCAGTACGCATTCCAGCCGGCGGATGACGATGATGGGCAGGATGACGCTCTGGTATTCGTAGGACTTGAATTTACCCCGCAGGCGCTCGGCGGACTTCCAGATATCGGAGGCGAGATTGTCGAGCTTGGGCTTGTTGAGCGAGAGGGCCATGTGGATGCGCGATCAGTGACGGACGACGGAGAATACATTCGACCACCCGCGACGGGGGCCTGGCCATCTTAGCGCGTCGGGCGCGTCACGGCCCGGCCGCGATCACCGCGGGCGACGCTTCGGACGTTGACGAGGCCCGTCGCGGCCGCCCGCACTTCGTAGGAGCCCGCTTGCGGGCGACGTGACCTGCCGGAATCGCGTCATTCTGCCCCCACCCGTCGCCCGCAAGCGGGCTCCTACGGGTTGGACCTTTCGCGGAAATCACCTTGCGCAGGGTTCCGTCCGGTCGTGGACGGTCCGCACAGCGGACCCTAGGGTTCATCGGGCAACAGCGTCATTGACACGAAAAGCTTTTAATATTAAAATGTTACATTGCTTCTCCCACTTTGCGAACCCGTAGATTGCAGCACTACCCCCAGCAGATGGAGAATAAACGCCGCGGCCGACACCGAGGCGCGGCGCGTCGTGCCCCAAGCAAGAACCCGAAACGGCGCCTGCTGATCGTTTGTGAGTGCAGTCGAAACGATTCGGCCCCGTCGATAGCCGCCCGCTAAGCGACACGGACTCACGTGCCGCAGCGCGCGCAATCCAACCGAAACGCCGCCCGGCGCACGCATGCGCGACGCCGCGCCTTGCCGCTGGCGCTGCTCGCGGCCGGGCCGATCCTGGCCGCTCCACTGAGCGGAGCGCTGGAGGGCGACGTATCCGCCGGCTACGACTCGAACCCCGCGCAAAGCCATGAGGCAACCGGGCTGGCCTTTGCGCGCTATGTCTTCGCGGCAGTGCAGCCGATCGGGTTGGGCGGGGCCGATGTCAGTCTCGGGGCGAGCGGTTTCTATACCGACTACGAGGCGGCCAACGACAATTACCGCTTCGCCCTGAACGCCGATTGGTCTGGTGCATGGCCCGGCGACAGCGGTGTTCTGACCGTATCGGCAGCGGGGGCCGCCTACCGAGATGCGTTGGTGCCGGCGGATGCGCGTAATGAGGCGGCGCTGACGCTTCGCTATGAGCGGATTCTGACCGCCCGCGACTCGCTCAACGTTACTGCTGAAGTCCGCCAACTCGCTTACATTTATCCATCGCTACCCTGGGCCGGACGGCCCGGGTCCGGACCCAGCGTCCCGACATCGGGCCAGTCCGGGCGGGCACGCGGCGGCCTGGCGGTACGCCGTACCGACCTGCTGTCCGGAGTTGGCGTCGATGCCACCCACGCCTGGTCGCCGACGCTGTCAAGCGTCCTATCCTTCGCCATCGCCCGGTGCAGCTCACCGGTCCCTGTCGATGCCTATCTGCGCAGCGGCGCCGGGTTCCTGCTACGCGCCGAACCACGGGTCGATTGGTCTCTGGAACTGGGTCTTGGCTGGTCACGCACCGCCTATGACCGGGCACCGCAGCAACAGGAACGGGTTGATAACGAACTTGCCGCCGGCCTGACTCTGCGGCGCACGGTCCACCAAGGCGAGCTGTTTTGCAGTCTCGATTGGATCGACAGCCGCTCCACGGTCGCGACGCGCGCGTTTCGACAACAGGTGACCCAATGTGGCTTCGCCTGGTCCTTCTAGCCGCACGCTGATGCGGCAAGCCGCGCTGGGTCTCTGGTTCGCAACGGTGGCCGTCGTCATGCCCGCCGCCGGCGCACCGGACCCGGTGCTGGCGCGGGTCTTATCCATTGCGCCCGATCGGGTGACCTTGACCCTGGACGAACCCCAAGGCGACGCGACCGGACCAGTGGTCGTCCCGCTTGGGGAGGCGGGTCTGCCACCCGGGATCACGGTCGGTCAACGGGTCCGGCTTTGGCCTGGGGCAGCGCCTGGCACCCTGGACCCCTGGACGAATGCGCGGCTGGTCCCGCTCGAACGCGAAGGGATCGAGCGCGACCGCACCGGAGTGCGCGCACGGCTGATGCACGGCGCGCAACGCGGCCTCGGCGGAGGACGTGGTGGACGCTGAACCCAATCGCCGTCGCCTGCCGCCCCCCTGGTTGGGCCATCTGCTGGTGTTTGGACTCCTGTTCGCCCTGGTGCTGGGCTGGTTTTTTATTCAAACCCGACAGGCCCAACACGTCTTTCTCGACGATGCCGGAGTACGCGCCCATCTGCTGGCCGATGCCGTCATCCTGCACGCCCGCGGCGCTCTGGTCGCGGAGGACGTCACCGCCGCCATTCTCACGCGTTTTCTCGGTAACTCAGCCCGTTTCGTCGACTATCTCGACGAGATCGCACCCTTTCGACCAGATGAACTGAGTGCCTTCGCCGACCAGGCCGGATTGTCCGTGATCCGCATCGTCCGCGCTGACGGTACGACGATTCAGGGCCCGGAGGATTGGCAGCCAGGTGAGACGCTGGACTGCACCCGCCTGGACCGGTTGATCCGCCTGGCCGAGGCGCACACACTCATGCTCGGTGTCGCGCCTGACCTGGGTGGCGGCTGTGTGCTGGTCGGCATGGACAGTCGCCAGACCGAGGCGCTGGAAGCGGCCGTCGGACTGCCTCAGGCGCTGGCGTCGGTCGCGAACCTGCCCGGCGTGGTCGCGGTGCGCCTGGAAGGCGAGCCGCACGATGCGGCGACGCCGGTCGCCGCGGTCGAACCACCCCCAGTCCTCATGTCCCGTCGCCCCGACGGGACTATCGTCGCCCAAGCCAGCGCCCCGGTCGCCGGGGCGCGGCTGATGCTGGAACTGGACGCCGGACCGCTGTTGACCAGACGCGGGCGTCTGTGGTGGGAGTTCCTCTGGTTTGTGGTGGTCTTGGCACTGGCCGGGGGGATCGGAACCTGGGTGCTGATCCGCCACCAGCGCACCCACGAGCGCCAGCGCCTTGACTATGAACGCCAACTGTCGCGGCAACGCGAGGAGGCCGGCCTGGGTCGGGCCGCCGCCGCCATCGCCCATGAGATCCGCAATCCGTTGAACGCCATGGCGATGGGTCTCCAGCGCCTGCAACTGGAGGCGGACGAACTGAGCGCCGAACACCGTCGGCTGGTCGACCTGGTGCTGGCCGCGGTGCGGCGCACCAACGGCACCGTCATCGGCCTGCTGGACTATGCGCGACCGCTGCGGCCGCGGCAGGAGCGGATCGCGCTGGACGCGCTGCTCGCCGATCAACTGAGCCTCTACCGGCAGCGGATCGCGGCGGCCGGGCTCCAACTCGAACTCACGCTGAACCCCGCCACCTGGGCCCTGGGCGACCCTGACCTGTTGCGGCAGGTGCTCGACAATCTGCTGCGCAACGCGCTCGAGGCTCAAGGCGGCGGTGTGCTGGAGATACAGATCTGGTCCGACCCCGACGGCGCCCATCTGGCGCTGGCCAATGATGGTTTAACGGTCCCGACCCAAGACCTGGAGCGTCTCCTGGAGCCCTGGTTTACCACCAAGGCCGCGGGCACCGGACTGGGACTCGCCATCTCCCGGCGCATCATCCTCGCCCACGGCGGCAGCCTCACGCTGGAGGTGCCGCGGCCCGGTCGACTGCGCGTGCATCTCACGCTGCCGTCGCGTTCATCCGACGAAGGTAGTATCCGATCAAAATGAATATTCTGATTGCCGACGACGACCCGATGCAGCGTGAACTGCTGGCGGGTTTTCTCGAAAAACAGGGCCATCGGGTGCTGGCCGCCGCTGACGGAGAGGAAGCGCTGACCCTGTTTCGCCGCGAATGCGTCCAACTCGCCTTGCTGGACCATCGCATGCCCGGACTGAACGGTGACCAGGTGCTGGCGCGCATGAAGGCCGGCAATCCGCTGATCCGCGCCATCATGATCACCGCCTATGGCGCGGTGGAGACCGCCGTCAACGTGATGAAGCTGGGCGCGGACGATTTCCTGGAGAAGCCAGTGGACCTGATGGCGCTGCGGCAGAAGATCCAGCAGATCGAACTGGACCTTGCCGTGGCCGAGGACGTGGCCGGAGTGACCGAGGCACTGGAATCAAGCCCCCTGCCGCTGGAAATCATCGGCTCCAGCCCCGCGATGCAGGACACCCTGTCGCTGGTCCGGCGGGTGGCGGACAGCCCCTGGAGCGTCCTGATTCAAGGCGAGACCGGCACCGGCAAGGACCTCATCGCCCGCCTTATCCACCTGCTCGGACCGACGCCCACGGCGCCCTTCGTCGAGGTCAATTGCGCTGCGATCCCGGAGAACCTGTTCGAGAGTGAGTTGTTCGGACACGAAAAAGGCGCCTTCACCGGCGCCGACCGCAACCATCGGGGACGCTTCGAGCAGGCCACGGGCGGCACCCTGTTTCTGGACGAGGTCGGGGAACTCCCCTTGGCGCTCCAGTCCAAGCTCCTGCGCGCCCTCCAAGAGCAGCGCATCAGCCGGGTCGGCGGCGAGCACGACATCGCCGTGAACGCCCGCGTGGTGGCCGCGACCAACCGTGATCTCCAGGCGATGGCCAAGTCCGGCGCCTTTCGCGAAGACCTCTATTTTCGGCTCAATGTCCTGGACATCACCGTGCCGCCGTTGCGGCAGCGACGCGCGGATATCCCGGCGCTGATCGACCACTTCGTCACCCGGTATGCGCGCCGCCCCATGCAGTTTGCGCCGGAAACGCTGGACCTGCTGGTGCGCTACCAGTACCCAGGCAACGTGCGCGAGCTCAAGCACATCATTCAACGCAGCCTCACCCTGGCGCGCGGCAGCCGCTTGCAGCCGGCGGACCTGCCCGATGAGGTCCGCCAAGCGGAGGGGACCGAGCCGGGCCCGCTGCAGGAACGGCTGGACGGTCTGGAGCGCGACCTGCTGATCGCGGCGTTGAACCAGACCGACTGGGTACAGACTCGTGCCGCCGAGGTGCTCGGTATCAGCGAACGGGTGCTGCGTTACAAGATGGGCAAGTTTGGTCTTCGGCGGCCCGAGGGGTGATATAGCGTTCGCACCTGATATCCAGACAGACCTTCGTGTAGTGGCGGGTTTAAAACCCGCCCCCTACGTCCGGTTATCACGTCCGAAGGCTATAACAGTTCGTCACCAATGCATGCGCAGCAAACGACCACTCGGCTGCCGCAAAACGCCTACGCGTCAGGAGCAAGTCCCCTTGCCTTTACCTTTGCTGCCCTGACCGCTCCCCTGGCCGGCGCCGCCGCGCTCCATGGTTTCGCGATCAGCGAGCGCCGCCAGCACCCGGTCGGTTGCCGGCGCGCCCGCGATGCCGCCGCGCTCCATCGGGCTGTCGATGATCGCGTCCACGGTCGCCTGGTCCAGATGCTGCGCTTGGTAGACCGCGCCCAGGGCTTCGATCGCGGCGGCGAAGGCGCGCAAATGGTTGCGTGAACCGCGCAGCAAATTGCCGTACATCGTCTTGAGATCCGCGTTATCAGTCGCGTCCATGGCGTGTTGGACATCCTCAATGTCGACCTCCTCGATCAACCCGCCGACGCGCAATGCATCGAGGTAGGAGGTCTCACCGCGGGCGAGCAGATCATCGTACATTTGCTGCAAGTTGGGGTCGATGAAGCTGCCGGGAACGTCCGGGTTAACCGGATCGGGCAGTGCATACTTGGCCAGCGCGGCCTTCACCGCATCCATATGCTGTTGCTCGGATTGGGCGATGTTCGCGAACGGCAGCGCATCCCACCGGGCCTCCATGGCCAGGTAGGTGTCACGCGCCACCTTTTCCTCCTCGCGCATAAAGGTCAAGGACGCGGCTTCGGCGGCGTCAACACTCGGCAGAACCGGGCGGGTGCCGCGTGGACCGGCACCCAGAGCGGGCGCGGCGGCCAGGACGGCGGTCAGGGCGAGCGGGAGCAGACGGTACTTCAGGTTCATCACAGAGTCCTCGTGGGATGCAGCGAGATGCTGTCATGAGCCTCTAAGCACGATCCGTACCACAAAAAATACTAATTTATTTCTATCACTTATGGTTTTTCGCCAAGCCTGGACCTCGACGAAGACGATCGGGCTCGACAGAAATGTCGACCGCGCCAAGCGTGGCCATGCGCATCGCGCAGCACGTCGAACCGCTTAGGAAGACGAAAATCCTTCGCGATCTGCTATAGGATATTCCGGCAATCGCCTAAGATCTGCGCATACTGTCGCCGGATTTCCCGGCGATTCGGCGGGGGACGCGATGGACGAACTGCTGCAACTGCGTGAACACATCGAACACGGCCGCTATGCCGAGGCCCTGGTCCTGATCGGGGAACTGGACGAGATGAGCCGTGACGACAAGATCCAGAAGATCGAGAGTTATCTCCAGGTCCTGCTCCTGCACCTCATCAAACAGCGGGTGGAGCACCGAACGACCCGCTCCTGGGACGTCTCGATCCGCAATGCGTCCGACGCGATCCGCCGCGTCAACAAACGCCGCCGCTCCGGCGGCGCCTACCTGGACGACGCGGAGCTCGCCGAGGCCATCGACGAGGTCCTGCCCTCCGCACTACGCCACGCCTCCCTGGAGGCCTTCGAGGGCCGACACGACGAGGCCGAGCTCGCGGCGCAACTCAAAATGGATGAACTGAAACAAGACGCGCTGTCGATCATAGGCGCTTAGCCCTCACCCTGACCTTCCAGAGCTCCCCGCCTCAGCCGCGCTTCGAGTAGCCGGAGGCTGGGGTTTGCCCGGGGTACCTGAGTAGTTATAGCGTTCGCACCTGATATCCAGACAGACCTTTGTGCAGGGGCGGGTTTGAAACCCGCCACTAGGTCCGGTTATCACGTCCGAAGGCTATAACAGGCACGAAGTAAACATCCACCAACAGTTGCCGTCCAAGACATAGCGACGCATGATCACGCACAACCGGCAAAGATCCCCCCACCCAGAGTCCGAACGGTGACCGAAAACCCCAGCGACGACTATGACTCTCCCTGGAAAGAGGCGCTTGAGCGCTATCTGCCGCAGTTCCTCGCGCTGCTCTTCCCGTCCGCCCACGCCGGCATCGACTGGTCGCAGGGTTATGAATTTCTGGATAAAGAGTTGCAGCAAGTCTCGATCCGCAATGCGTCCGACGCGATCCGCCGCGTTAACAAACGCCGCCACTCCGGTGGCGCCTACCTGGACGACGCCGAGCTCGCCGAGGCCATCGACGAGGTCATGCCCTCCGCGCTGCGCCAAGCCTCCCTGGAGACGTTCGAGGGCCGACACGACGAGGCCGAGCTCGCAGCACCACTCACGATGGATGAACTGAAACAAGACGCGCTGTCGATCATCAGCGCTTAGCCCTGAACCGGAGGAGACACACGCTGGGCCTTCTCCTCTTTCAGCACGGTCAACTTGACGCACTCTAACGCCGCGCCCCGATCGGTCTCCAGCACCGCCGGATCGCGATCAGGGACCCGCTCGGCCAAGGCGTGGCAGCGTGCAGACAACTGGAGTACAATTTTTCAAGATTCACTCTCTGGAGTCTCGCATGAGTACCACCACGACCAAAGACGGCCGCCTCAACATCCGCTGCGACTCCCGTGCGCGGCAATTACTCGACAAGGCAGCCGCCTACGCCCAGACCAGTGTGTCCGACTTCGTGCTGTCCCACGCCTTGGCTTCGGCCGAGGAAGTCGTGCAGGCGAATGAGTCGATGACCCTGACCGCCATGGATTTTAAAGCCTTTCTGGCCGCCCTTGATGGCCCTGTCGAGCCCAACGCGGCTTTGGCCCGTGCCTTCGACCGTCATGCCGAACAAGTCCGGCAATGACCGGCTACCGTATCCGTCCGCTGGATGGGGCGGTCGATGCCGGGGCCTTTCAGTGCGGGCAGGCCACCCTCGATGACTATGTCCGTCGTTTCGCGTCGCAGGATGTAAGACGGGGCGTCGCGCGGGTCTTCATCGCCACGCCCGATGACGATACGCGCCGTCTGGCGGGATTCTTTGCGTTGAGCGCCGGCAGCGTCAACTGTTCAGACCTTCCGGCAGACCTGGCGCACAAGCTACCCCGGTATCCGGTGCCCGTGGCCTTGCTTGGTCGACTGGCGGTTGCTACGGCTTTTCAAGGGAAGGGCCTGGGATCGATCCTGCTCGCCGATGCCTGCCGGAAGGTGGCGAGCGCCAGCGCAGTCTTGGCGGTCGTCGGCATGATCGTCGATGCCAAAGACGAGCCAGCGGCGGCCTTCTATCAGCATTTCGGGTTCATCTCGTTGCCGGGGATACCCGATCGCCTACTCTTGCCTGCCAAGTTCTTTAGATGACTGTCTGTTGTCTCAGGGCATAAAGCATGTCCCCGTAAGCCGGCATGCGCGCCGCCTTGCCGGAAACCAGATCCCATCAGTTGAGCGAAAACGTAATATGAAGATCCGTGTCATCAGCGCAAGCCGCCGTACCGATATCCCCGCGTTCTACGGGACTTGGCTCACGAATCGCGTTCGCGCCGGCTGGTGCGCGGTACCGAATCCGTTTAACAGCAAGCAGATCTCGCGTGTCGAACTGAATCCGCGGGAGACGATTTTTGTTTTCTGGACCCGCTGGGCAAAACCCTTCATCAAGCACCTCGACGAACTGGAGCAACTCGGCTGCCGTTTCTATTTTCAGTATACCCTGATCAACAATCCGAAGGCCATTGACCCCAACTCGCCATCACTAGAGAAGGCAATCGATGGCTTCCGGTGCCTCGCCGACCGCATCGGGGCAGAACGTCTGATTTGGCGCTATGATCCAATCCTCCTGTCGCAAACGACAGACCATGATTTCCATCTCCAGAATTTCTCCTACATCGCCGAACGACTGAGCGGTGCGACCAAGCGGGTCGTTGTGAGTATCGTCGATCCCTATGACAAGGCCGCCCGTCGCATGGATCAGTTGGGAAAAACGCAGCCGTCTTTTCGGTATCGCCCTTACCAGACTGAACTTGATCTTCCTCTATTTAGAAACCTAGCAGGGATAGCCCGGAACAATGAGCTTACGATTCAATCCTGCGCCGAAGAGATCGAATTATTGGCAGCAGGCATCCAGCCGGGTAAATGCATCGACGACGATCTCATCCGAACCCTGTTCGAAATTGATGTCACTCATGCCAAAGACAAAGGACAACGTAGCGCCTGCGGCTGTGTCGAAAGTCGCGACATCGGCATGTACGAATCTTGCCTGTTCGGCTGCGCCTACTGTTACGCAACGCAGAGTTTTGCGGCAGCAGAAAAAAACCATGCCTCGCACAACCCCGAATCGGAATCATTACTTGGAAACCATTGCGCTCCACCCGCTAAGGCCGCAAGCCGTTCATCTTCGATAAGCATTCCCTTTCAACCTGATTTGTTCGCCTGAGGCACTTGAGCACCGACCGCTCTGATTGAAAGGCGATGCACTCTCAATGACGGAATACGATAGCTGACACGTCAAAGAAGCAATAAAATGCCTTTTGAATTTCACTTGCCTTCATTAGAAGAAATGCGTGCGACGCCCGATGGTCTCGCAATGCTTCGGATGATCGACGATGACGACTTTCGCAGCGCCCTGATCACCGGATGCCCGGGCAGCGGCAAGACAACGGTCTCGATTTATCGTCTTGTACGCCTGCTTAGTCAGGGGCTGGATGTCCGATTTGTTACCTATCAAAATTTGCTGGTTCTCGCGATCCGTAATCTGGTACAGGCGCAACAGGTTGCACCGTCAAACGTGAGCACGTTCCACAAATGGTACTGCCCTCTGACCCATTCTGATTTTCGCACCGATGACCCGCCAACTGCTCAACAGATGATCGAACGCCTCGATCGCTCGGGTCTAACAAGCGGGCAGACAACCGAAATCCTGATCGATGAGGGCCAGGATCTCCCATTGTGCGTATACGAAGCAATCCCACGATATTTCGCGCGGTGCGTCGTCGGCGCCGACAATGCCCAACAGGTTTACGAGCATGGTGCCGAGGCCGACGACATCCAGGGTGCTCTGCGCACGAGTTTTGAACCCTATCGGCGTTTTTCACTACATAGAAATTTCCGCAATACCTACGAAACCTATCGCTTCTCACGTCAGTTTATACCCAAGACTAATCTGATTGCCTGGGACGAAGCGATCCTTGCGCGCTTGGAGCGATCAAATGACCGCAGAGGGCCGAAGCCATCGGTCATTGCCTTTCAGGATCTTGACCGCCGCAATGAGCATCTTCGCATCGTTCTCGATAATGCGGACGGGAATGTTGCAATCCTCACTCCACGCGGTCCGCGTCCGCTCAAGGCTGTGGATCCCTGCGAGTCTGTGGATGGCATCTACGATCTCGTGACGGAGATGGGCTTTCCAGCCACTAAGTATCATCATGGCGCGCCGGTACCTGCTGACCTGGAACGGTACGTGGTTACAACATTCAAGTCTGCCAAGGGAATGGAGTTCGACACGGTGGTGATTCCGCGGATCAATTTCTCCAATAAAATCGAGAAGGCATGGTATGTCGCCTGTACCCGTGCCAGAGGCCGACTCATTATTTATCGTGATCTTCAGCATCCATATTACGACCCGATTCGTCACCATTGCGAGCCGGATACCTATGATGCGGAAATCCTAACCGCCAGGCCTTTGATTTTCGAACGTGACAGTCCTTTCTGATCTGCGACAGGAGCAATTCATGGAAAAGCCCGAGCGATTCGAGCATGACGGCGAACAATTCGAAATTTTGAAACCCGGAGTAAGGTACATACCGGAAAATTCCAAGCGCTGCATTCGGGAGCAGGAAAAAAATCTAATAGGCATAAAGAAGGCAATCGAAGATAAACTTATCCGTCAAATAGCGTGCTCGATAGAATCCGACCTTTTCGGGGGAGAAAATATATACGAAGAGTATAGTGCGAAAACAAACCAACCCGAAATTCGCGAATTGGACAGCCCCGAGGCGACGATAGAGGCCGAGCGTCAGTCGTTCCAGGATTATTTCATGCCGGTCGACAAATACCGCGCACAGGTTTTCCTGATCCATGGGCTCATCTATCCCGCCATCTATGATAAGGCGGGGGCCAATGCGGATTTTGATGACTGCCAGACACGCGATTGTTTGACGTTTTATAGTATCTCGCAACCATTACTCAAGCATCAGGTGCTCCTGCGGGTCAGATTACGGCTTGAAAAAATACAGGGGGCCGAAAGTTCGCCGAGTATGTTGCGACTTTCCATACCGCTACCCATTTCGCGTCTGGTTGGCATCGAGATTCCCGCCATAGCAGGCGATCTTGATCGCTACATAAACGGATGGATAACGCCGGATTTACCCGTGCCCCGGCATCTTTTCAGTATCGCAAAAGAACCCTCGGCCGAGCATCGTGAAAACAAAGTCGTTGGCAACTTGCAAACAGTCGAGGTAGATCCTGCAATCCAAAAAGGAATATCGAGATTTGATCGTTACCTTGGAGTAATGGCGTTCTGGCGTAATGCCGACCGTTATGTTTCTAAGAAATCAGGATATTATGCAGACTATCCGGACAAGTATATCGAGATTTGCAAGATCATTCTTGACCATTCCGATTTGGACCCTGTCGATCGCTCGGCTTCGTTTCCCTTTCTGCTTGCCTTGCTTGACTTGATAGAGACGCCGTCGCGGCCAACCCTAGACTCGATTATCAAACTGGCGAAATCTCAGACTTATATTGAAAAAGATGTAGCGCGCGAACTTGCAAACAAAATCTACAAAAGTTGCGGAAACACTGCGGATTTGCAGCAGGCATTCGCGTCGCTTTTTAAGGGGGACTATCGGGCTTCGGTTCAAAAGCTCCAAGAAACGGTGCTTCCGATTGAGGCTGCGATTCTGGCTGCTCTGTATCAATATTCCCAACGTTCGTCGAATGATCACCAGACGGTCAAACAGCGATTACACGAAGATTGGCACAGCCCTGAGCACAGATACGCAGTCCTTGCTGCGCTCGGATCATACTATGGTTATACCATGCTGAATGCCCGTGAAACGAGCCTCTATTCGCTGCATCCATCGCTTGATTCAATTATCGAAAAGCGTCCTGACATAAAGTTTCATCTCGTAACAAAGTTCGAGCGCGAACTCATCGAGTCGCTATATCAGCGGGCATTTCAAGCAGTTAACTTGGACTCGAACGCTATTTATGGCAATCTCGCCACGCACAACGAAACAGAAACAACACAGTCGAGCGCTTTGATGCGCGATTTATCGTATTTTTATCGCGAGATGCGCATCCCACGATATGAAATTCCGCAACCCGTCCCTGACAGTGATCCTCGCTGCATGGATGGAATTCCAGCGTTAGTGGGCGAGTGGAACGACGATAAAGGCAGCCGACACGAAATCTCACCTATCGAGAAAGTATTCGAGCGGCTTGCAGCATGGAACCGTGAATCCGTCGATCAAGACAGCGAGACCGGAAAATATCTTTTCTTGCACTTGGTTCGGTTTTTAGAGGATGTCGTGATTAGGATCGACGGCGGGGAACCACCTATTAGCTACAGAGTCGCTAAGACTAAGCTGATCGAATTAATTAGAAACAGAACAATCACTCCCGACCTCGATGTGTTGGGCAAAGCTCTTGAAAAAGATATCCAAGGACAGCTCTGAATGACGCTTCAGGAACTTCAAATCGCGCTGCGTCGTTGCGGCTCGCTCGCTGCCTGCGACGTATTATTGCAGGCTCAGTTTCATGAGATCCGCCCGTTGTTCTACGGGCTGACGTGGCAGGAGCTGCATGACAATTGCCGCTATCTTGACTACGAAGACGCGTTTCTCACCTTCGAGAATTCTCCTTCAGGGCAAGCGATTCGCTCGGGAGAACGACCGCCTGATTCTGTGATTGCGCTGCTGATCTTTTTTCTTTCTCTATTCGAGAGATCGCGTTGTTACGCGCTGATACTCAATGTGAGCAATCTCCTTCCATCCGGTTCCTTGCGTGACCGAGGTGAGGCACTTGTCGAGTATAAGCACATCACTGACGCGCGTCGGGATTATCTCCGTCGCTTCGATCGCATTCTTGGTTTGCTTCAGGGCGCGTGGAATCACGGCAACGTAAAAGAGAGAGCTAAATGCGAAGACCTGCTTCAGGAGTATGCTATCGATTCCATACTTGAGCCGTTCGCCGCGGGTATCACCATTCGCCCCGAGATCGCAGCGCGTTTCCAAAACGAGTCAGACTTCCTGCGCTATCCGATTTTAGCCGATCGTTCGGTTCAAGAAATTTTTGATCTTTCGGAAAAAGGTCTAGAGCGCAAACGCATCGAATTAAGATCGCGTATCGTCGAGTCGCTACATGAAGAAGCCTGCTCACTGGCCCCCGGCGCGCTGCTGAACAGGTTTGCGGAAGAATTTTCTGGCGAGCCGATACCTGTCATCCAACAACATAAGACCCTCCCATGTTTTATCGATGAACAGCTCAAGACAATGGGGGCCGTCTACGCGCAGTTACGGCGGGGTGCCCGTATCAATTTCAACGGAGACTCGGATTATAACCGTATCTACCTTGGCACTTATTTTCCCAAGAGCGTTATTGAAAGCTGGAATATCTTCTCCGAGCTGCTTTCGATCCCGATTATCGCAGCGGCTTTTCGTCAGAAGGATAGCATTCGCGTCCTGGATATCGGATCGGGAACGGGTGCGGCTGTTGTTGGAACGCTCCTAGCTCTCAAAGATTGGGGGCAATGCCAATGCAGGACCCCCGTCGAAGTGACCTCCATGGATTTTAATCAAGATGCCCTCGCTAAACAAAATCTGATACTCGACGCCATCCGAGAAGATCTGCCTTTTGATCTGAAAACAGATCTGCGGCATCAACCTCTTCCCTTTGATCTCGACGGCTTCGTTCGTGATTTTTCGTCCGTTGCCCACAGTGAACGACGCAAATATGATGTTATCATATGCTGGAAGTGTCTCAGCGAGTTCTACAATGTCAGCTTTGCGGTTGCGCAAGGAATTATCCGCAATACGCTAAGCATTTCTTCTGGAATGCTCACTCCATTTTCGCTTTGCGTTGTATCGGATGTTACAACGACGGACAACGGATATGAATACTTCGCGCAAACATTCAACAGGGAATCCAATGAATATGAAATTACGCCGCAGGCCATAATGCGTACGATTATTCCGCTATCCTGCGCAACCAAGTCGACGACGTGTCGAGCACAGACCTGCTATACACAGCGCAGGTTTGAGGTCGTTCATCGGCTGGCTAGTCATGACGCCACGAAAATCGCTTATCGTGTCTTCGCTCCAACATCGTTCGCAGACTCCATTACCGCAACTTTTGCTAAGCAATGTTCTTACAGAGTCAATTCAGCCCGTCCGGACGAGGCGTGCTTGGAAGGAACAAAGGGGCACTTTTCAAGTGACGCACCATGCGGCTACACCGGTTTTTTTCGATGACGTGTATGGGCATTCCGGTGGCAGCATGCATAACTCCCGGGACGGAAGAGTATCAGCTGGTCGCGCGACTGTGGACTCAGACCGACGAAGCTCCGGCGGCTGCAAGCGATCAATCGAAGTCTTTCGCGTGCCAAGACATCCGGTTGAAGTATACGTCAGCCTAAGGTCCGAACCGGGGAAAAAGTGGGTCTCTGTTGGCGGCGTCACATTTCCGGTCCCAAAAACGATCAAGCAAGAAAAGTAACGGAAACGCGTACCAGTGGTAGTGCCAGAAGGCGACATCCGTGGAATCGTAGGCGCTCTTGCCCTCGGTCCCGATCAGCCGGCGACTGCCCATGCGAGTTCGACTCAGTTCCGGGGACAGTTCACTCAATTCGGTATCTGTAGGCTGCGGCGAGATCAACAAACTGCCCCCGGAGTTCTCGCCCGAAACTCCAGCATCGTTGCCGGATGCGAGTTAAGTCAAATCGGGATCGGCCGAGACGGGTGCATGCAATGCTCAACCTGCGGGGTTCTGTACCTTGGCAGATGCCGGCAGCCGTAACAACCGTTCGCTCCGCGAACGATGCGAACGCGCTACGGGTCGAGGCGATACACGAGATCCGGAAAGGAGGGTGTACCAACTCGCGCAGAAGGTTTGGCCGAACTCCGGAACGATACGCCCGATGCTCGGGTGCTCGGGTGCTCGGCGAGCACCTCCACGCGCTTGAAGATTTCGGCGACAAGCCGGCCGCCAACCTCCGACACCCCTTCGACGGCGTACCACGCCTGGATACCCGTCAAGTCGCCGAGTGCGGACTCGGCAATGATTCCTCGGGGGTCTCCTGCCAGATTCGTGGCCTCGGCGGTCGACGGTGGACTGCAACTCCAGCAGGATGCAGACGTAGAGCCAGGGAACCCGTCACTGCATCCCGCGCCTGCCAACCCGGCTTCTCGATCCGAGCCGGCCCGGCTAAGATGACCATGCCGGTGGTCATCGCACCACACCCCTAGCCCGCGGAGGGTGATTCCAAGTGACCGAGATCTCAGTTGCCGAGGCCAAGACCCGCCTGACCGGCCTGATCGATCGGGTCGAGGGCGGCGAGGTTGCGCATCTCACGCGCCACGGTAAATCGGTGGCCGTGCTCATGTCGGAGTCTGACGATGCCGCCATGCACCCCGACCAGACGCGGCCTGGTCTTTGGGAGGCCATTGTCGACTGGCGCACCCAGGCCGCTTTCGACTGGCCGGATTTGACGCCTGAGGAGGTCGACGGGTGGCGCGATCCCTCCCCGGGGAGGTCTTCGATTGGACCGACTGAGGTTCCTGCTCGACACCAACATCCTGTCCGTGGTGATCGGGCACCAGGAGGTGGTCACTCCATGCATCCGGTCCGGTGCGGACGAAACACGCCCGTCGGCAGGGAGTTTCGGGGACGGCATACTGAATACGAGTGGCCACAAAGCAAAGCTTAACAAAGTGTTGGAAGCCGCGGCAACTCCGACCTTGGCATTGTATCCAGGCCCCAAAATGTTGGGGACGGGGTTTCAAACCTCATCCCGCTTGAGAACCCCGGTCTCATCGGCAAAGGTTCGGGAGACAATAGATGGCACGAGCGCACCCTTGGCCGGACTGGTGGGAGTGGGAGATCGACCTCACCCCTCACCTGCTTAAACGTATGGAGGATCGGGATTTCAGCGAGGTCGACCTCCGGGAGATGCTACAACGCGCCAAAGCCTACCGGAAAGACGTTGTAGAAGAGCGGTGGGTCATTGTTACCCGCCTCCGTATGCAGCGCTGGGAGGTCATCGTCGAGCCCGACCCGATTGAGCGGCTGCTCGTCGTCATCACAGCCTATCCAGTCTCAGGGTGAATCACATGAAATGGCCGTATCTCGAAGTGACCTTTCGGCACGGGCGTCCATTGGCCGCCTATCTGTATCTGTCCCGCTCCCCCGGCGACCGGAGCCGACGCACGATACCGGCTGGGGTCGGAATGATCATCGACTACACCGAAGCGGGAAAACCGATCGGTATCGAAATTACGGCACCGGGAAAGGTAACGATCGCGGACATCAATGCAGTCCTCGCGAGTGTCAACGCGCCCGCACTGACAGCCGAGGACATTGCCCCGTTGCGGGCCGCCTGATATGCGTCGTCAGGGCTTCCAGCCCTGACGACGCACCCTGGGACGTCTCGACCTGAGATGCGAGCCCGCTCAGGCGCGGCGAATGGTCATCGACGCCTGGTGGCTGCCGACGATCTCGCAGAGTTGCCACTGCCCGTCGCCGACACCGCTGAGCGTCACGATAGTCTCGCGGCCGCACAGCCGGCCACAGACCCGCCATTCGTTGTTGCCGGTCTGCGTGATGGTGGCGTGAGAATCAAACCCGCCGATGTTGCCGGCCAAGCGCCACTGCTTGTTGCCGACCCGCGAGATCTCGGCGAAGGACTCGTGGCCGGCGATGTGGCCGTTGGCCTTGTACTTGCCCTTCACCGTCTCCTGGATGGCGGCGTAGGACTCCTGCCCGCCGACCCAGCCGGCTGCCTTGAACATCTGCGCAACCCCCGCCGCGGGGTCAGGTCCGCAGCCGTTGTGGTTGTCTGGCTTAGGTGATTTACCATCATTATTGTTGCACCAACTTTGGCGACGCGTTGCCACAACTCGGACGGACACCTCGCCGATTGCCTCTACTGTCGCGCCCGCCCGGTCGCACCGACGGCGCCGACCGGATACACTCACGGAACCTTGGCTCGGGCTCACCCTTGGTTGCGATGTCACCACATTCACGCTTTCTGTCCCTGTTGGCCGTCACTCTGGCGACGACCAGCCTCCTGCTCGCCGATCCGGCCGCCGCGGCGACCGCCTGCCAACCGGGCGAGCAGGCGCGGGTCTGGACCGCCCCACTGCGGCCCGCGGCCGGGGAGCCGTTCGAGGTCCTGGCGGTCGCGACCGACGGGGCCTTGGATCAACTCATGGTCACTGATCCGACGGGCAGTCAGACCACCCTGCGCGGGGTCCGTTACGGCGGACCGCCTTGGGGATTGCATGGCGGCGTGTTTCGGCCCAAGACCGGAACCTATCGGGTCGAGGCGACGCGCGGCGGCCGGGGTGTCGCCTGTGCCGAAATCAAGGTCGGCGGCGGTGCCGGAGAGCAGGGCACCGGGGACTGGGACCTGGCGACCCAGGCGTTCTATGCCGTCTGGATCGAACGGTTGTTCGACGGCCCGCCGGACCAGTCACTGAGTTTCGACTCGCTCGCTCCCGTGCTGCGCGACCCGGAGCGCAACTTCCTGCACGGCTATCTCGGCGCGGGTGAGGACAACCGCTTGCCCGCCGAGCCGGATTGCGCGGACCTACCCTATTTTCTGCGCGCCTATTTCGCCTGGAAGCTCGGTCTGCCGATCGCCTATCGACCCTGCAACCGCGGCAGCCGTAACGGTGCGCCGCGCTGCGAAGGTCCGAACATCGACAGCGCTTTCACCGGCACGCCAGCATCGGCAAAAGCATTCGGCGGGGTGACGCGGCGAATCATGGACACGGTCCACTCGGGCAGCGGGCGCACCGGCTTGCGCGACGAGGCGACCGACTTCTACCCGGTCCCGCTGGAACGTTCCGCGCTCTGGCCCGGAACCGTCTACGCGGACCCCTACGGACACGTCATGGTTCTGACCAAGTGGATCGCTCAGCAGCCGGGACAGCCGGGGCTGCTGCTCGCGGTCGACGCCCAGCCGGATAACTCGGTCGCCCGCAAACGCTTCTGGGAAGGCACCTTCCTGTTCGCCCAAACACCGAGCGCGGGACCTGGCTTCAAACAGTTCCGGCCGCTGGTACGGACCGGCGCAACCCAGGGCAGCGCGCGTCTGCTGCCCAACGATGCGCTCACCGGCCGCGACGGTCTGCCGCCCTATTCCACCGAGCAGGCGGGACTCGCGCCCGCCGACTTCTACGCCCGCATGGAGCGGCTCATCAATCCGGACGGACTCGCGCCGGAGGCCGCCTATGCGTCCACGCTGGCGGCTCTGATGGAACAGCTCCAGACCCGGGTGGACTCGGTGGACAAGGGCGAGGCGTATATGCGTGCCCATCCCGGCACCGTCATCCCCATGCCCAGCGGCCCCGCCATCTTCGAGACCACCGGCCCCTGGGAGGACTTTGCCACCCCGTCGCGTGACATGCGCCTGTTGATCGCCATGAACGTGCTGGAGGGGCTGCCCGAGCGCATCCGCCGCTATCCGGACCTCTATGTCCTGCGCGGTGACAGCGCGTCCGGCGCCGCCGCGCGGATCGCGCAGGTCCACGACCGCAGCCTCGACGCGCAGTTCACGACCTACACCCGCGGTGACGGCAGCCCCTGGCGGCTCAGCCTGCGCGACATCTACGCCCGCCGCGCGGGGCTCGAAGTCGCGTACAACCCCAATGACTGCATCGAACGGCGCTGGGGCGCCACGCCGCAGACCCAGGACTATGCCACCTGCCGTCGTCAGACGCCCGCCGAGCAACGGGCACGGATGGATGAGTACCGGCCCTGGTTCCACGAGGCCCGCCGGCCGCCGCGCTAGCGTTGACCGCCACTGGCCGGTGCTTCATCTGCCGCGTCATGCAGCGCACACGAAGTGTCGGCATCACTCAAAAGGAGTCCCCCCGTGCCGATCCCAACCACCTCCAAGGCTTGGCCCAAGCTGGCCGTGGCCCTTGTTTGCTGTCTGCTACTGGCTGCTTGCGGCGCCCCCGCCAAGCGACCCGACAGCGGCGACGCCGGAACCTGGAACGGACGCCGTATCGGCGTACCGCCGCGCGCCAACCCGGCGCTGCGGCAATCGATCATCGCGCGCGCGACCCGCGAGTGGGAGTATTTCAATCGTCAGACCGTGGTCTTGCGAGGGAGCGAGGAGAGCATTCCTCATGTCGGCACCTGGGAGGACGACGATACGAGCAGCAGTGAACGGGTCGCCGCCTACTGGCGGGCCGCCGGCAAAGGCGGGTTGAACGGGATGGACTGCAAACAACCCTGGTCCGCCGCGTTCCTCAGTTATGTCATGCAGAACGCCGGCGTCCCGGACGCGCAGTTCCGCCGCGATTCCGCGCACTGGGTCTACCTGGCCGGCATGATCGACGAGGCCGACTTTCCGGGCCGCTGGTTCGTCCCCCGGCGAATCGCGGACTACAGTCCCCGACCGGGCGATCTGGTGTGCGCCTCACGGGGCTTCTCGCGCCCGGCGACGATCGGCGGCTACACCAGCGCGCGCGCGCTGGAAGGCGCCAACCTCCATTGCGACCTGGCCGTCAGTCGCGGCGGCCAGACCCTGGACGTCATCGGCGGCAACGTCCGTAATTCAGTGTCCCGGACGACCCTGGAACTGGACGGCCAAGGCCGCTTGCAGCCGGTGCGCCGACGCCCGTGGTTTCTGATCATGGAGAACCGACTTTAGCCCCCGGTTCCCCTGTGCCCGCACCGTGGGAGCGGCCTCCGGCCGCGATGAGGCTTCGCGGGATACTGAACATCGCGGTTCGCCGCGGCACCGCATCGCGGCCGGAGGCCGCTCCCACACGCCCACGCAGTTGCCGGGCGTCGAGACCGCGTGCATGATTCAGCAGCAGACCACCCAACGATCCGGACGGAGGAAATCAGTATGAACATCGAACCCTATTTGTTCTTCGAGGGCCGTTGCGAGGAGGCGCTCGAATTCTACCGCCAGACGCTCGGTGCCGAGGTGACGATGCTCCTGCGGTACGAGGAAAGCCCGGAACCCGAGATGTGCTCGCCCGGGACCGAGAAGAATGTGATGCACGCCAACTTTAGTATCGGCAGCGCCAGGCTGATGGCCTCCGATGGCGCCTGCGCCGGGCCAGCCGCGTTCCAAGGTTTTTCACTCTCGCTCGCGTTCACCGACGCCGCCGAAGCAGAGCGGATATTCACCGCATTGTCAGACGGCGGACAGGTTCAGATGCCCCTGGCGAAGACCTTTTGGTCGCCCTGTTTCGGCATGGTCGCCGATCGGTTCGGCGTCTCCTGGATGGTCAGCGTCAACACCGACTGAAGAAGCCCCGACAGGCGCATCGCCCGGCGATGCCCCTGTCGGCGCGTTGCGGAAGGCGGGCGAAAAGAGGAGCGAGGTCGTATAGCCATCGGACGTGATGACCGGACGTAGGGGCGGGTTTCAAACCCGCCCCTACACCAAGGGTCTGTCCGGATATCAGGTAGGAAGGCTATACAGGAGGTGACGGAAATCGGCTAGACCCGCTCCGCCAGTTCGCGCAACCCTTGACGATGGACCCGCCCCAAGCCGCGCACGGCCGCCCCGATGCGGGTATCCGCGGCGACCAGATCCCAAAAGTGCACGGCCGCCCGGCAGGCAACCAGCCAATGGTCCCGGTGGCCCGGCAACGGCAGCGACGGCGTCCATTCGGCTGCGGGGAGTTCCCCGCCCGGCAGGGGGGCATAACGCATCGGCAGCATGTCGTAGGTGGGCGCCAGACGCAGGCGTCCGCCCGACGGCCGGAAACTGAGATTGCCCAGGTGCATGTCGGAATTGGCGATCAGCCGCCCGAACCACCACAGTCGATGGATACACACGACATCCTCCGACTCCAACAGCTTCGCCGCGGCCAGACCGTCGGCCAGGCAGGCCCAGTCCTGGGTGCCCATCCCGAGCAGTGCGGCATTGAGTGTCTCCAGGCTGCACAGTGGGCTGCGCCCCCGGGGGCCGTGCCGATCGAATCGTTCCACTTCGAGAAAAGTCCGACCAGCCTGGCTCAGGACCCGGCTATGGGCACTCTCAACCTGCGGCAGGGTGCGTGCGCACTCCAAGGCCAAGTGCTCACACACCAGCAGATCCGACCAGCGCCTGACCGCGGGCGAATCATCAGCGCCGGAGAATTTGACCAGGACATGCGGCGTCGGGCGGCCCGCGAGATCACGCCGGGCCGGAAATTTGGGAAACTCACCCGCCGCGCTCGATCCCGGAACCCCTGCGGCCACGGCCTGCGCAGCCAACTGAACATAGGCGGCGGCCGTCCCGTGCTCGGACAATGGCTCGGCCTGGGCCAGGCCGTCCTGCTGCCAGCGTTCACAGGCATCATCGCCTAGAATCAGGTTGCCGCTCATCTCCGACCCGATGCGGCTCAATGCGAACAGGATGTCGTCATCGTTCCACAGATTGGGGTTGTCCGGCACGGCCAATGCGCAATGCACCGCGCGCGCCAATTGCCGGCCCAGGTAGCCCTGCGGGCGCATGTCGTACAACGGGTAGGGCAGACCCTCCCACCAACCTTCGCGTGCCTCGTCGACCACCGGCCAGTCCGTCCCGCGCAGCGACACCCAGCACCCCGCAGGGGCGACCGCTGTCAGACTGGCCACCTGAACTGCACGTCCCGACGTATCGACGGCGTAGAGCGGGTACTCACCTGGATCCCCGCGCACGGCGCGCCGCAACGCATAGCGGGTCCGGCGCGCCTGACCCGCAACCAGAATCGGCTCGGCGCGTTCTTGCAGCAGTCGGTGCAGCGTGGGCACGCTGACGCCCAACGCCTGCGCCAGGTCCGCGGCCCTGACCGCGGCCTGCCGTCCGAGCACTTTGGCCAGGCGGTCACGGGCGAGTTGTTGCTTGTTGGTCACGGGAGCCTGGTGTGTCTGCTGACAGTCAGTTCATTATCGATGACTCAAGGACGCTTGTTGCAAAGAACAAGGATCGGCACGCTGTCGGCCCACGGGGGGTCATACACGGGGATACCATGACGGCGATGGTAGGCCGCTTCCTACGCGTCGACAAGGCGGTTTCCTACGAGTCCGAGCGATTGAACGTCACCGGATCGGGGCGTAATATCCGAGTCGCAGGCGTGGTACCTGACCCCTATGAGCGACGCGTCACAGTCGGCGCTGCGGATCGGCCATCAGGGCACGCACAACCGCGTAACTGCGGCTACACTTAGGCGGAATTACACAAGGCAGGCGCGACCTGTGACGCCTGCCGCGCACCGGCAATGGGGTCATCTTTACCGAACATGAGCACTATTGACATCGAGTCGCTGCTTGGACCGGTCTCCGCGGCGCAGCCCGCGGGGGAAGACCTGGAATACGATCCGGATTTCCGCGCCCTCACCGAGGCTGCGACCGGCACCCCCGAGCAGCAGATGGGCGGCACCCTGGTGCCGGCCGGCGAGCCGGACTGGCGGCAGGTTCTGGCCTTGGGTAAGACCCTGATGCTGCGCTCCAAGAACCTGCGGGTTGCCGTACTCATGGCCCGCGCTTTGCTTGAGAAGGACGGGTTGCCGGGGCTGAACGCCGGGTTTGAACTCATTCGGGGACTGGTCGACCGCTTCTGGGCGGATCTCTACCCGGCACTGGATGCCAGCGACAATAATGACCCGATGGAACGGATGAACGTGGTGGCGGATCTCGCCCACCCGGACACCGTGCTGTCCCAACTGCGCGCCGCCCCCCTGATTCGCTCACGCGTCTTCGGCCCGATCACGTGGCGGGACATCGAGGTCGCGGAGGGTCGCGCCAAGGCCCGTCCCAATACCAAACCGCTGGACACGACCGCGATCGACGGCGCCTTTCAGGAATGTGACCTCGCCGAATTGGCCGCGGTCACCGCTGCCGCCGACGCGGCCCGGACGACCTTGCGCGCCTTGAACCAGGATCTGGCCGCACAGGTCGACGCCTCACAGACGCCCGATCTAACGCCGCTCGCCGGACTGTTGACGCAGATCCACGCCGTTCTTCAAGCCCATTTGGCACCTCGCCAGCCGGCCGCGGAGGTGGCGGCACCGGCGGAGGTCAATCCCGACGGTCCGGCCGCTTCAGGCACGGCGGCACCGGCAGCGCGTACCCCGGGGCAGATCGGCAACCGCGACGATGTGGTGCGCACGCTCGACCTCATTTGCGACTACTATTCACGTTGCGAGCCGTCGAGTCCGGTGCCGTTTTTGCTCAAGCGGGCGCGGCGACTGGCGACCGGGAACTTCGTGGACATTTTGCGCGATCTCGCTCCCGATGCTCTGCCACAGATCGAAAAGGTATGCGGGATCGCCGATAAGCCGTAAGCAGCGCGACAAACCGGGTCGCCCGTGCGGTGACCACGCCCCGAGAGACAATCTTCAAGAGGAGACGCCCAGTGGCGAAAGAGAGCAGTCAAAAGTTCATCGCCCGCAACCGCGCCCCGCGGGTGCAGATCGAGTACGATGTCGAGCTATACGGAGCCGAGAAGAAGGTCCAGCTCCCCTTCGTGATGGGTGTCCTGGCTGACCTGTCAGGCAAACCCGCGGAGGCCCTGCCGCCGGTTGCGGATCGCAAGATGCTCGAGATCGATGTCGACAACTTCGATGACCGGCTCAAGTCGATGAAACCGCGCGTCGCTTTTCAGGTACCTAACAGCCTGACTGGCGAGGGGAATCTCAACGTCGAACTGACTTTCGAGTCGATGGAGGACTTCGCCCCCGCGGCGGTGGCGCGTAAGGTCGACTCACTGAACAAACTGCTCCAGGCACGCGGTCAGTTATCCAATCTGCTCACATACATGGACGGCAAAAGCGGCGCCGAAGAACTGATCGCCAAGGTGCTGAAAGACCCGACCTTGCTGCAGGCCTTGGCGGCGGCACCCAAACCGACCGATGCCGCGGGCACGGCATCCGAACAGCCGACGGCGGAGGGCTAATCCGATGGCCGAGACCGACACCCAAACCGCGGGCGGCGCCCAAGGCCAGACCAGCACCATCGAGGTCGACAGCTTCGCCTCGCTGCTCAATCAGGAATTCAAACCCCGCACCGATCGCGCCCGCGAAGCCGTCGAAGGCGCGGTCGCCACCCTCGCCTCCCAGGCGTTGGCCCAGACCGCGCTCATTTCAGACGATGCGGTTCGTACCATCCAATCGATGATCGCGGCGATCGATCAGAAGCTCACCGAGCAGGTCAACCTGATCCTGCACCACGCCGATTTCCAGCAGCTCGAGGGCGCCTGGCGCGGCCTGCACTATCTCGTCAATAACACCGAAACGGACGAGATGCTGAAGATCCGGGTCATGAACATCTCCAAGCAGGAGGTGCACAAGACACTGAAGAAGTTCAAGGGCACGGCCTGGGACCAGAGCCCCCTCTTCAAGAAGCTCTATGAAGAGGAATATGGACAGTTCGGCGGCGAGCCCTTCGGTTGCCTGGTCGGCGATTACTATTTTGACCAAAGCCCTCCCGATGTGGAACTGCTCGGGGAACTCGCCAAGATTTCCGCGTCCATCCATGCGCCCTTCATCTCCGCCGCTGCACCGACCGTGATGCAGATGGACAGTTGGCAGGAACTGGCCAATCCGCGCGACCTGACCAAGATTTTCCAGACCCCGGACTACGCCGCCTGGCGCTCGTTGCGCGAGTCCGACGATGCGCGCTACATTGGCCTGACCATGCCGCGCTTTTTGTCCCGTTTGCCCTACGGCGCCAATACCAATCCGGTGGACGAATTCGACTTCGAAGAAGACACCGCCGGAGCACAGCACGGCAAGTACACCTGGGCCAACTCGGCCTACGCCATGGCGGTCAACATCAACCGCTCCTTCAAGATGTACGGCTGGTGCTCACGCATCCGCGGCATCGAGTCCGGCGGCGCGGTGGAAGGGCTGCCCAGCCATACGTTCCCCACGGATGACGGCGGCGTCGATATGAAGTGCCCGACCGAAATCGCCATCAGCGATCGACGCGAGGCCGAACTGGCGAAGAACGGCTTCATGCCGCTGGTGCACAAGAAAAACACCGACTTCGCCGCCTTCATCGGCGCCCAATCGCTGCAGAAGCCGTTCGAGTACGATGATCCGGACGCCAGTGCCAACGCCAACCTGGCGGCGCGCCTGCCTTATCTGTTTTCGACCTGCCGTTTCGCGCACTATCTCAAGTGCATCGTGCGGGACAAGGTCGGGTCCTTCAAGGAGCGCGAGGACATGCAGCGGTGGCTCAATAGCTGGATACTCAAATATGTGGATGGCGATCCGGCCCATTCGAGCGAAAACACCAAGGCCAAATGCCCGCTGGCCGCGGCGGAGGTCGTGGTAGAGGAAGTGGAAGGAAACCCCGGTTACTACACATCCAAGTTCTTCCTGCGTCCGCACTACCAGCTCGAAGGCCTGACCGTCTCGCTGCGGTTGGTCTCCAAGCTGCCGTCGGCGAAGGGCGGTTAGACGAAATTCCGTCATCGGCGCGTCCGATGCGATGACGGCTCGGCGGTTGGCGGACCCGCGCGATGCGGGTGCGCGGTTCGATCAAGCAACTGATAGAGGAGCTCGCATATGGCTGTCGACATGTTTCTCAAGCTCGAAGGCGTCAAGGGCGAGTCCCAAGACTCCAAACATACGGAAGAGATCGACGTACTCGCCTGGTCCTGGGGCATGAGCCAGTCCGGCTCAATGCACGTTGGCGGCGGCGGCGGTGCCGGCAAGGTCTCGATTCAGGACCTGTCGATCACCAAGTACATCGACAAGTCCTCGCCGGTGCTGATGCAGTACTGCTCCAGCGGCAAGCAGTTCAAAGAGGGCTTGCTGACCGTACGCAAGGCTGGCGGCGACAGCCCCGTGGAGTACCTGTTGATCAAGATGACCGAGGTGATCGTGACCTCCTACAGCACGGGCGGCTCGGGCGGTCAGGACCTGCTGACCGAGAACGTCAGCCTCAACTTCGCCGAAGTCGATGTGGACTACACACCGCAGAAGCAGGATGGCACCGCGGAAGCCGCGATCAAGTACGGCTGGGACATCGCGAAGAACCTCAAGAAATAACCGCGGGGCACGGCCTGCCCCACTGCGACGATCCGTGCCGCGTTCGCGGGGTTCCGCGGGCGCGGCGGATCGTCGGTCGACCGACGCACCGACCGGGAGAGAACACTATGCTGGCCGAAGAGCTATGGCGCGAAGGCGACCCGGAAGCCTCCTTGCGTCAGCTTCAGGAGCAGGTGCGCAAAGCACCGGCAAACGCGAGCTATCGGGTCTTCCTCTTCCAACTCCTGGCACTCACGGGACAGTGGGAGCGGGCGCTGAACCAACTGACGGTCGCCGGCGAATTGGACGCCGCGAACCTCGCCATGGTCCAGACCTACCGCGAAGCCCTGCACTGTGAGGTGCTGCGCGGCGAGATCTTCGCCGGCCGCCGATCGCCGCTGGTGTTCGGCCAACCCGACCCCTGGTTCGCACTCCTGATCGAGGCGGCACGCCTGGCCGCCCAAGGGGCCGGCGCCCAGGCCAAAGACGTGCGCGAGCGTGCCCTGGAAGCCGCCCCGAGCACGCCCGGACAGCTCGACGGTGTGTCTTTCGACTGGATCATGGACGGCGACAGCCGTTTGGGACCGGTCGTTGAAGCCATCGTCAATGGCCGTTATTACTGGATTCCTTTCCACAATATTTCTGCGATTCGCATGGACAAGCCGGAGGACCTGCGCGATCTGGTCTGGACCCCGGCCTACTTTACCTGGGCCAATGGCGGCGAGTCCGTGGGTTTGATCCCGACGCGCTATCCTGGCTCGGAGGCCTCGCCGGACCCCGAACTGCGCCTTGGCCGCAAGACCGACTGGCAGGAACAACCCGGCGAGACCTATTTCGGTCAGGGGCAACGCATGTTCTATACCGACGGTGGTGAGTATCCGCTGATGGATGTGCGCAACATCGTCTTTGCATCCGGCGCGACGGATGCCGGCGGCGTCACGGGCGCAGACAGCACCCTTGGCTGAGCTGTCGCACAAAGAACGGCTGCAGCCCTCGCTGCTCGACCGGCTCACCGACTTCGAGCCCGAGAAGACGCAGGAGTCGCGAGAGCAGCGCGTCTTCGGGCAGTCGCGACTGCGCGAGGCGGTGTTGCGCGATCTGGGGTGGCTGCTCAACACCACGAATCTGGCGGCTGGACAGGATCTCAATGGCTACCCCCAAGTCAGCAGCTCGGTACTCAACTTCGGCATGCCGGACCTGTCGGGCATGACGCTGTCGGGGACCGACGTCGGCGTACTCGAACGGACGCTGCGCCAGGCCATCATCGACTTCGAACCGCGCATCCTGCGCCAGACGCTCAAAGTCCGCCTGGAAGTCAACGAGCAGCAGATGAGCCATAACGCCATGACCTTCCTCATCGAGGGGGATCTGTGGGCGCAGCCGGTCCCGCTGCGGCTCTTTCTCAAGACCGAGATCGACCTCGACATCGGTGACATTCGGGTCATGAGCTACAGCGGCTAGGACAAGGACCATGGACCCACGTCTGCTCGAATTCTATAACCGAGAACTGCGCTTCATGCGCGAGATGGGCGGCGAGTTCGCCCGTGAATTCCCCAAGATCGCCGGGCGACTCGGGCTCGAAAGCTTCGAGTGCGCCGACCCCTATGTCGAGCGTCTGCTGGAAGGGTTCGCCTTCCTCGCCGCACGGGTCCAACTCAAGATCGACGCCGAGTTCCCCACCTTCACCCAGCACCTGCTGGAAGTCATCTATCCGCATTATCTGGCCCCGACCCCGTCGATGACCGTGGTCGAGTTGCAACCCGACTTGGGCGAAGGGTCACTCGTCGAAGGTTTCGACGTCCCGCGCGACACGGTGTTGCGCGGCAACCTCGGCAAAGGTGAGCAGACGCCGTGCGAGTACCGGACCGCCCACGCGGTGCGGCTCTGGCCGATGGAGATCGCGGCAGCCGAGTATTTCAGCCACACCGGACCCGTCGCCCGCTCCGACCTCCCCGTGCTCAAACGCAGCAAAGCCGGCATCCGGCTGCGCCTGCGCACCACCGCCAACCTGACCTTCTCCCAGTTGGCCCCCGGCCGGCCGGAACGGTTCAGGCTGGTGTTGTTTTTACAGGGATCGGACCGCTTACCTTTTGAACTCTACGCACAACTCCTGGGCGACACGGTCGGAGTGCTGGTGCAGCCGACCGCGCGACCGGTGCCCTGGATCGAGACCCTACCGGCCACTGTACTGAACCCGCTGGGCTTCGCGGAAAACGAGGCGCTGCTCCCCTGCGCCCCGGCGTCATTCCAGGGATATCGCCACCTCCACGAGTATTTCGCCTTTCCGCAACGCTTTTTGTGCGTCGCGGTCGACGGCTTGGGACCTACCCTGGCGCGCGTCGCCGCGCCGGAGATCGACCTGATCCTGCTCTTGGGCGAGCGCTCCCCGGTGCTTGACGGGGTGTTGGATGCCACCAACTTCGCCCTGCACTGCACGCCGGCGATCAACCTCTTCCCCAAACGGTTCGACCGGATTCATCTCAACGACCAGGGCCCCGACTTTCACGTGGTCCCGGACCGCACGCGCCCCACGGACTTCGAAGTCTATCGGGTGGACAGCGTCACCGGATTCGGCTCGAGCGCGACCGTGGAGCGGGAGTTCCGGCCCTTTTATGCACCCGCCGAACTCGGTCCGACCGGCGAGCGACCGGCTTACTACAGCATCCAGCGCGTCCCGCGGCGTCAATCATCCACGCCCCAACACCAGCGGCCCCGCTCCAGTTATATCGGCAGCGAGATCTTTCTGAACCTGACCGACGCGGCGGCGGCCCCCTGGTCCGCCGAGTTGCGGCAGCTCGCCTTGACCGGGCTCTGCACCAATCGGAACCTGCCGCTGTACTTGACCATCGGGTCCGGCAAGACCGACTTTACGCTGGAATCAGGCGCACCGGTGCGAGCCGTGCGCGTCCGCGCCGGTCCCACCCAGCCACGCCATTCACACGCCCATGCCGATACAGCTTGGCGGCTGATCGACCATCTGTCGCTGAATTACCTGTCGATCGCGGACTCCGACGGCGGCAAGGGTGCGGCCGCCCTGCGTGAACTGCTGACCCTGTACGGAGATTTCGCCAGCGCCGAGGGACGCAAGCAGGTGGAGGGTATCCGCCGGGTCTCGTCCCAGGGCATCGTCCGGCGCCTGCCCGGCGTGCGCCCGGTGACCTATGCGCGTGGACTGGAGATTACCGTGGACTGCGATGAAGCCGCCTTTGAAGGCACCGGCGCCTTCCTGCTCGGGGCGGTGCTGGAGCGCTTCTTCGCCCGCTACTGCACCATCAACGGATTCACCGAGACCGTCCTGCGCGCCGACCGCGGGGAGTTGATGCGATGGCCAGCGACCATCGGCCGCCGCCCGATCCTGTGAGCGAACCGGACGCCGGTCCCATGATCGACTGGGCGACTGAACCCGCGTCCGCACCAGTGTCTGCGCCCGATCCGGCGGCGCGTCAGCGCGCCGAACTGCTCGCGGGCCTGGCGCAAACCCCATGGGATTATGGGTTCTGTCACACCTTGCGTCGGCTCGACAGCCTCCAGCCGGATCGCCCGCGAATCGGTGCCTCACCGCGCGCCGCCGATGACCCCGTGCGCCTGGGGCAGCAGCCCTCGCTGCGCTTCGCCCCGGCCGAACTCGCCGCGCTGCACCCATCAGCGGGAGGGCACCCACCGCGCCTGTTGGTCTATTTCATGGGCCTGCTGGGACCCAACGGCCCGCTGCCCCTGCACCTGACCGAGTACGTGCGCGAGCGGCTGCGCCACGCCGCCGATCCGACGCTGGCGCGCTTTTTGGACACCTTCAATCACCGGATGCTCGCCCTGCTCTACCGGGCCTGGGCGCAAGCCCAGCCGGCCGTCAGCTACGACCGTCCGCACGCGGACCGCTTCGGTTTCTATCTGGGGACCCTGAGCGGAACCGGCCTGCCGGCCTGTCGCGACCGCGACGCCATGCCGGATCTGGCCAAGCGCCATTTCACCGGTCACCTCTCCTGCCAGACCCGCCACGCGGAGGGGCTGCGGTCCATCCTGGGCGTGCTCCTGGGCCTGCCGGTGCGCATTGATGAGTGGATCGGGCATTGGTTGACACTGCCCGACAACTGTCGGCTCCGGTTGGGTGAGACGCCGGACAGCGCCACGCTGGGCCAAACCACGACCCTCGGCGGACGCGTCTGGGACCATCAGTCAAAATTTCGTGTCCGCATCGGTCCGCTGCGGCTCACCGCTTACCTGAGCCTGCTGCCTGGCGGGGCCGCCCTGGCGCGGGTCAAGGCCGCGGTCCGCAACTACGCGGGCGACGCGCTCGTGTGGGACCTCAGCCCCGTACTGGCGCAGTCCGAAGTCCCGCCATTGCGGCTCGGTGTCGGGAGCCGCCTGGGCTGGACCACCTGGCTCACCAGCGGTGCGCTCGGCCGCGACGGGGACGATCTCAAACTCGATCCGCACGCCCAGCGACCGGAGTCCGAATTGTAGGGTCCGCTGCGCGGACCGATGGTCGCTGTAAAACTCGCGCTGTAGACCGATGATCGCTGTTTAAGGTGATTTCCGGGAAAGGATCTACCGCCGTGTAGGGGCGAATTCATTCGCCCCTACAACCCAACAGGCTTTCTGCGCATGCGCAGTCGGGATGTCTATGCACGGAAATCGCCTAAGCTCAACGCTCTAGCACTACACCAACGCTCCAGGAGCCAGCCCATGTCCGAGATCAACCGCGCGGCACTGTTCGGTAAGCTCAACCCGCTCGCGTATAAAGCGATCGAAAGCGCCACGGTCTTCTGCAAGATGCGCGGCAACCCCTACGTGGAGCTGGTGCACTGGCTCAATCAAATCCTGCAGGGCCAGGACTCGGACCTGCACCGGATCATCCGCCGCTTCCAACTGGACCCGGCGGGCCTGGCGCGTGACTTCACCGAGGCCCTGGACCGCCTGCCGCGGGGCTCCCGCTCCATCTCCGACCTGTCCTCCGACGTGGAAGAAGCCGCCGAGCGCGCCTGGACCTACGCCACCCTGCTCCTCAACGAGTCGCAGGTGCGCACCGGGCACCTGATGGTGGGCATCCTCAAAACCAAGGGGCTGCGCAGCGGTCTACTCGGCATCTCCCGCCAATTTGAAAAGGTGCAGGCCGACGCACTCACCGACGGCTTTGCCGAGATCTGCGCAGGCTCCCCGGAGGAACGCATGGCGGCGAGCGACGGCTTTCACCTGGGCGGCGGTGCCGCGCCGGGTGAGGCGAGCGACGCCATGGCCCCGGCCCAGATGGGCAAACAGCAGGCACTCAAGCAGTTCTCGGTGGACCTCACCGAGCGCGCCCGCAAGGGGGAACTGGACCCCATCGTGGGACGCGACGAGGAGATCCGCCAGCTCATCGACATCCTCATGCGCCGCCGTCAGAACAACCCCATCCTCACCGGCGAGGCCGGTGTCGGCAAGACCGCGGTGGTCGAAGGCTTTGCCCTGCGCATCGCCGCCGGAGACGTTCCCCCGCCGCTCAAGGAGGTGTCACTGCGCACCCTCGACGTGGGCCTGCTCCAGGCCGGGGCCAGCATGAAGGGCGAGTTTGAGAACCGGCTGCGCCAGGTCATCGAAGAGGTCCAGGCGTCGCCCAAGCCCATCATCCTCTTCATCGACGAGGCCCACACCCTGGTCGGCGCCGGCGGCAGCGCCGGCACCGGCGACGCGGCCAACCTGCTCAAGCCCGCGCTGGCCCGCGGGACCCTGCGCACCGTCGCCGCCACCACCTGGGCCGAGTACAAAAAATACATCGAGAAGGACCCGGCGCTCACCCGCCGCTTCCAGGTCGTCCAGGTCGACGAGCCGAGCGAGGAGAAAGCGATCCTCATGGTCCGGGGCATCGCCTCGACGCTTGAGAAGCACCACCAGGTCCAACTCCTGGACGAGGGCCTGGAGGCCGCCGTGCGCCTCTCCCACCGCTACATCCCGGCGCGCCAACTGCCGGACAAGGCGGTGAGCCTGCTCGATACCGCCTGCGCCCGGGTCGCCATCAGTCAGTCCGCCGAACCCCCGGAGGTCGAGGACTGCCGGCGCCGCATCGAGGGCCTGACGACCGAACTCGCCATCATCGGCCGCGAGGCCGCGGTGGGTGTAGCGACCGCGGAGCGCGAGCAGGCCGTCAACGAGAAGCTGGCCGTCGAACGCGAGCGCCTGCTGGGACTCAATGCCCGCTGGGAGTCCGAGAAGGGCCTGGTGACCCGGATCCTGGAACTGCGCGGACAACTGCGCGGCACGACTGCCCCGGTCGAAGGGACCGGGAGCGACCTGGAGCAGGCGGCCGGGACCGGCGCGACGCCCGCCGCGACCGCTCCCGCCGCCCTCGGCGAGCCCGAGCGCGCCGCGGCCTTGGAACAGATGCGCACCCTCCAGGCCGAGTTGGCGGACCTGCAGGGCGAACGCCCCCTGATCCTGCCGAGCGTCGACGCCCAGGCGGTTGCCTCCGTGGTCGCCGACTGGACCGGCATCCCGCTGGGCCGCATGGTCAAGGACGAAGTGAAGGCGGTGCTGAACCTCGCCGAGACCCTCAACAAGCGGGTCGTCGGCCAGCGTCATGCACTCGATGCCATCGCCGCCCGCATCCAGACCTCGCGCGCCAAGCTCGACAACCCCAACAAACCGATCGGCGTCTTCATGCTCGCCGGCCCCTCCGGCGTGGGCAAGACCGAGACCGGGCTCGCACTCGCCGAGGCACTCTACGGCGGCGAGCAGAACATCATCACCATCAACATGAGCGAGTTCCAGGAGGCGCATAGCGTCTCCACCCTCAAGGGCTCGCCCCCCGGCTATGTCGGCTATGGCGAAGGCGGTATTCTCACCGAGGCCGTCCGCCGCAAGCCTTATAGCGTGGTCCTGCTCGACGAGGTGGAAAAAGCCCATCCCGACGTACATGAGATCTTCTTCCAGGTCTTCGACAAAGGCTGGATGGAAGACGCCGAGGGCCGCTATATCGACTTCCACAACACCGTCATCCTGCTAACCAGCAACGCCGGCACGGATCTCATCATGAGCATGTGCAAGGATCCGGACCTGATGCCGGATGTCGAGGGGCTGACCCAAGCCCTGCGCGCCCCGCTGCTCAAGACCTTCCCGCCCGCGCTCCTGGGCCGCATCGTCACCATCCCCTATTACCCGCTGAGCGATGCGATCCTGGCGACCATCATCCGGCTTCAGCTCGACCGGGTGGTCCGGCGGATCAGTGACAACCATCGCGCCGTGCTGACCTACGACGACGCGGTGGTGGACCTGATCGCCAAGCGGTGTGCGGAGGTGGAGAGTGGGGCGCGGGTGGTGGATGCCATACTGACCAATACGGTCTTGCCGGCGATCAGTCGGGAGATTTTGAATCGGACGATGGAGGGGAAGAAGATCGAGCGGATTGCGATCGGGGTGGCCGACGGGGGGTTCAGCTACAGCTTTGACGGCTGAGTGCGCCTCACCCGCCCTCGCTCCCCGCGCTGGTGACACCGCTCCGCGGTGCCACCTCTAGGTCGGGCGCTCTGCGCCGGGAAGGTGGGGGCGGAAAAAAGGATTCGGGGTTCCCTTGCCAGATGACAGGTATGCTCTACACTCAATCACGTCGACAGCTAGATTCTGAAAAATGTGAAACGGAGGGAAAGAAAGCAAGGCCTTTTTAAACCCCTACAGAAATACAAAATCACTCAGGGAGAATAAATAGTGAAATAGAAGTCAGTACCGAGCTGCAGCTACTCGAGGAATTGAAGTAGGCAGAAAATAGGGTCAAGGAACCAAGCAAGAAATTCCACCATTCTTGTGGAGTCGATCGACATGACAACGCAGGCACGTAGCATCAAATTCCCTGTTGGAAAAATGGGATTGAACGACCCGCCGGATGTACGGGTGATCCAGAAGTTGCTGAACATGGCGCTGGACCGCAAAGCGAAATTCAAGGCCAGCGGGCTCAGCAAGCTGGTGCCCGACGGCGACTGCGGAAAACTTACCATCGGGGCCATCGAGCAGTTCCAGGAAAAGGTCATGGGCTGGTCGGGTCCGGCTGTCGACGGCACAGTGGCGCCGAACAAAGACACATGGAAGGCTCTCAACGGCAACGTTGCTTCCGTTTCAGCGGTAAAGCCGCGCGTTGATCCGCGGCCGACGGCAATAGGCGGATTCAAGGCATTTAAACAGGGAGATTACTCGTCCGAGGTCTTGGGGGATGGAAGCAACAATATCGGCAGCCACGGGTGTGCCCTATGTACCTTGACCATGGCAGCCACGGTGATCGGAACGCCCACCACGCACTGGCCGGAGGGATTGGAACCGTGCGACCTCGATCCGCCGGCAGTGAATCGAATCCTGAGACGCGCCGGAGCCTTTGAATCGTCCGATCTCAAAATGCCGGCGGCGGCCGAAGCGTTGGGGATGAACTATGACGAGCACGGCCGAGTCAAGCTGCTCTCACCCAACGATGTCGAGTACATATCAAGCAATCTCTTGGCCGGTCATCCGATCGCCGCTCAGGTGGACTACAAATCGTCGGCAGTGGGCGATCATTGGATATTGCTCATTCGCCGCAACGGCACCGACGAATTTGATGCCATTGATCCGGCTACAGGGCGAGCGTTGAAGCTGACGAGCGCTCCCCAGACGCCAGCAAGCGGACCATCGCTCACCCGCACCGTGAGCATTCCGCACGGAGTCCTGTTCGGCTGGGGTCAAGGAGGCTCCACAAACCAGCAGCAGTACGTCGTTGTCCGATTCGCGCTGTTGGCTCCGGCCTGGAAGAAAAGGGGTCAGAGCCCTTTTCTCTGTTATGCTTGAGGAATGGCTCCCAACAGGTCCATTCCCATGCCCCGCAAGCCTAGGTTCTTCCTCCCCGACATCCCCACGCATATCGTCCAACGCGGCAACAACCGCCAAGCCGTCTTTTTTGCCGAAAACGACTACCGTGTCTATCTCGGCTGGCTGGGCGAGGCCGCCGAATGCAACGATTGCGCCATCCACGCCTATGTGTTGATGACCAATCATGTGCACCTGCTCGTCACGCCGAAGGACGCCGCCGCCATCAGCCGCATGATGCAGTCGGTCGGACAGCGCTATGTGCCCTACGTCAACCATGAGTATCGACGTAGCGGGACGCTCTGGGAGGGACGCTTCAAGGCCAGCCTGGTGCAAGCCCAGTCCTACCTGCTCGCCTGCTACCGGTATATCGAGCTTAACCCGGTCCGCGCGGGCATGGTCGCTGCACCGGGGGACTATCCGTGGTCGAGCTACCGATGCAACGCACTCGGCGAGCGCAACCCGCTGATCGCCACCCATTCGGACTATCGGACGCTTGGCGGCTCGGAGACAGAGCGACAGGCGGCCTATCGGGATCTGTTCACCGCTCATCTCGATCCGATCCTGCTCGAGCAAATGCACGCTTGCCTGCAGACCGGAACACCTTTCGGCAACGACCGCTTCCGCGAGCAGATTGAGCGGACGCTCGGTTGCGACGTGGGTTACGCTGGGCGCGGTCGACCGAAGCGAGTGGTAACCGTCGATCATTCCAATATCAGGAGCGAAAATGTCTGCGATGCACAACGAAACGCGCAACGATGCTAAACGGGTCGCCGTTGCCTACCCGGGCAGCTGCAGCTTTACAGCCTTCACAGCCGGCGCGCTACAGTCTATCCTGCGGGCCGAAGCGCAGGGCACTTTCTGGCCGTTTTCCTCATGTTCTCATTAGTCCCGTGAGTCCCTGATCTTAGTGCTGGCGGATCCCTGGCCGACCTCTATCCGCCGCTCGCCGATACCCTTGGTGCAAACACAAAACCCGAGGCCTGGCTCCCATGGAACCGACCGCCGCGCAGCCGACAATAGAACCGATTCAAGAACTGAGCGTGGCCGAAGCGCTGAGCCTGGCCAACGCGCTGCACGAGGCCGGCGAACTCGGGCCTGCCTCCGCGATCTACCAGCGCGTCCTCGAGTTGGTGCCCGAGCATCCGGACGCGCTCCATTTTCTGGGGATGGTCGCCCATGCCCAGGGACGCGCCGACGAGGCGCTGCGACTCATGAGCCGCTCCGTCGAGCTGGTCCCCGACCATGCGGTCTTTCACAACAATCTCGGTAACCTGATGCTCGAGAACGAGCGCTTCGCGGATGCGGACCGCGCGTATCGCGCCGCGCTCGCGCTGGATCGGGACAGGCCCGATACGCTCCATAATTACGCGGTGCTGTTGAAGGCACTCGGCCTCTATGCGCAGGCCGAGCGATGCCTGCTGCGGGCCATCCAGATCGCGCCGGATTTCACCGACGCCTGCATCACGCTCTCCAGCGTCTATGCCCAGACCGGGCGAAGCGAGGAAGCCCTGGAGCACAGCGGTAAGGTGCTCAAGCGCCGGCCGCAGGACGCCCGCTCACGCGGAATCCAGAGCCTGGCCTATATCCGGCTCGGGCTTCTCGACAAGGCTGCCGGGGTCTTCCGCGACTGGCTCGCGATCGAACCCGACAACCCCGAGCCGGCGCACCTCCTGGCAGCCTGCACCGGTGTGGGGGTTCCGGTGCGCGCATCCGATGCCTATGTGCAAACGGTCTTCGACACCTTCTCCAAGAGCTTCGATTCGCGCTTGGCGTCGCTCGAATACGCTGCCCCGACCCAAGCAGGCGAGATGGTTGCCGCCTGCATCGGTGCCGCGGCCGCGGACCTGGCAGTGCTCGACGCCGGCTGCGGGACTGGTCTGTGCGCGGCCCTCCTGCGGCCCTACGCGGCCACACTGGAGGGTGTGGATCTCTCCGCCGGAATGCTGGGCCAGGCCCGCCGGCGCGGTCTCTACGACGCGCTACACCAGGCCGAACTGACCGCCTTTATGGAGGAGCACCCGAATCGCTATGATCTGGTCGTATCCACGGATGCCCTGATCTATTTCGGCGCAATCGACGATGCGTTGCGCGCCGCGGCCCGCACACTGCGCCCCGCGGGTTACCTGTGCTTCACGCTCGAGGCGCTCGCAGAGGACGCGACGACCGATTACCAGTTATGCCATCACGGGCGTTATGCCCATTCCAAGGAATATGTAACGACCGCGCTCGGGGAGGCAGGTCTGTCGCTCGTCAAGATCGAGCAGAAGTCTCCCCGCCGCGAGTGCGGCGAGCCGGTCGCCGGCTGGCTGGTCCTGGCCCGGAACCCCGTCCAACAGGCAAGATAAGGAAGGGCAGGGGTCAGGTCTGGAAGAAGGAAGTGACAAAATACCCGTCAGCGAGAATCATTTGGTCAGCGCAATCTTCCCCCTTCGCCCCGGTAATCACCACCAGCGCCCCCGCGCGTACAACATCAGCCCCAGTGAACAGCCGACGATACCGGTAATTTCATTGATGCTCAGGACCTCGCGGAGCAGCAGCCAGGCGAGCATGGCGGTGGTCACCGGCACAAAGGACATAAACAATGAGACGGTCATCGTACCGAGATGGTTGATGGCGTAAGCCACACACATCAACGCGAAGATATTGACGATCACTCCCTGGTACAGCGCCTGGACGGCGATATCCGCCGGCGATGCCTGGGTCAGTGCCGTGGGAAACACCGCCATCAGGGGCAAGAACAACAGGACATTGACCACCGGCACCGTGACCAGCACGTCCCGCCAGCCGAAGCCCCATTGTCGAATGCCGGTCATGTGTCGACGGGTTGCAGCGCAGTCTGAACCCCGTAGCGGGAGATGGTGATCCAGCCGGACCAGAGGCCTTGATCATAATTCCGGCCAGCCGACCCGTCATTGCGGCAGCCCGTCGCGGCCGCGGGCCGCTCCTACGGTAGGA
>NZ_CAIZIZ010000431.1 GCF_903933125.1 uncultured Lamprocystis sp. | reverse complement strand
GTCAGGGCTTCCAGCCCCGACGCCGCCAGACCAGGATGGCCTGACGACGCTCGTTCACGGTCACGGCCCTGGTAGGAACATCAAGCCACCCCGGAAGATGGAAGGCCCTCGGGGGAGCGGCATCCCGCCGCGATGCGGTGCCGCGGTGACCGCGAACGCTGCGGCTCCACGCCCGGCCCCATCGCGGCGGGACGCCGCTCCCACGGGGTCGCTGCGCGACTTTCACGGTAAACCCTTGGACTCGAAATGGGCATTGCTGGCCGGAACGATGATCAAGGCCGCGTCGCCGAAGCCGCCAACGTCATCGAGAACCGTAGGGCGCAATAGCCCAGCGTATTGCGCCAGCGATCGTGCGGCGCCCCGCCCCTGCGGCGCATACGGCAGTCGCCTATTGCGCCCTACGGTCTGCCACAGCCGCATCCTGTTGCTGGGGCTGGCCTTCAAGGAAGGCTGTCCGGACCTACGCAACCCCCGCGTCACCGACATCATCGAGCCCTTGCGCGTCGTCGAGGCATCATCGTGAAATACGCCCTCATTGAACAACCATCGCATGCCTAAGCCCATCAACAATCGCCAGATCCGCATCGCCGTCATCGGCTGTGGCCGCATCGCCAAGAACCACTTCGGCGCCATCGAGCGGCACGCTGGGGACTTGGATCTGGTGGCGGTGTGCGACACGAACCCGGCGGTCCTCAAGCAACACGTAGACACCTACGGCGTTCCCGGCTACGCCCACCTGTCGGAACTGCTCAGCACCGTCCAGCCGGACTTGGTCGCCCTCTGCACCCCGAGCGGTCTGCACCCGGACGAAACCATCCTCACCGCCCGCCATGCCGTTCACGTCATGACCGAGAAGCCGATGGCAACCCGCTGGCAGGACGGCGTGAACATGGTCAAGGCCTGTGACGAGGCTGGCGTCCACCTCTTCGTGGTCAAACAGAACCGGCGCAACGCCACGCTGCAACTGCTCAAACGGGCTGTTGAGGAGAAGCGGTTCGGCAAGATCCACCTGGTCCAGCTCAACGTTTTCTGGAGTCGCCCCCAGTCCTACTACGACCAGGCCAAATGGCGTGGCACCTGGGAGTTCGACGGCGGTGCCTTCATGAACCAGGCCAGCCACTATGTCGACCTGCTCGACTGGCTCATTGGCCCGGTTGATAAAGTACAGGCGATGGTCAGCACCACCCGTGATATCGAAGTGGACGACACCGGTGTGCTCAACGTGCGCTGGCGCAATGGCGCGCTGGGCTCGATGAGCGTCACCATGCTCACCTACCCCAAAAACCTGGAAGGCTCCATTACCATCCTTGGCGAAAAGGGTTCGGTCCGCATCGGCGGCGTCGCCGTCAACGACATCCAACTCTGGGACTTCGCCGAGCCGCGCGATTACGACGAACAGATCAAGGCGGCCAATTACGAAACCACGTCGGTGTACGGCTTCGGTCATCCGCTTTACTACAAGAACGTCATCGACGTCCTGCGCGGCGAAGCCGAACCGGAAACCGATGGCCGCGAGGGCCTCAAATCCCTGGAACTTCTAATCGCCGCCTACCTCTCAGCACGCGACGGGCGTACGGTCTCCTTACCGCTGGAATATTAGCAACAGAAGAATGAGGATTAGCCACGGACGGACACGGAAGAACACGGAAATTGGTGTTGTTCTGCTTGTCCGTGTCTTTCCGTGTTCTTCCGTGGCAAAGAATCCCCATCATCTCAATCCGCGGCTTGATCTTCATAATGACCACCACAATCCATCCCACAGCCATCATTGACGACGGCGCCCAGATCGGCGATGGCTCCCGCATCTGGCACTGGGTCCACATCTGCTCCGGCGCCCGCATCGGCGACCGCTGCTCCTTCGGCCAAAACGTCTTCGTCGGCAACGCCGTCCGCATCGGCAACAACTGCAAAGTCCAGAACAACGTCAGCCTGTACGATGCCGTTACCCTGGAGGACGACGTCTTCTGCGGCCCCAGCATGGTCTTCACCAATGTCTACAACCCGCGCTCAGCCGTCACCCGTAAAGACGAATACCGCCGCACCCTGGTCAAGCGCGGCGCCACCATCGGCGCCAACGCCACCATCGTCTGCGGTGTGACGCTGGGTGAGTACGCCTTCATCGCCGCCGGTGCCGTCATCAACAAAGATGTCAAGCCCTACGCCCTCATGGCCGGCGTCCCCGCGCGCCAGATCGGTTGGATGAGCCAACATGGCGAGCGTCTCGACCTACCCGTGACCGGCACCGGACAAGCCACTTGCCCCGCCACCGGCCGCACCTATCACCTCGACAATGGCGATCTTGAGGCAGTCAGCGATTGACCCCGAATACGCGTTACACAAGGAGCATTGCGCTTGCGTGTTTGTCTGTCCTTCCGTGTATTTCCGTGGCCCAACAAAACAAACCCAGAGCACGTCCCATGCAAGTCGAAGCCATCTACGATCAAGGCCGACTCGAATTTCAGACCGCGCTGAACCTTAAGCATCAGCGGTTTCGCGTATCTGTCGAGATCCCGGATCAAGAGATCGCCGACTCCCTGAAATCCGCTCCGCACGCTTATGATCTGGAGGACTTTTCACCGGAAGTCCGCGAGCGAGTTGCGAGAATGACAGCGATTGCTGAAGGTGCGCGGCACCAACCTTTATCGCCGGCTCAAGTTGAGGAATCAGAGGAAGAGCGCCAACGCTGGGCCGCCGTCGAGTTACGCAATGCAACCCGCCGTGAGCAAGGCCGTCCGCCATGAAACAGCTCTTGCTCGATGTCAACGTCGTCGTCGACCTTTGCGTCGCGCGTGCCGGCTCGGCCAATGCACGGCTCGCGATCGCGCTGGCCGAGACCGGTGGCGTCGCCCTATGGGTCTATGCCGGATCCGTGCAGACGTTTGAATATGTCCTCGCCTCTGAGGTCTACACCGCCGCGCTGGCTAACGGCGAAGGACTGACCCGCTCGGCCGCTCGGTCGCGCGCGCGTCATCTCCTGGCGCGCATAACGGCCGATTATCAGTGGTTGGCGGCTTTGGCCGCGGAAGGGCCGGTCTTTGAGGACGAGGATCCTGAGGATGCCCAGTTGCAACGCGCACTGGAACGGTTCGCCGAGGGGTCGGCGGGTCTGCTGACACGGGACAAGCGGATGCTCGCCCGCTATCCGGATCGTGCGCTTATGCCCGAGGCATTCATCGAGCAGCAGCGTCACTTCCAAAGCAGTTTGCCTCACATCGATTTTGTCGATCTCAAGACCCAGCAAGCCGCGATTCGCCCGGCGTTAGAGCGCAACCTCCACCGCGTCCTCCACCACGGTCAATACATCCTTGGCCCGGAAGTCCGCGAGTTAGAGGTACGCCTGGCCGCCTACACCGGCGCCAAGCACTGCATCACCGTCGCCAGCGGCACCGAGGCGCTGTTGATCAGCCTGATGGCGCTCGGCATCGGTCCGGGTGATGAGGTCATCACCACGCCCTTTACCTTCGTGGCGACCGCAGAGGTCATCGTCCTGGTCGGCGCGACGCCCGTCTTTATCGACATCGACCCTGCCACCTGCAACATTGATCCATCCCTGATCGAGGCCAGGATCACCGCCCGTACCAAAGCGATCATGCCCGTCAGCCTCTACGGCCAGCCGGCGGACATGGATGCCATCAACGCCATCGCCGCCCGCCACGGCAACATTCCGGTCATCGAAGACGCCGCCCAGAGCTTCGGTGCGACCTACCAGGGCAAGCAGAGCGGCAACCTCAGCACCATCGGCTGCACCAGCTTCTTCCCCAGCAAGCCGCTTGGCTGCTATGGCGACGGTGGCGCCATCTTCACCAGCGATGACGTCTTGGCCCAAGCCTGTCGGGAAATCCGCGTTCACGGTCAGAGCAAGCGCTACGTCCATACGCGGATTGGGGTTGGCGGGCGTATGGATACGCTGCAATGCGCCGTCGTCCTCGCCAAGCTCGATCGCTTCGACCAGGAAATTTCCCAACGCCAGACCGTCGCCCACCGCTACCATGAATTATTAGCCACGGAAACACACGGAATAACACGGAAAGAAGAAAGAGAAGAACGTGTCCGTGTCCTTCCGTGTGATTCCGTGGCAACAAATCTTCGGCTGCTGCCCTGGCCGAAAGCACACCGCACCAGCGTCTTCGCCCAATACACCATCCTGGTCGAGGACCGCGACGCCCTCCAGGCCGGCCTGTACGCCGCCGGCATCCCCACCGCCGTGCATTACCCGGTACCGATCAACGAGCAGCCAGCCTACGCTCACCTGTGCTGCCCCGACTGTACCCCGGTTGCCCAAAGCATCGCCCGCCAAGTCATGAGCCTGCCTATGCACCCGGACCTGGGCGAGGCCGACCAGCAACGCATCGTCACGACCCTGATGCAGAGCGAAGCACTGTGCCACCACCCCGAGCCTTGACATCACCCCGGCCAGCCGTCAGCGGTCCGTACCGGAGCCCTGAGTCAGACCGCAATCCGTCGGCTCCGCTGCGCGGACCGACGACCGTGCAGGTCGCGAGACGGCCGGGTTGATGGCCAAGATTCTACAAGGCCGTGATCATCGTTCCGGCAAGCGACGGCCTGTCCGCCACTGGAGGTCGAGGCTTTAGCCGGTGGCGATTCCCGAGATCTTAAATAACATCAGTGGTCCCGGCACGCCGGGCCGGCTAAAGCCTCGGCCTCCAGTGGCCGGAATGATGATCGAGCCCCATGGACAGACGCCCTTCCAAACCGTGGCACCGCTGGCTCGGCATCCTGCTGACCGACCTGTTCGTCGGCCGCCCCTGGTCGGTGACCATGGAGGAGGAGTTGTCGCTCAAGAGTCAACGACTCGACCGGTACGGCTTGACCCACTATCGCCCGCGCAGCCGCATCGGCAGCTTCTTGCACGAGCAACTGACCGCCACCTTTGGCCTGGAGACCGACATGGCTTACACCGCTGAGGCGTTTAAACGCGAAGCGATGCGGGACCTCCTGGAAGACGTCCTGCACGATCCCAAACACCTGAGAACGCTGCTGGATCGTTTGGTGGAAGAGGATCGGCTGCGCGAACTCACCCCCGAGGAGCGGCTGCGCGGCCTTGCCCCCGAGGCGCGGCTGGAAGGTCTCTATCCCGCGATAATTGAAGCCTGGCTGAAGCAACATCCCCGTCACGACCATTGACTGCTGACCAGCGCCCGTCTCATTCTGACCGACTCCGGCGGTATGCCGAAAGAAGCCTATTTCCACGGTGTGCCCTGCATCACCCTGCGCGACGACACCGAGTGGCTGGAAACTATCGAGTCAGGGCTGTCGCATCAACGTATTAGCTGAAAACTGGGTGATTCAGTCGCCGCCGTCATCATGCGGGTCGCGCAAGCCTGCCTGCGCATTTCCGATCTTTGGTGGTCACAGCCGGACGTCTTTGCCGATGTCCTGGCTGAAACCAGGTGAGCCGGCGCCGCGCGAGCCGATACCGGGCATAAAGTGAAAATCGCCATCCGTGTCGATGCCTCCACCCGGGCCATCTGGTGCGCTGCCGGACCTTGGCGCAGGGCCTGCGCGCCCAAGGTGCGCAGGTGAGATTCATCTGCCGTGCGCATTCGCGCCATCAGCTCGACGCACTCGGCGCCGATGCCTTCGCAGTCACCGGGCTCCCGGCCCCGCCGATCGACATGGACCCGGTTGCGTCGACCGCCGCAGACGACTATGCGCGATAGCTCGGCGTTCCATCGCATCAGGACGCCGCCGAAACCCTGGCAGCACTGTCCGGTTGGCGGCCCGATTGGCTGGTGTGGATCATTATCCGGCGGGACGACAACAGCTCGCCGCTGCCGGCATGGCACTGGTGGACGGGCAGGGCGCTGCGCGGATCGTTCGAGCCATGCAAACGGATACGACGGGAGGCGGCACATGACGGCTCAGACCTACGAAACCGATTTTCTTTACTGGACGCAAGAGCAATCCGCTTTGCTGCGTGCGCGCCACTGGGACGCATTGGATCTCGAGCACATTGCTGAGGAAATCGAGGACATGGGACGAGAGCAAAAACTGGCCTTACAGTCCTTGCTTCGGCAGATCCTGCTGCATCTCCTGAAGTTGGCGCTCTCTCCTGCCCAGGCTCCACGGGCAAAATGGACTGAGGAAATCATCGAGTTTCGCGACCAGGCGCAAACGCGGCTTGACGCCACGCCGAGCCTAAAACACCACGCACCAGAGCTCTTTGCCAAGGCCTGGCAGCAAGCACGGAGAGCCGCGCAGAAGTCGTTCGATCTCTACGATGAGCAGGCTCAAGTCCCTGCCCTGTGTCCCTATTCCATCGAGCAGGTGCTCGATCCTGATTACTTTCCGGATGCGGAACCGGCATCAAATCAGTAAGCCGTTTTCCGGGAATCAGTATCCCGACTGCGCATGGCAGCAAGGCTGTAGGGGCGACTTCAGTCGCCCCTAAACGTCGGTCGATGCTTTCCCGGCAGTCGCCTATTGCGCCCTACGGACTTCCGCTAGGCCTGGTCGGCGGCCACTGCATCGGCGTCGACCACTTGACCGCGCAAAGAAAGCCAGTTGGGTCTTGGTCACGGTTCCGGCCACGTGACATCGGGTGGACAAGCGTCGCGCAGTCCACCAGCGGCGGCGCGAGATTCGGTGGACTGGGCTAGCGCTTGTCCACCCAACGGCCGGAACGATGATCGAGGCCCATGGACAGACGCCCTCCCAAACCGTGGCACCGCTGGCTCGGCATCCTGCTGACCGACCTGTTCGTCGGCCGCCCCTGGTCGGTGACCATGGAGGAGGAGTTGTCGCTCAAGAGTCAACGACTCGACATCCTCATCATCGAACAGCGCGACGCGGCGGGTGCAACCCCCGATCCAGACGCCTTAAACGGCCTGCCCGATGGCTTGGACACGCTGGCTGCCCACAACCTGCTCAGTTATAAATCTGCGGCGGAGCCATTCAACGCCTGGGCACTGGAAGAACTCATCGGCCACTAGGTCACCTACCGTAAGCTGGCCTCACTGCGCGCCGCCTGCAGCGGCACGTGCGCGGCGGATGAGCCGCTGGCCGAACCCGCGGGCGCCTACCCGCTGCTGCCGGCGCGTGACTTTCGCCGCTATGCCATCGCCACCCGCCAGCCGCGCCAACTGCTGCGCCAACTGCCGGCCGGCACCTGTCGCGCGACCGCCTGCCCCGGGGTCTACGATCTGGCGGTAGGCGCACTGCCGGTGCGCCTCATCGTGCTCGACACCCTGGCGAAGCAGCCGCGCAACGCCCCCTGGGGACTGTTTGCGCATGCCCGTGATCAAACCCGGTACGGCTTGACCCACTATCGCCCGCGCAGCAGCATCGGCAGCTTCTTGCGCGACCAACTGGCCGCCACCTTTGGCCTGGAGACCGACATGGCGTACACCGCTGAGGAGTTTAAACGCGAAGCGATGCGGGACCTACTGGACGAGGTCGTGCGCGATCCCAAGCACCTGAAGACAGCGCTGGATCGCCTGGTGCAAGAGGGTCGCCTGCGCGGGCTGGCGCCCGAGATTCGGACGCTGCTGGATCGCCTGTTGGATGAGCATCGGCGGCGCGGCCTTGCCCCCG
>NZ_CAIZIZ010000430.1 GCF_903933125.1 uncultured Lamprocystis sp. | reverse complement strand
CCGCGATGCGGTACCACGGTGCCCGCGAACGCTGCGGTAACACGCCCGGCCCCATCGCGGCGGGACGCCGCTCCCACGGAGTCGCTGCGCGACTTTTACGGTAAAGCATCGACCGCCAGTGGCCAGAACGATGACCAAGGGCTCAACCGGCCTTGATCATGGTGACGGCCACGACCCTGACCAGTTCCGAATTCTGTTCATGTAGGGGCGACTTTAGTCGCCCCTACAGTCCCCTACAGCCCCCTGCGGATCTTGCCGCACCCGCACAACAGACAGGAGGTCGAGGCGTCAGTCGAGCGCCGCGCCGCCGCCCGCTAAAGCGTCGACCTCCGGTCGCGTCACCCCGGTCCTCGGTGGTTGATCCCGCGTGGTAAGAGGTTCTTCGGAAATCATCGAAGGCAATTCCCAGGAAGAAGCATCCCAACTGCGCATGCTTGCAAGATTCCGTAGGGGGGTTTAGGGGCGACTAAAGTCGCCCCTACACGTTGGTACATCTTTTCCCGGAAATCACCCTGGCCGATCGACATCGCATCTGGGTCGCCCTGGTCCGGCTGAATAAGCCTCGATTTCCAGTGTGCAACGCCCGGTCGTCGGCCGGAACGATGATCAAGGCCCGCAGGCCGCATGCGGTCTGTTCAGCGTGACGGGTGAGCCTTAGTGCTTAAGCTGGGGCAGGCGCGTTCATCACCCCCTGACGCCGCCGCGGGGCCAGGTGCAACGTCACATGCAGCCGCCCCTGATGGCAGGTGGGACACGGGTAACCGTCAAAGGGTGCCGCGGCCTACGGTGCGCTGGCGGGTTCCGGTGCCGGGGCAGCGAGCGCCGTGCGGATCAGCGCCAGACAGCGCGCCCGGCAGCGGTTCGCCAGGAAGCCGACATGCCGCACCCGCATAAAGCCCCTTAGACGGATGTCGATGCTGGGCAGGTCGCGTTGCCGGCCGGGAAATGGCAACGGCCCTACCTCACCACCGTCAACCGCGCCGCCCTCGGCCGCTCGGTCTCCGTCGTCGCGGCGGGTGTCATCGCCGGCAAGGTGCCGCGCTGGTAGGAGACCGTCACCGCCTCATTCCCGAGCAATCGCCGCAGTTGTTTCAACAGGGCATCGCGCGGCTGCACCCGCCACGCCTCCCCGCACAACAGCCGGCCGCCGACGCCGGGGCGGCGGTAGTCGATGACCACGCGCAGGTCGCCGCCGCGAAAGGGCTCCAGAATAGCCTGGACCTGGGCGACCAGGGCGAGGCCGCGGGCATGCGCCGCCGGGTCGGCGAGGTCGAGCGTCAGCGCCAGGTGGTCGGCCTGGGATTCGCGTGCCTGTTCGAAGGTGCGCAGGTCATCGGCGCGCAGGGTCCAGGCGCCGCGGAAGTCGTCGAAGTTCAGTGAACCGGTGACGGTGATGAGCTGGTCCGGCACCAGCAGGTTGCGCGCCTGCTCATAGAGGTCGGAGAAGACCGTGACTTCCATGCGCCCGGTGCGGTCGTCGAGGAGCACCGATCCCATGCGTCCGCGCGGCGTCTTGCTGTGGCGCACGCTGACCACCAGCCCGGCGATGCTGCGGCGGTCACGCTCGCGGCGCTTGCTGTCCCAGCGCTCGGTCTCGGCCGGGTCGCGCTCGGTCTCCAACAGGCGGGCGATGCGGTTGGTGGTGCCGACCATGGCGTCGATCTCGGCGGCATAGCGGTCGATGGGATGCCCGGTCAGATAGAGCCCCAGGGTCTCGCGCTCACCCGCCAGGCGCTGCTCCTCGTCCCAATCCTCGCGGGTGTCCGCCGCGATCTGCGGGTCCGGGGCGGGAGCTGGCGCCGCCGCACCGCCGGGCATCCCGAAGAGATCACCGAAGAGATCGCCCTGCCCCGCCGCCTGGGTCTCGCGATGCTGCTCGGCGAACTTCAGCGCCAAGGGCAATTGCGCCATCAGGGTGGCCCGGTTGGGGGCGAGCCCGTCCAACGCGCCGGCGCGGATCATGCTCTCCAGCACGCGCCGGTTGGCCTTGTGCAAGTCGATGCGCCGGCAGAATTCCCACAGATCCTTGAAAGGCCCGCCGGTGCGGCGTGCCTCCAGCATGGCCTCGATGGCGGACTCACCCACCCCCTTGATGGCACCCAGGCCATAGATCACGGTGCCGCCGTCGGCGATGGTGAAGCGATATTCGGAGGCGTTGACCGCCGGGGATTCGACTTTGAGCCCCATGGCCCGACACTCCTCGATCAAGGTCACCACCTTGTCGGTGTTGTCCATGTCCGCCGAGAGTACGGCCGCCATGAAGGCGGCCGGATAATGGGCCTTGAGCCACAGTGTCTGATAGGAGACCAGGGCATAGGCGGCGCTGTGTGACTTGTTGAAGCCGTAGCCGGCGAACTTCTCCATCAGGTCGAAAATGTGCGCCGCCACCGCGCCGTCCACACCACGCTTCTCCGCACCTTCCTGGAAGAAGGCACGCTGTTTGGCCATTTCCTCGGCCTTCTTCTTGCCCATGGCGCGGCGCAGCAGATCGGCCCCGCCGAGCGAGTAGCCGGCCAGGACCTGGGCGATCTGCATCACCTGCTCCTGGTAGAGGATGACGCCGTAGGTGGGCTGGAGGATGGGCGCCAAATCCGGATGGGGATAAGCGACCTCGGCACGACCGTGCTTGCGGTTGATGAAGTCGTCGACCATGCCCGACTGCAGCGGTCCGGGCCGGAACAGCGCGACCAGCGCGGTGATTTCCTCGAAACAGTCCGGCTGGAGTTTCTTGATCAACTCCTTCATGCCGCGCGATTCAAGCTGGAAGACGGCGGTGGTCTCGCAGCGTTTGAGCAGGGCGAAGGCGGTTTGATCGGCCGGGTCGAGGCCGTCGATATCCAGCGGTTCGGTGCCGGCCGGCCGGCGCGCGTTGATCGTCTTGAGCGCCCAATCGATGATGGTGAGGGTGCGCAGCCCCAGGAAGTCGAACTTGACCAGACCGGCCGCCTCCACGTCGTCCTTGTCGAACTGGGTGACCAGATTGTCGCCGCCGGGCTCGCAGTAGAGCGCGGAGAAGTCGGTCAGCTTGGTCGGCGCGATGACCACGCCGCCGGCGTGCTTGCCGGCGTTGCGGGTGAGCCCCTCCAGCTTGCGCCCCATGTCGATCAGGGTGCGTACCTCCTCGTCGTCCTCATAGGCGGCCTTCAAGTCGTCGCTGTCGGTCAGCGCCTTGTCCAGGGTCATGCCCAACTCGAAGGGCACCATCTTGGCCACCCGGTCGACGAAGCCGTAGGGGTGTCCCATAACCCGGCCGACATCACGCACCACCGCCTTGGCGGCCATGGTGCCAAAGGTGATGATCTGCGAGACCGCCTCGCGGCCGTAACGCTCGGCCACATAGTCGATCACCCGATCGCGGCCTTCCATACAGAAGTCCACGTCGAAGTCCGGCATGGACACCCGCTCGGGATTCAGAAAACGCTCGAACAGCAGATCGTGATAGATCGGGTCCAGATCGGTGATCCCCAGCGCATAGGCGACCAGCGAGCCGGCACCGGAACCGCGGCCGGGGCCGACCGGGATGCCGTTGGCCCGCGCCCAGGCGATGAAGTCGGCGACGATCAGGAAGTAACCGGGGAAGCCCATCTGGCAGATGACGCCGAGCTCCAGATCGAGCCGCGCGGCGTAGATCCGGCGACGCTCGTCCGGATCGGGCGCGCCCGCCAGGATGCCGCGCGCGAAACGGCGCTCCAGCCCCTGGCGGGCCTCGGCGTGGAAGTGTTCATCGACGGTCATGCCCGCCGGCACCGGGAAGTCCGGCAGGTAGTTCTTGCCGAGTTCCAGTTCCAGATTGCAGCGCTTGGCGATCTCGACCGAGTTCTCCAGCGCCTCGGGGCAGTCGGCGAACAGCTCCACCATCTCCGCGGGGGTGCGCAGGTATTGCTCCTCGCTGTAGATGCGCGGCCGGCGCGGATCGTCCAGGGTGCGGCCCTCGTGGATGCAGACCCGCACCTCATGGGCCTCAAAGTCCTCACGGGCGAGAAAGCGCACATCGTTGGTCGCCACCACCGGCACGCCCTTGGCCAGCGCCAAGTCGACCGACAGTTCGATCAACTCGGCCTCCTGCTCGCGGCCGGTGCGGATCAGTTCCAGGTAATAACGGTCGCCGAAGATCGCGAGCCAGTCATCCAGCAGGAACTCGGCCACCCCCCGGTTGCCGGCCAGCAGAGCCTGAGCCACGTCACCGCCGGGACCGCCGGACAACGCGATCAACCCCTGCGGCGCCGCCGCGATCCAACCCCGCTCCACCTGCGGCACGCCAAGATGCTGCCCCTCCACATAGGCGCGCGAGATCAGCCGCGTCAGGTTGCCGTACCCCTGCTTATCCTGGACCAGCAGCACCAGCCGGTGCGGCTTGTTGGCGTCCGTCGGATTCTTCACCCACAAATCCGCCCCGGCGATCAGCTTGACCCCGGCCACCAAGGCCGCCTTGTAGGAGCGCACCAGGGCGAACAGATTACACTGATCGGTCACCGCGACCGCCGGCATCCCCCCGGCGCGCAGCGCCTTGACCAGCGGCTTGACGCCCACCAGTCCGTCGACCAGTGAATACTCGGTGTGCAGGTGCAGGTGAACGAAGCGGGGTTCCATGGCGAGCTCGACTGCTTGAAAATAACGCGGGTCGGACGGGGTTCGGGCGTGCGAGTCTACCAACCTCCCGGCACCGGCGCGGACTCTTCTCGTGGTCGATTTCTAGTGCGTTGTTTTCCTGTGCAAGCGCGGACAGCCGGCTACGACGCTATCAAGAATCAAACGCCGTAGGAGCCCGCTTGCGGGCGACGTGACCTGCCGGAATCGAGCCATTGTGCCCCCACCCGTCGCCCGCACGCGGGCTCCTACGATCCGACCGAGGACGATGGCAGCGACCACATCAGCGCGTAGGATGGGCATCGCTCTCGCTCTGCCCATCCTACCGAAAGGTCTGGCCCCAACAAACCACATCACTTCTGATCACACCCGGGGCATCCCAGCCCAGTCCCGGCGACCGCTGTTCTATGCGATCATCCCGCACCATAGCGAAACTGCCCAGATCGACCGGCGCACCCCGCGCAGGAGCCCCCCATGACCCCGGAAGCCAAGGCACGCCAGCGGATCGAACAGCGCCTGATCGATGCCGGCTGGGTGATACAGGACTTCAAGGACATCGATCTGGGCGCGGCGCGCGGCGTGGCCGTTCGCGAGTATCCAACCGACACCGGCCCCGCCGACTATGTGCTCTTCATCGATCGCGAACCGGTCGGCATCATCGAGGCCAAGCGCGATCAGGCCGGCGAGCACCTGACCGCCGTTGAGGAACAGACGCTGCGCTATGCCGCCGCCACCCTGAAATGGTGCGGCCAGACCGCCCTGCTGCCCTTCCTGTTTGAAGGCACCGGGGCCATCACCCGCTTCACCGACACCCGCGACCCCGCCCCGCGCTCACGTGAAATCTTCCACTTTTTCCGTCCCGAGCAACTGGCCGCCTGGCGCGACCAGCCAGACACCCTGCGCTATCGACTGGTCCATGCCCTCCCCGCCCTGCTGACGGCGTATTTGCGCGCCTGTCAGGTCGTCGCCGTCACCGGCCTAGAGCACTCGCTCGCCCGCAACTTTCCGCGCGCCCTGATCCACATGGCGACCGGCGCGGGGAAGACCTTCACCGCCATCACCGCCATCTACCGCCTGCTCAAATTCGCCGGTGCCAAGCGCGTGTTGTTTCTGGTCGATACCCGCAATCTGGGCCAGCAGGCCCACCAGGAGTTCATGGCCTACACGCCGCCGGACGACGCGCGCACCTTCACCGAACTCTACACTGTCCAGCGCCTCGCCGGCAGCACCATCGACCCGCAGGCGCAGGTGGTCATCAGCACCATTCAGCGGCTGTATTCCGTGCTGTCGGGCGAACCGATCGACGCATCCGCTGAGGACATCTCACTCAACGAGGTACAGCAGACCGCGACCCAGGCCAAGCAGGTCCGTTACTGTCCGGCCGTTCCGGTCGAGACCTTCGATTTCATCATCATCGACGAATGCCACCGCTCCATCTACAACGTCTGGAAGCAGGTGCTCGATTATTTCGATGCCTTTCTGATTGGTCTCACCGCCACGCCGGACAAACGCACCTTCGGCTTCTTTAACGAGAACATCGTCGCCGAATACACCTATGAACAGTCGGTCGTCGACGGGATCAACGTCGGCTATGACGTCTATGAAATCGAGACCGAGGTCACCCGCAAGGGCGCCGAACTGAAGGCCAAGGCCTGGGTCGACCATCGGGAACGCCTGACGCGCGCGAAGCGCTGGGCGCAGACGCAGGAAGACCGGCCTTATACCGGCAAGGAGTTGGATCGCTCAGTCGTCAACGCGAGCCAAATCCGCAAGGTCATTCAGGCGATGAAGACCGCGGTGGAGACCCGCATCTTCCCCACCCGTCAGGAGACGCCAAAGACCCTGATCTTCGCCAAGACCGACAGCCATGCCGAGGATATCGTGCAGTGCGTGCGCGAGGTCTACGGCCAAGGCAACGCCTTCTGCAAAAAGGTGACCTACAAGGCCGAGGAGGACCCCCAAAGCACCCTGTCCAGCTTCCGCAATGACTTCAATCCGCGGATTGCCGTCACCGTCGACATGATCGCCACCGGCACCGATGTGAAGCCGCTGGAGGTCCTGCTCTTTATGCGCGACGTGCGCTCCCGCGGCTACTACGAGCAGATGAAGGGCCGCGGCGTGCGCAGCCTGAGCCACGATGGTCTGCGGCGGGTGAGCAACAGCGCCGACAGTGCCAAGACCCGCTTTGTGCTGATCGATGCGGTGGGCGTGGAACGTTCGCTCAAGACCGACAGTCGCCCACTGGAGCGCAAGCCCGATGTGCCGCTCAAGGATCTGCTGCAAGGCGTCGCCATCGGTCACCGGGATGACGACACCATCCTGAGTCTCGCCAACCGCTTGGTGCGCCTGAGCAAACAGTTGGACGCCAAGGCCCAGGCGCGGGTGGAGCAGGTCTCCGGCGGCCTGTCAGTGGCTGACCTGGCCAAGGCACTCATCGCCGCATTGAACCCGGATCGGATCGTCGAGGCCGCGCTCGCCACGGCTGAGGCCAAGGGCATCACGCGCTCTGAAGACACCCTCACCGCGCAAGAGATCGCCGCCGCCCGTGCCGAGCACGTGGCCGCCGCCTGTGCCCCATTCGATAAGCCCGAACTGCGCCGGGTCATCGAATCGGCGCGGCGCGAGCATGAACAACTGATCGATCACATCAACCTCGATCAGGTCACCTTCTCGGGCTACGGCGCGCAGGCGCAGGATCAGGCGCGCCGCGTCATCCAGTGCTTCGCCGACACCATCGCCCAACACAAGGACGAAATCGCCGCGCTCGCCTTCTTCTACCAGCAGCCCTACCAGCGCCGCGCACTCACGCTCGACCTGATCGAGGAACTGCACGACCACCTCAGCCGGCCGCCGCTGATGCTGACCACCGAGCGTCTGTGGAGCGCCTATGCCCGGGTCCAAACGGCGCAGGTCAAAGGTGCGGACACCCGGCGCCAGTTGACCGACCTGATCGCCCTGGTCCGTTTCGCCATCGGGCTGGACACTGAACTGCGGCCGTTCCGGGAGCAGGTCGACAAGCGCTTTCAAGAATGGATCTTCCGGCACAATGCCCAGCGGAAGACCGCCTTCACCCCGGAGCAGACTGACTGGCTGCGGCTGATGAAGGAACATATCGCGGCGAGCTGCACGATCGGGCGCGATGACTTCGATTATGCCGAGTTTGCGGACAAGGGCGGGCTGCAGAAGGTGTGGGGGCTGTTCGGCCCGGCATTGGATGGGCTGATGGATGAGATGAATCGGGAGTTGGTGGCGTGAAGTTGACTTTAATTCACTCTGGCTCCCACGCTCCAGCGTGGGAGCAAGTCCCGACGCTCCAGCGTCGCGTACCAAAACGGGCCGCTGGAGCGGCCGGATCGCATTCCCACGCTGGAGCGTGGGAACGAGAAGAAATTAATAAGGAACTCGCCGCGTGAGTACGATGTTCCATGAGGAATCGTTCCTGCATTACCCTTTGCCTCTTTCATCGCTCCCGCGGGGATGGGAATACGTATCATTAGCTGACATTGCAATAGATGTTAATCCAGGATTTGCGAGTGGGGAACACAACTCAAACGGGTCCGGAATTCCGCACCTGCGACCAATGAACATAGATCGCAATGGCAAGATCAACGTCAGCATCATCAAGTCCGTTGCCGCAACACGAGGCAGAGTTCTTACAGCCGGGGACGTGCTATTCAATAACACGAACTCTCCCGAACTTGTTGGCAAGACCGCTCTGATCTCGCTGCGCGAGCAGGGCTACGCTTTCTCCAATCATATGACGCGCTTACGCCTTGAGCGACACGTTGAAACAGCATTTGTGGCTCATCAATTACATTTTTTTTGGATGTCGGGCTACTCAAGACATCGCTGCACCAATCATGTTAATCAAGCCAGTATCTCGTCAAATACGCTCATAAGCACCATCCCACTAGTCCTCCCACCCGCAAAAGAGCAACGGCGAATCGTCGAGAAACTCGAAGAGATCCTTTCCGATCTCGACATCGGCGTGACCGAATTGACGGCCGCGCGGAAAAAGCTGGAGCAATACCGACAGTCACTGCTGAAGGCTGCTGTGGATGGTACGCTGACGGCGTCATGGCGCGAAGTCCAGCTTCAACAACAGAGCGAACCGGAAGAGACCGGCGCCCAGTTGCTCGAACGCATCCTCACCGGACGCCGTGCCCGCTGGGAAGCCAAGCAACTCGCCAAGTTCGCCGAACGTGGCAGGACTCCGCCCAAAGGTTGGCAGTCCAAATACCCGGAGCCCATCCGGCCAGACATCGCCAATCTGAGCAAATTGCCGGAACGATGGGTATGGGCAAGTTTGGATCAGTTGACGGAGTTCATCACAACCGGCTCACGCGGATGGGCAGATTACTACGCAAGTGATGGCGCACTGTTCATACGCTCTCAGAACATCAATAAAGACCGGCTTGATCTTTCGGACGTGGCCTTTGTTAATCCACCTTGTAATAGCGAAGGAGCACGCACCCGAGTGAAACAGGATGACCTATTATTGACAGTGACAGGGGCCAATGTCGGTAAGGCTGCGCGCGTCGATGTCGAACTTGAGGAGGCATATGTCAGTCAGCATGTTGCACTGATGCGACCGATGGACGCCGCCTTGAGCGGCTATTTGCATCTATTTCTTACCGCTGTAGGCGGTGGCCGCGGCCAACTGGAAAAAGACGCATACGGCGCCGGAAAGCCGGGGCTCAATCTACAGCAGTTAGGAGCCGTTGCGATCCCGATACCGGCGCGAGAGGAGGTCGGCGCACTCATGGACGTTGTGTCGTTGCAGCTCAGCGCCGCCACTCAACAAGAGCAGTCAGTCGGTTTTACGCTCAAGCGCGCCGCCGCCCAACGCCAAAACATCCTCAAAGCTGCCTTCTCCGGCCAACTGGTCCCGCAAGACCCCAACGACGAACCCGCAAGCGTGCTACTGGAGCGCATCCGCGCCGAGCGAGCCGCCGCGGGCGCGGATGTCGGTAAGCGGGGGACGCGAAACCCGAGGACAGTCATGAAGCGATCCAAACCTGTTGTCCCGGCGTCCTCTGCTCCAACCTCGGCGGCGGGCGATGTACGGCGCTGCGATTGTCTCGGCACTATCGAGACCATTGACCCTTAGAAAAGCAGTTCTCACACAAAGACACAAAGAACACAAAGATATTCAACGCGACAGGTCGATTGAGCAGGTCACCAGCGCGGCGATCGGCCTGACGTTTTCAGTGATCTGTTTTTCTTTGTGTTCTTTGTGTCTTTGTGTGAGCAACTGTCGAATTTAGGTTTAATACTGATGTACAGTCGCAATGAGTAAACCCAACGACTACACGGAACTACTGGCCGAGATCAAGGCCCGCATCCAGACCGCGCAGACCCGTGCGGTCTTGGCGGCTAACAGCGAGTTGATCCGGCTCTATTGGCAGATCGGCGAACAACTGACCGCGCGGCAGGCGCGCGAGGGCTGGGGTGCCGGCGTCATCCCGCGGCTCGCCCGTGACCTGCACAACGAGTTACCGGAACTCAAGGGCTTCTCAGAGCGCAACCTGAAGCTGATGGCGCAGTTTTTTCGTGCCTATCCGGCACTCTTTGCCGACCACGCGCCGATTGGGCAACCGGCGGTTGCCCAATTACCTTGGGCACACAACGTGCTGCTGATGCAGACGGTGAAAGACGAGCGGGTGCGAAACTGGTATGTCGGCCAGGCAGTGGCCGAGGGTTGGAGCCGCAACGTGCTGAAGTTGCAGATCGCCAGCCAAGCGCATCGACGGCAGGGCAACGCGGTCACAAATTTCGCCGCCCGGCTGCCGGCGCCGCAGTCGGATCTGGTGCAGCAAGCGCTGAAGGACCCTTACATCTTCGACTTCCTGACGCTGCAAGCCGGCTTCCAGGAGCGGGAGTTGGAGACCTCATTGGTGCGGCACCTGGAGAAGTTCCTGATCGAGCTCGGCCGGGGCTTCGCCTTTGTCGGTCGGCAATACCATGTCACGGTGGGCGAGAGTGATTTTTATATCGACCTGCTGTTTTATCACCTGAAGCTGCGCTGCTATCTGGTGATCGATCTCAAGCGCGGCGACTTCAAGCCGGAATATGCCGGCAAGCTCAATTTCTACTGCAATGTCGTCGATGACACGCTGCGCCATGCCACGGATGCGCCGACCATCGGTCTGATCCTGTGTCAGGGCAAAGACCGGGTGCTGGCCGAATACGCACTGCGCGGCATCGACAAACCGCTGGGCATCGCGAGTTATGAGCTGATGCGCGCCTTGCCGCAATCGCTGCAAAGCGCGCTGCCGAGTATCGAGTCGCTCGAAGCCGAGTTGGCGGACGCACTGAATGGCTCCGAGCCTAGCGCGGATAAGGACAGCGAATGAATGCCTCCTCCCTCATTCAGAAAGTCTGGAATTTTTGCCACACGCTGCGCGATGACGGTGTGGGCTATGGCGACTATCTGGAACAGCTCACCTACCTGCTATTCCTGAAGCTGGCGCATGAGTATGCGCAGCCGCCCTATGACCGTGAGACCCATATCCCCAAGGGCTATGACTGGGCGAGCCTGCGTTCCAGGACCGGCGAGCCGCTGGAGCGGCATTATCTCACCCTGCTGCACCGGCTCGGCCAGGGGACCGGGATGCTCGGCGCGATCTTCTTCAAGGCACAGAACAAGATCCAGGACCCGGCCAAGCTCTCGCGGCTGGTCCAGCTCATCGACGCGGAAGACTGGATCAGCCTGGATGCGGACACCAAGGGCGACCTCTACGAAGGCCTGCTGCAGAAGAACGCGGAGGACACCAAGAGCGGTGCCGGCCAGTATTTCACGCCCCGGCCCTTGATTCAGGCGATGGTGGAGTGCGTGCGCCCGGAGCCGCTGCGGACCATCGCGGACCCGGCCTGCGGCACCGGCGGGTTCTTTCTGGGTGCCTATGCCTGGCTCACCCGGCCGGGACAGACGCTGGATCGGCGGCAAAAGGAGTTCCTGCGGCGCAAGACCTTCTCGGGCAATGAGATCGTGCCGAGCGCGCGGCGGCTGTGTCTGATGAACCTGTTCCTGCACAACATCGGCGACCTGGACGACGAGCCGACGGTGGACCGCACCGATGCGCTGATTGCCGACGCTGGCGAGCGCTTCGACTATGTGCTCGCCAATCCGCCCTTCGGCAAAAAGAGCAGCATGACCATCACCAACGCGGAGGGTGAGGAGGACCGGGACGCGCTTACGTATGAGCGGCAGGATTTCTGGGAGACCACGTCGAACAAACAGCTCAATTTCCTACAGCACATCGTGACCATTCTCAAGGACAGCGGCCGGGCCGCGGTGGTGCTGCCGGACAATGTCCTGTTCGAGGGCGGCGCGGGCGAGCGCATCCGCCGCCGTTTGCTTGAGACCTGCGAGGTGCATACCCTGCTGCGGCTGCCGACCGGAATCTTCTATGCCAACGGCGTGAAGGCGAATGTGCTGTTCTTCGACAATCGGCCAAAGGATGGCAGAGTCCATACCCAGGGTCTGTGGATCTACGACTTGCGCACCAACCAACACTTCACGCTCAAGACCCGGCCGCTCAAGCCGGACGATCTGCGTGATTTCATCACCAGCTATCATCCCGAGAACCGGTTCGACCGGACCGAAACCGAGCGCTTCAAATACTACCCCTATGCCGATCTGATCACGCGCGACAAGGCGAGTCTCGACCTCTTCTGGCTCAAGGACGACGCGCTCGACTCGCTGGATGACCTGCCGTCGCCGCAGGTCTTGCAGCAAGAGATCATCGATCACCTGGAAGCCGCCCTGACGGCCTTTCGCGATGTGGCCGCCGGGTTGGCGAAATGACCGGATGAATCGGTTATCTCAACGTGCTCACACTCAGCCTCCGGTTCACGGCGATCCGCTATCCGCTATCCGCCACCGGTCGCCCCGCCTGGCGCCACTCCGGCAGTCCGTCCTCCAGGCGACGGGCGCGAAATCCAGCCGCGCGCAGCCGGGCGACTGCCTCAAAGGACAGGACGCACCAAGGCCCCCGGCAATAGGCGACGATCTCGCGATCGCGCGGGAGGTCGCTCAACTGCGCCTCCAACTGGTCGAGCGGGACGTTCAGCGCACCGACGACATGGCCCTGGGCGAACTCCTCGGCGGGGCGGACATCGACGACCGTCGCCAGTCCGTCGCGCACCCGCTCCAGCAACTCGTCGGCCCGGACCGGCTCCAGGTCGTCGCGCCGCTTGAGATAGCTCGCGAGCAGTTCAGCGACCGCGCGGCTGCGGGTCTCGGCGAGCACCCGCAGCGCCGCGACCGCGTCCAGGACCCGATCGTCCGCCAGGCCGTAGCGGATATGCTTCCCGTCGCGGCGCGCCTGCGCCAGACCGGCAGTCTTGAGCTGTTGCAGGTGTTTGGAGGTATTGGCCACGCTGAGTCCGGCCACCCGCGCCAGATCCTCGACGCTGCGCTCGCCCTGGGCCAGGAAATCCAGCAGCTCCAGCCGCGCCCCGCTGCCCAGGGCGCGGGCGATGATGGCGAGCTGCTCGAAGAGGGCCTGTTTGGGCTCGGTGGGGTTGGCCATGATGTCGGTCGATTCGAGAGTCTGGTCGTGATTCAACCCAAGGGTTGAGCGGATCAGTACGAGCCATCAGTATAGGGAGGCTGTCAGCCAACGGGTAGCTGACCTCGGCGGTGCCAGCAGTTCAAAATCTGGGTAGCCGCCGCCAACAGCGTGTCGGCGGCGAGGCTGATGGTGGATGCGCTGCGCTTATCCACCCTACGAAACCGGTTCCGCTGTAGGGTGGATAAGGCGCGCCGCTCGGTGTCAGGAACCCGGCACGGCGGTCGCGCGCGCCGCATCCACCAGGGGTCGCGATGCCGCCCAAATTTGGAATTGCTGCGCCGGTCTCCTTTTTTATTCCACTGGCGACCCTTGAACCATGCGCGATCCGCTGCCCCACCTGCGACCGACCGACTTCCCGTCCCTGTCCAGAACCCGGCCGCAGACCTTGCAGGTCAATCTGGGCAGGCTCTGCAATCAGCAATGCCTGCACTGCCATGTCGCGGCCGGGCCGAATCGTCCGGAGGTCATGAACCGGACGACGCTGGAGCTGGTCATGGCCACGCTGGAACGCCTGCCCTTCCAGACCCTGGATCTGACCGGCGGTGCCCCGGAACTCAACCCCGGCTTCCGCGATCTGGTGCGACAGGCCCGCCGTCTGGGGCTGCGCGTGCTGGATCGCTGCAACCTCACGGTCCTGGCCGAACCCGGTCAGGAGGATCTGGCCGACTTCCTCGCCGCGCAGGACTGCGCGCTGATCGCCTCACTCCCCTGCTATCTGGAGATCCATGTCGACGCCCAGCGGGGCCACGGGGTCTTCGCCGCCAGCCTGGCGGGGCTGCGTCGCCTGAACGCGCTCGGGTACGGCGTGCCCGGCAGCGGGCTGGTCCTGGACCTGGTCTACAACCCCCAGGGTCCCGACCTGCCGCCGCCGCAGGCGATACTGGAGGAGGACTATCGGCGCGTGCTGCTCGCCGAGCATGGCCTGCACTTCAACCGGCTGCTGACCCTGGCCAACCTGCCGGTTGGCCGCTTCGGCAGCCTGCTGCTCTCCAAGGGGCAACTCCAGGACTATGTCGCGCGGCTGCGCGGCGCGCACCGCGCCGAGAATCTGCCGACGGTCATGTGCCGGGAGCTGATCAGCGTGGACTGGCAGGGTTATCTCTATGACTGCGACTTCAATCAGATGCTCGGACTGCCGCTGGCGGCGGGTGCCGGCCACGCCCATCTGCGCGACCTGGCCGCGCTCATCCTCGAAGGCGCACCCATTGCGGTCGCCGGTCACTGCTACGGCTGCACCGCCGGGCAAGGGTCGAGCTGCGGCGGCGCCTTGACCGGCATGACGTGACGCGGCGCCCCATGCGGCTTTCCATCATCATCCCGACCCTGAACGAAGCGGACCACATCGGCGCCCTGCTCGCCGACCTGGCCCCGGCGCGCGCGGCCGGACATGCGCTGATCCTGGTCGACGGCGGCAGCGAGGACGCGACCCCGACGCTGGCCGCCTCCGGAGTCGACCGGGTGCTGCGCGCGCCGCGTGGCCGGGCCGCGCAGATGAATGCCGGGGCGCAAGCGGCCACGGGGGAGTTCCTCTGGTTCCTGCACGCCGACACCCGCAGTCCGCCCGGCGCGGCCGAGGCGCTGCTCGCGGCCTGCCGGGATGGCGCTTGCTGGGGGCGCTTCGATGTGCGGCTCTCCGGACGTCACCCGCTGCTGCGTCTGGTGGAATGGACGATGAATCGGCGCTCGCGACTCACCGGCATCGCCACCGGCGACCAGGGAATCTTTGTCACCCGTGACGCCTTCGCGCGGGTCGGCGGCTTTCCCGACATCCCCTTGATGGAGGACATCGCCCTGTCGAAACGCCTGCGCCGGATCGCCCGCCCCGCCTGTCTGCGCCCGCTGCTCCTGACCTCCAGCCGACGCTGGGAATCGCGCGGCGTGTTGCGCACCATTCTGCTCATGTGGCGGCTGCGCCTGGCCTTTGCCCTGGGTGCCGATCCCGCCCGACTGGCGCGACGCTATGACGGCTGAGGCCCCGCCCGGCGGCGCACTGATCGTCTTCGCCCGCGAGCCCGTTCCGGGACAGGTCAAGACCCGCCTGATCCCGGCCCTGGGCGCGGCCGGGGCAACACGGCTCTACCGCCATCTGCTCGACATCGCCCTGCGGGCGGCGGGCGCGACGCCCACGGCAAGCCGACGGCTCTGGTGCGCCGGGGCACCGCCCGATGGTGGACGCTGCGCCCGCCTGGCGCATCAACACGGCCTGACCTGGCGCCATCAACCCGCGGGGGATCTCGGGGCACGCATGGCGGCGGCCCTGACCGCAACGCTCGCCGAAAACGACCGCGCAATCCTGATCGGGAGCGACTGCCCGGACTACAGCCCGGACTATCTCACCGCCGCCTTCGCCGCCCTGGAAAGGTGCGACGCCGTGCTCGGACCGGCGGCGGATGGCGGCTATGTGTTGATCGGGCTGCGCCGTCCGGCGCCCGAACTCTTCGCCGGTATCCACTGGAGCACCGGCACCGTCCTGGAAGAAACGCGCACCGCATTGCAGCGGCTGGGGCTAACCTGGACCGAGTTGCCGACCCTGCGCGACCTCGACCGCCCGGACGACCTCGCGGACTTCCCCCATTTACTGAACGCCTACCGCCGCCTGGACTAACCTTATGCTGACCTGGATCGACCGCCTGCCGCTCGTCACGTTCGTCGTCATCGCCCTGACCCTCGGCCTCGCCCCCTTCGTCCCCGAGCCGCACCTCTGGGAGAAGCTCAAACTGCTGGCCGCCGGCAACCTGGTCCGGCCGATCGACCTATTCGACCTCCTGCTGCATGGGCTGCCCTGGGTGCTGTTACTCGTAAAACTGGGCCGGCTCGCCGGCCGGCGCCGCGCATGAGCAGTTCGACCGGCCTGCTGTTCGCCTATAGCCTTCGTACCTGATTTCATGGAGCCCTTTGGGCTGTCGGCCACGGCCCTGGCACAGCAACTTGAGTCTCACTCTCTCAGCAACCCGTCGCCATGGCCTGGAGCTGGCTCCAGCTCAGAAAGAGTCGGTAGTTGTGGCCAGGCAGCGGGCGAAAGTCCCAACGCCGGTAAAACGTCAGCGCCTGGTCGTCGATGCAGTCAAGGATCACAGCAACAAAGGGGAAGGTCTGACCGGCGTTGAAGCTATCGTTAAGGGCCTGGACGAGCAGGCGGCGCCCATGGCCCTGGCCCTGATCGCTGTCGCGAACGCCAAGCCAGGCAAGGACGGCAACCGGTAGATTGCGCCGCGGCAAGCGTCGGCAGAGTTCCGGCGGCAAGTCGGTAAAGTCGACTTGCGCGGTCGCGAGCGTATAGAACCCGGCAATGGTGCCGACCGGATCGATCAGGACCTTGGTCGCCGACAGGTGCTTGTCCTGGTTCTGCAGCGCCTTGTTCGCCAGCCAATCATCAACCTGCGCCTGGCCGCTGTGGAACGCCGACCTCGGGTGATCCCGCCGCAGTGGTTCGATACGGTACCCGGGAGAGCAGCGGACGGCGCTCATTCCCCGCGCATCAGTACACCGAGTGCCTGCTGCGCCGCGGTGAGTGCGGTCGGTTCTTGTAGCGCTTCCCAGAACGCCCGCTGCTCGGCCGGCGTCAACGCAATAACCTGCTGCTCCGCAGCCTGGATTTCGCGACGGGCTTGGGCGACCACGACCGAGCGGACGTACTCGCTAACGCTGACATGGCGCAGTTCCGCCGCGCGCGTGACGAACAGTTTGCTGTCCGGATCGAGACGGACCATGAGGCTGGTGGACGCGTTGGCCATCAAAGGAGTCCCCGAGCTGATGCTGGATAGTGGAAAATGTATAGCACTGTGCAATACGTTGCAAGGATACCGGTTCGGCCTGGCCCTGGTCGCGCTGACCGCCCTGATGGTCTGGAAGCTACCGCCGTGGCTCGTCGTGCTGGGCAGCGGCGCGGCGGCTTGGCTGCTCGGTGTCACGTTCTAAAGTGTGAGTATCACCGACCACGACCTCGACAGGTCATGGTCCCAACGGTGCACGACGCCCCGCATTGCCTGGCCAGGTGGCCAGCTCAGAACACACGTGGGCAAGAACACAGGCATAACGAGTAAGGCTGGAGACCAATGACATGAACCCGATCCCGACAAACCCTCAGCCCCATCTACTGTTCGTCTACAACGCCGACAGCGGTCTCTTCAACACCCTGGCGGACATCGGTCACAAGATCTTCTCCCCGGCGACTTACCCCTGCGCGCTCTGCGCCATCACCCACGGCGTGCTCGCCGAGCGCGCCGAATGGCGCACCTTCGTTCAATCACTGGGCGTGACCTGCGAATTCCTGCACCGCGACCAGTTCAGCGCGCAATTTCCAGACGTGCAGGCTGCACTTCCCGCCATCTTCCGCCTGCACGCTGGGCGACTCCGGCCGTGCGCCGATGCGATGGCCATTGGCGCCTGCCACCGGCTGGCGGACCTCCAGGCGCTGATCCTTCGGGGCTGCCTGGACGACGCCATGCGGGATGGCAATGGCCCGGCAGATGACATTCAACCATCGAGCTGAGCCGGGCCGCAGCGCAACGCCGACCATACTGTTGTTCGCAGGTTACCCCACTCCGCAATGGGACCAACACTCGATACGGGCGGGTCGCTAGCCCTTACCCGACGGGGACTTACACCCCGCAAGAGACGCCAAGCTTAGCTCGGCGCGATAACGGTCAGCCCAAGGCGGCGCGCGCCACCGCTGAACCCGCAAACCAGCACAACGCCCGTGGCGCGCGCTCGCTCTTTGGCCGAAAGTTAGGCATTCATTTTTTGGTCACAGCGAATACCGTGGTCTGTCCCTGAGGTATCCCCACGAAATAACTTTCTCTATCAGCGAGATAGAGACGCTTTGAATGGCTGGCAGAGGCCCTGACGCTGGGATGCCGCTAACCTACTGAGCTCTCGCTCAAGTTCGTGGGGATACCTCAGGGTCTGTCCCCGGTTTCGCACCGGTTTCGCAGCGAATACCGTGGTCTGTCCCCGGTTTCGTCCAGATTGAGTTTCTTCAGATGGTCATTGACAGTCGCAGCGATAACCTGAATCCCAAACTCAGCTTTTAGGAGTTCGGCCAGAATGTCACAAGTCCAAAGCGGCGTCTCGTACCCAAAATCCTCTGGCGTTTTTTCGACGACCGTGTCTTTCAACCATTGATCCATTTCTTTTGTTACGAGAGGTGGCATTCCCGGGGCTTTCTGTGTTTCCAAACCGTCGTAGCCATCAATGGTGAAGCGGCGTAGCCAATCATAAACAGAACTGCGACTGACTCCTAACACATTGCTTACATCATCAGGATGATAGTTCTTTTCATTGACGGCACAGACAGCAACGTGACGAAAATAGGTCATGACCTCATCTGGAATTTGACGCGCATCAGACATCCAATCCCGTTTCATGATAAACCTCCAACCTCTATTGAGAACTCGGTTACCTCTACATATATGACAATTCAATATGAAAAAAATTCCAGAGAACCAATGATGTGTCCAGATATCACATTAGGGCGCTATAATTCCGCACCATTTTCCCCTTCTGGCTTGATGGTTACGATATATGGCTCATTAGTCATGAACGTTAAGTATTCTTCTGATGGCGAACGGCAAGACCATGCATAGATATCCAGCTTTAAAAGATCCAGGGTTAGATGTAAGCAGATATGCAAGTATTTGCCGAACTCATGCTGATCAAGGGTACCGGCTAGTTTCTGAGCCTCTCTCGGATGTATATTTTTATCAATATGGGACGAAAGTTTATTGCGAAATGTGGAAACAGCGGACTTGTGATCGTGCGGCAATACATCTGAAAAATCTCTCGCGACTGTCTTTACTTGCGACAAATCTGTATCGCTAAGTCTTCCCCTTGTTTCGGAATTGGTTTGGATATCATTTAGCAAGTCATCGTGATTCTTGATAAATGAGTGCAAGGAGGTAACAGCTATTTTCAGCTTTCTTTTTCGCTTGGTAGCGTTCTTGGCTTGAGATGCCAATTCTATTAGCTCTTCCAGATCAAGCATTGATTCGAGACATCTCCAGAGCTTGAAAGCGGGCTTGTTTGACGGAAACCAGTCCTCATTGGCATCCCCATCGTTATCCATCGCATCTACGACCCCTCGCTCGATAGGATCAATGTAGATGGGCATTCCCTTTGGCTCAGATTTGTCTTTCATAAGCTTCTCAGCCGTAGGGACGCGGGTTACCCGGCGCGCAATTCACGCGCAATTCAGGGACAGACCACGGTTTCCGGGCTTCACTCTTACGGAAACCGTGGTCTGTCCCCGGTT
>NZ_CAIZIZ010000429.1 GCF_903933125.1 uncultured Lamprocystis sp. | reverse complement strand
CCTTGTTGTATTGGATTGGGCGTGGGGACTGCTGCTCGCGCGCCGGCTGGAAGAGACGCAGACAGTGTTTCAATCCTTGTTGTATTGGATTGGGCGTGGGGACGCGCTGGCGTCAAGAGCGTCCGAGAGGTCTTTTGCGGTTTCAATCCTTGTTGTATTGGATTGGGCGTGGGGACATGACAGCCGCGTCTGCGTCCGTCACGTCGCCCTGGGTTTCAATCCTTGTTGTATTGGATTGGGCGTGGGGACCGCATTTTGTGCGAAAGCACAGAAAAATCAGAAAGATCAGGAGATTTCGCCGGCTGCTTTTCTCGCATTTCTTGGCTACTTTGTGCTGCAAAACGGTGTTTCAGGCGCGGCACTACATCGCGAAGTGCCGAGTTTTACTTTTTTAATCAGTTTGTTGCGTGACTACGGCCACTAGACACAGATATTTTTGTAGCAACAGTCTTCACAACGCAGGCGTGAAGACGTTCGCGCCGGGAGGCGACCCGTGTAGATAGTATCGAAAATCTGCCCGATCAGCCAGCGCGCCCGCGTGATGCGTTCGTCTGTGATGTCGACCTCCAGCAACTGGCTGCCGTCGCGGACGTAAGCCACGAATCCGCGGGTGACCGGTTGTTTATACACGCTTTGGATTAGCATCGCATAGAGGACGATCTGGGTTTCGTGTGTTTTGAACGCGGTTTCAGGCGCTTCGGTGTATTTGTAGTCAAGCGGCGCCATCGAGCCGTCTTTCAACCAGAGAACTTCGTCGACGATCCCTCGTAGCCGCAGGCTTGGCGATGCCAGGTAAACCTCGACTTCACGCTTGACCGCGCCGATCTTGCGGCGCAGGTAGTCGCGGTTTTCCGTTGCCCGGCGCTGGTGGACTTCACGTCCTTTCAGGACTTTGAAGCGTTTGTCTTCGTGCTGCGGGATGTTCTGGACGTTCATGAACCAGGTAAAGCGCGGGCACCAGACATGTTCCAGCACGTCCGACGGCGTGATCATCGGGGTTTGTTCGGTGTCGGGCGTCTGGTCGCTCATACGAATAATGCCCGGACTTCATCGTTGACCATGCGCTTGTCGAACGCCTGGCCAAGGAGTATCACTTTCTTGAAATCCGCCTCACACATCGGAAAGATGTAGACTGAATCGACCTCGTCGTTTTCCCAGGCTTCGATCTGTAGGCGTAATTCGTCGAGACGATTGCGCTCGATGGTTCCCAGGAAGACGGATTTTTGCACGCGATACAGTCCGGCTTCTTTGCAGAGCTTGGCGATCTTGGCCCGCGGTTTGTCGTCCACGATGTCATAGATGATCCACACCAGTGTCGCTGTCGTCTTCATCGCTCAGTCTCCCGATCCATTCGTTCGCCAGTCGGTGGCAGTCGAGTTGTACGGTGTCGCGCCGCTTGATATTGCGGTTGCGGTAGCGAATGGTTTCATCAAGATACTCTCCGAATCGCTCCATCAGTACGGCTTTGCCCTGCTTGTTGAGGATCAGGCCGTTCTGTAGCGGATCGAACATGTCCTGTTTCACCTTCCGGGCGGCGAAGAGTCCAACGACGCTTTCGTCCGCCCAAATTCGGTAACACTCGATGAGATCGAACACCAGGGATTTTTTCTGATAGTGATCGGTATGCACGAATCCCACGTAAGGGTCCAATCCGGCCAGTATACATGCCCGTTCTACGGTGCTGTAGAGCACGCCATAGGAATAATTCAGCAGACAGTTGAATTCGTCTTTGGCCGGATTTCGGGAACGCGCGGAAAATTGGAAATCTTCCGGCAACAGCAGGTTGACGGCTTCCCAGTAGGTGCGCCCGGCCCGACCCTCGAAGCCCATGATGGTCTCGCGCCGCTCTTCCAAGTCACCGGTGATGCCTTCGAGCGATGTCCGCTGGGCTGTGAGGGCGGTGATCTTGTCGGTCAACTGCGCGGATAGACGGGTGCGTCGCTGCCGTGCTTCGCGCAAGAACTCGATCTGATTATCGACTTTTCGTGTCAACCAGCTTAGCGCAAGCCGCAATCCGGCCTCGGTGTCCGCCAGACGCAGTTGTTCGCGGCGGATCGCGGTGGTTGATCCTGGGCGGCCATGCCAGACGCGTCCATAAGGGTGGCCGAACTGGTCGAGGAAGACGATGTCAATATTTTTTTCGACTGCCAATTGAATGGCGTCGGTCGACAGGCTGGCGCCGGTCGTGATGAGGATGGAGCGTACTTTGCGCGATGAGACCTCCTGCTTCTGGTCTTTTATTTTGATCAGGAACATCTCGCCTTGCCGATGCAGGTAGGTGCCGAACGTGGTCAGAATCAGGTCCATTCTGGTGCTCCTGTTGGTTGCGACAGTTGGTTGTTCATCAAACATCCCCAAGAGCGATGGCACCGGACCTGCCCGGAATCCGGTGCCATCCAAAAAGGTTTGGATAAGTTGTTAAAGAACTCGTGGTCTTGATCGGCATTGCGGCCAACTGGGCCAGCGGCGCAGTGCGGACCTTGGCCTTGATCGTAATCCCGGCCAGCGGTATGCGTAGTCAGGGCTTCCAGCCCTGACGGTGTCAGGCCAGGATGGCCTGACTACGCACCCGGCGAGCCCAAGTGGCCGGAATCTTGATCGAGGCCCGGAACGGCCTTGATCATCATCCCGGCCATCTCACCGACAGCGAGGCCGATGGTCCGCATAGCGGACCCTTCGGATCGCGGTCTTTCCGTAGGTTCCGCTATGCGGACCGACGCGCTTGACGACTGCGCCAATATTACAATAAATCATCGCAACTTGGTTTGCTCCAGGTCATGGTTCAGCCACACAACATCGAGAGTCTGGATGGGTTTCGCTTCGCTCTACCCATCCTACGGGGAAGCCGCGACGCAATGGCGGACCCGATAGGGACCGGAGCGCCCGGATGCAGGGGGTGGTGACTATCAACATGGCGTCATCCAGCCGAAACCATGACTGACGGCGTGGCCAAGCGAGAAGCCGTCCGGCAGTATGGCATTGGTGACGATCTCGCCGGTCAGGCCCAGGAGTTTCTCTCCTTTATAATGGCACGGGTGGTTCTGGAGGTGGGTGAAGGTGGCGTACAGCCGCTCGGGGAATTTGACATCCAGACCGCGGAGCGCGGTCAGCATGTTTGATACCAACAGGCGATTACGTTCGTGCCGTTGCTGTGCGTCGTCGAGTGTCTGGTAATGACGGAAGTTGTCCTGATTGAACAACAAGACCGGCGTTTCCAGGCGGTAATAGGCCAGCCGCTCGCCGACGGCAAAACGGGCCTGGCTCAGGGTCAAGGCGGCGTCATCGGCGGCGACCGGGTCCTCGCCGAGCAGCAGGTTCAGGTCCAGCCAGGGCAGTGCCAGCAGCCGACCAGCCGCATCGCCCCAACCGATAACCAGTCCTTTACCGTCACGCCAGCGGTATTGCACCCGCGGATAACGGTACAGCGGTTTGCCGGTGGTCAGGTCGTGCTGGTGGAAGAGGTCGTCGTCGCGAAACGCGTTGGCCAGCGCGCCGCGCAGTTGCTTGGTGCGCTTCTCGCCGCCGCCCGCGAGTTCGCGGTTCCAGCGCAGTGCGACCTGGGCGAGGGGGATGGTGGCTAGAGGATGCATGTGGCTTCTTCTCCCGGCAGGCCGATGAAGCCCGCGGCGCGGTCATAGGTGTCGGGGCCGGCATCGATCCGGTTCACCGCATGGCGGTCCAGGCCGGTCGCGGCTTGGGCCTGGATCTGGATCACCCGCTCATAAAAGGCACGTTTGATCGGCCGGAAGTGGCGGTCTTGCTCCGACGGGGTGAGCGTCGGATCATCGCGCACGGTGCGATAGGCTGCCCAAAGTGTGGCGTCCGCCGGGGTGCGGGCCACGAACAGCGAGACGGTCGGCCGTTCTTCGATCAATTGGAAGTCCCGTTCGACGCCGACGAGATCGCCCCGCGCGAGTTGTTCATCGACGCGTTGTTGATCCTGGCGGGCGCGGCAGCCGCGGAAATAGTCCAGACTCAGGTCCAGGAAGGCGGATTCGTCCCAGGTGTCGGCAGTGCCCAGGGTGTCGACCGTGACCTCGATCAGTGCGCTGTCGTAGACACGGCGCCACTGGGTTTCGCCGACGGTGCCGTCCGGTTTGTTGGCCTGGAGCTGCCACAGATGCACCTCGCCTGGGGCTGTGCCGTTTTCACCGTGCCGGTTGCAGCGTCCGGCGGCCTGGATGATGGAGTCGAGCGGCGCCAGGTCGCGGTGCACGATCGGAAAGCTGAAGTCGACCCCGGCCTCGACCAGTTGGGTGGTGACGGCGATGACGGGTTGGCCTTGGCGCAGCAGCCGCTGGATCAGCCGGATGCGCGCGCGGCGGTCGAGTGGGGTGAGGTCGGTGGAGAGCGCGACCAGCGGGCGATCCGGGACGGCCGCGCGCAGGGCATCGAACAGGGCGCGCACGGCGCGGCGCCGGTTGAGGATGATGAGGACGGCGCGCGGTTGCCGGGTCAAGTCGACGGTCAGGCGGGTGGCGAAGGTTTCCAGGTCCAGCGGTTCGCGATGGTGCGTGCACAGACGGGTGCGGGTCATGGCGCGGAAATGCGTGTCATGATCCGGCAGGAGTTCCACGGCATCGTCCGGCTGAAAGATCAGCGGGCGGGTCGCGGTCAGCAGCACAAAGCGGGTGCCAAGGGTGCGGGCGGCGGCGATGAACAACTGGCGCAAGGCTTCCCAGTAGCGCAGCGGCAGGGCCTGTACCTCGTCCAGCAGCACCAGTGCCCCGGTCAGTTGCCCGGCGCGCTTAAGATTGGCGTTACGGGGGCTGAGCAGGGAGTGCAGGAGTTGATGGAAGGTGGTCACCACCAGCTCGCTCTGCCAAGTCTCGGTGAGCAACTGGCCGGCGCCGTCGGCCTGGTATTCGGCGTCTTCGGTACGGAACAGGCTGTCGGTCAGGTGATGGTGTTTCAGCAACAGGTCTTCACGGTCGGTCAACTGGTTGCTGTGCAGTACGGCGCGAAACACCGCATGGTTCTGGTCGATGACCGAGGTGAAGGGCAGACAATAGATGATGCGCGGGGCACTGCCGTGGCGTTGGTCGAGCTGGTCCCGCACCTGCAACGCGGCATGGAGGACAGTCAAGGTCTTGCCGGCCCCGGTGGGCGCGGTGAGGGTCAGGAGCGGAGCATTGAGGTGTTCGAGCCAGGTCCGGGTCACGGTGTCGGCGATCTGTTCGCGCCGCTGGTCGAGAGCAGAACCGGCGCCGGACCGGTGACGTTGATCGCCGTTTTGACCCCACAGCCGTTGTTTGTGCACGGTGACCGCCGCCGCGGGCAGGGTTTGCCGGGTGATTTGCCCACCTTGCAGGGCCGCGTCGGTTTTGTCGACCGTGAGCAAGGCGCCGAAGCCCGCCAGCATGGCTAGCGCGTCATCGACCGGACCGAAGGCGTTGCGCAGTTTCGAGCCGAGGGCCTGGCGGTCGCGCAGACTTGCCTCGATGGTCTCGACGGTGAGGGGTGCGGGGGCGGCCGACAATCCCTGGTGCGGATGGCGTTCGGCGATCGTTGCCAGCCACTGGTGGATGCCCCCGAGGTCCATGGCTGCGAGTTGCGTCCGCAACGGGCAGTCCGGGTCGTGGAATTCCAGGCGCATCAACTCCAGAAGCTGCGGCCATTCCTGAAAGGTCAGCGCCCCGTGATGACGACGGACCGCGATGAAGGCGGCCAGCCGCTGCCACAGCGGCCAGCCAAGTTCGGCGGTGTACCACCAGACCAGGAGTGCGCCGGTTTCGGCGTGATGACTGAGCACTGAACGCCGGCCGCTCCGTAACAGATAATCCTGAAACCAGGGCGTGGCCTTGCCGAGATCGTGAAAGAGTCCGGCTACCAGGGCGATGGCCCGGATCTCGGCGCGCGCGGTCGGCGCGATGCCGGCCGCGGCCCGTTGCGCGACCCGCTCCAGGTGGGCCGGCAAGGGGTCGCCGGGATGGGCGAAGGTCTCAGAGAAAGGCGATGTGCTCGGGACCGATAACATGGATGACTCCGGCTCCGCCCCGGCCGCGGAGCGGTTGCCCGTCTTCGGCCAAAACGATTTCCTGATAGCGCTGCACGACCCGCGTACCGTCCATCACGACGGGGATGCGCAGACGGTGATAGCGGCGGTTGTCCTCGTAGTGCACCTGCAGGTCGGCGCACAGCGGAACCGCCGTGGCCGCGTGCCAGTCGCCGTCCGGCAGGATCTGCGCCGGCCACTCGCCGACCCAGGTCACATCGGCCAGGCAGGGCGCCAGTCCGAGGGCGACCGTGTAGGCGGTGCGGCCGGCGCGCAGCCGCAGGGCCAGTTCGTCGGCCACCGGGTCGGCCAGCCCGGCGACGTAGATCCGAAAGCGCGGGTTGCGCAGGAACTCGAATGGGACCTGGGTATGAGTGTTTTGCCCGGCGCGCGGTCGGAAAAAGCCGTCGGTGCCGTCCTTGGTCTGCAACAGATTGAGCGCCGCCCGGAAGACCCGGAGCGGCGCCCGTAAGCCGACGCCGATCCGCACCTGGTCCCAGCCGAGCTGTTGGTGATAGGTGTCTTTGCCGTAGCCGAGAACCGCGCCGAGCATACCCAAGACCGCCGGCGGCGGCGGCAGTGGATAGCTTACCGGGCTCATCGGCGAATAGGGCTTCTTGAACTGCCCGTAGTCGCCGGCGATGTCGAAGACCAGGGTGCGCATGGCTACAGGTCCAGGGTGGCGACGGGCAGCTTCGCCGATCCGGCCAGTTCGGCGAATAACCCGGTATGGTCGCCGGCTTGGCAGCACAGCCGCGGGTCCTGCATCACGCGCAGGCCGGTCAGGGTCGGGCAGTCGCGCCAGGCCGCGAGCAGTTCGCCGATCTCCAGGCGAAAATCGCGGGTGGAGCGCAGGGCGGTATCATCGACGGTCTGGTTGGCCAGACTGACGCGGCGGGGCAGGGCGCCCAGGCGGTAGCCGGGGCGATACTGAGCGGCGATCAGCAGCAGCGGATCGTGGCCGAGCTTGGAGTGGGTGTTGAGTGCGGCGGTCCCGCGCCACAAACCTTGCAGCAGCAGGTCGAAATCGGCCTCGGTCAGTCCGGTGGTCTGGGCGGCGGTCTCGTTGGCGACCCCATAGGCGGCGATCAGGGCGTAGGGCAGCAGCCAGCGTTCGGCAAAGGATTTCTGGTTGCCCTTGTCGCTGCCGGCATAGGCGGCGGTTTGTTGCACCAGGGTCGGGCTGACGCGATGCAGCGAGCGGTTAAAGGCGGCGAACTGCACCGGGCCGGTCAGTTGCAGTGAGGGTTCGCTCTTGCCCAGCGGCAGCGTGGCGCCGAACAGGCGTGCGTCGATGCAGCCGGTGAGGACAGCGGTTTCCAGGGCCTGGCGCTTGGCCTCGCCCTTCTTGCCCTTGGCCGCCTCGGTCAGGAATTGCTCGGCGCGGTCCTTGCCTTCGGACAGGTAACCGTCGGCTTTGAGGGTGTCGCGGATCAGGACCTCGCGGCCGGCCGCCAGGCGCTTTTCGACATCCGGTTCCAGGCTCAGGAAGTAATCACGCACGGTGCGCTTGATCCGCACGTCGCTGATCGTGGCCTCGCCGGTCTCGGGGTCGGTGCGCGGGCGGTTTTCATCGAGCGGGTCGCCGTTGGGGTTGCAGTCCTTGGCCTCGTAGATGAAAAGAATTTCGTAGCGGTTGGCGATGGCGGTCATTGGTGTTCTCCTGAAAAGTCCTGTGCGTTGCGGCGGTCGAGAGTCCTGGGGTCCGCCGGGCGGACCCTAGCCCGCGTGGTGAGCGCGGGGGCCGGGGTGATAGAGCGTTCGTACCGGATATCCAGACAGACCTTCGTGTAGGGGCGGGTTTGAAACCCGCCCCGACGTCCGGTGATCACGCCCGAATGCTCTATGCGATCCACGGGGTGGCCGAGCGGTCAGCCCGGCGACGGTGCGCCGGGTTCGGCGGCGGCTTTGTCGAGCTGGACGATGCGGTAGGCCAGGCTGTAACCGATGGTAAAGGCGAAGGTGGCTGCTTCATCGCTGATCGCCCAGTGCTCGCCACAGGCGACCCAGGCGTTGGCCAGGTCCGGGTCCAGTCCGGTGATGACGTAGCCGAGCTTGCCGTATTGGGCCAGCTTGCCGTGACCTTCGCGATAGAGCCGCTGCAACTGCTGGCGGGTCAGCAGGCGGCCGATGAATTTCTTGGTGAACGGATCGGCGCCGCGTTCCTGACGCTGGACCGAGGCGACCTGCGAGGCATAGCACCCGGTCAGGAACGCGACGATCAACTCCGGGTTACGAAAGAAATCGGCATGTTCCTGCGTATAGCGTCCATAAGGGCTGTTGGGAATCGTCGCGGACATGGCGGGATGCTCCATCACGGGTTCGGGAAGGATGAGTCCGGTCTGTTGGGCATAGCGATACAGGCCCCAGGCCTGGCGCGTCATCCAGTGCAGAAACTCGGGGTTACGTTTGCCGGTGCCGAGCAGTTTGGCGACCAGGCAATGCAGAAGATGGTTCGTGTCGACTGTCTGTTCGGCAAACAGGGCCGCCAGCCAGCCGCGCAGGGTCTCCTCGCTGGGTTTCTCACCGGCGCTGGAGAAGTTCTTGAACGTCTGCGCGTTGATCAGGACGGGTTTGATCTCGGTTTTGCTTTCGGCCGTCAGATCAGCCGCCGCGGCGATGGTCTTGCCTGCCGCAAGGAGTGCGTGCAGACGACTGGGGAGCAGTTGTTGAACTTCGGCCTGGATTCGCCAGGCGGCATTCTGTTGTTTGAAAAAGATGAGCGCCAGGGCCAGTTGATCGCCGACACCGGCGAATTCTTGCGTCAGGGCCAGTTCGTCGGCGAGCAGGTCACGGGCCTTGCCCAATTGATAGCGATCGGGACGTTGACTCAGTCGTGCCCGTAACTCATCCCGGACCTCGGGATGGTTGCTGTAGGGGAGAATCAGATAGCTTTGTCCAGCCATGCTGCTGGACAGATTGCACTCGGCAAAGGTGAAGGTTTCGGCAATGGACAGGGCGCAGTCGCCGCACACCGGGAAGTTGCGGTGGGCCGTGCCGGCGCGAAAACCACCGGCGATGCTGCCGGGATTATTCAGGTTGTAGCAGGCCAGGACCGCATAGTTGCCATAGACTGTGACCGGCGTTTGACCGCAGACGGCGCAACAGCCCTTCGCGCGTTCGCCGCCTTTGTCGGCGAAGGCGGTCAAGGCCCGCTCGACGAGCATGGCCTGGGTTTCCGGCCAAGCGTAGACCGGCGCCATCTGGTCATCGGCCCAATAGACATAGCCGCGATGATCCTTGCCATCGATCCCCGCCGCTTGTTGTCCGGCCTCGACCTCGGCCCAGATTGTCGCTTGTGCCTGATTGAAGCAGTCGAGGCTGTCTACCAGCCATTGGCGCTTCTCGGCGGGCAGACCGCCGTGGTCAGCCAGCGTCTGGACGGCCGCGGCAAGTCGATTGGCGGTGTTGCCGGCCAACTTGCAGCAGGGCGTGAAGTCGGTGCCGTTCGGCGGTCCCGAGCGGTAGACGACCGACTGGTTTCCCATGAAGGTCTTGACCCCGCGCCACTCGCCGGCGGCACCAAAGCACAGCGCCAGTCCGCGGTCATAATTGGCGGGCATGCCTTCATTGAGGCGTTCCCACGCCGGCCGCTCGGCCAGGCAGTGGCTCAATTCAAAAAGACGTTGAAACATGTGCTGCGATCCTCCGAAACCATGCCGTCATTCCAACAGACGCGATGCGGTTTGTCCTGTTTCGCAAGCTTGCGATATCGTCATTCCGGAGGGTGTCAGGCCAGGATGGCCTGACTACGCACCCGGCGAGCCTAAGTGGCCGGAATCTTGATCGAGGCCGATTCCGGCATCCTGCCGGAGTGACGACGTAGCTTAATGTGAAACGGGGTACTACATGCGCCGCACCAGATAGCGCTCGATCCGCGCCCCGCAATCGCGCATTTGCTGTGCGCTCAGCTCGCGCCCGCGCAAGGTGACCGGGAGATCCAGCGACAGGTGCAGATAGTGCGCACCGCGTTCGCATACCGCGGCAGCTAGATTGACCGGCAGTGAGCCAATGAGCATGTCGCCGGGTTCGATGATGGACGGATCGAGATGGTCGATTATATGATCGACGGTTATTCCCTCAGCGTCCGCCCACTCGAAAGCACCGGGGTGACGGGAGACGAAGTAAGTCGTCATGGGGTGATTCCTGGTCCACCTGAATCCGGCGCTGCGCGCAATGCCGCGATTCGCGCCTTGCGTTCCTGCTTTTTCTGGCCATTGCCCCAACCGACATAGCCGTAGATCGCCTCGGCCAGGTCCGCGAGATTGGCGCGTGCACTGTCCGGCCAGGCGTTTCCGTCTTTCAGCAGTTGGTTGGTCGCGCCGATCAATGGTCCGCCAGCCTCCTTCGTCCCGCGCTGCTGCTCCGCCGCGAACAGGTTTGCCAAGTCCCGCAACTGCTGCTGTTCCGGCGATAGTTTCGCCCGCTCGATGGCGGCTGCCGCCGTGGCCGCGTTGTGCTTCAGCGCGTCGGTGCTGGCCGCATCCTCGAACATCCGCCCGTAGCCGGCGGCGGTCTTGGCGCCCGCGCCCAGCCAGTCCAGCGCTTGCTTCAAGGCTGAAAAGACGTCAGTTAACGCGTCGGCATATTCCGGGCGGCGCGGGGCGATGCCGAACAGCAACCGCGCTTGCTTGACCACCAGAAAAGGCACGGGCACCGGGGCGTGCCAGTCAGCGGGGATCTTGTCCGGCTCATGTCGGCAGTCGCCGATCTCGCCGCCTTGTTCGTACCATTTGCCTTGGTGCGGGGTCATGATGTCGGCGGCCAACTGGACTGGTGCGATCGGCAGGGCATCGAAGAACCGGAAGCGGCCGGCCTGTTGCAGATCGCCAAACCAGTCGCGCAGGCGTTGGGCCTTGTCCGTGGCATCGAGCGACTCATCCCAGACCTCTACCCAGGCTTTGACCAAGCCTTTGACGCCGCTGCCGGCCAGATAGGGCACGCCGAGCGTGTGATGCCAGACCAGGCCGTTTTCGACCGGATGCGGCAGACCAAGGCCGGTGGCGAAGTGCCAGTCCGTCTTGAACACGGCGCCGTGCCCGCCGAGATCGGTGATGAGTGTGAGGTGACGCTGGGCCGCGTTATCCAGTACGCTCTTGTCGCCAACCTGTTTGGCGTTGTCGTTTATCCAGGAGGATTTCCCGTCCTCGGGAATCGTCCAGTCCGCGTTGTAGCGGTTGAAAAAGCGGTCATACCAGAGTCCGCGATGACCCCCGTCGGGCAGTTCGTCCGGCGTTTGTTGTCGATACAACGGCAGGTTCATGGGTTGGTGTCCTTGGCGGCAGTCGGGTTCTCGTCCTCGCGTGCGAGGAAGGCACCGGCGAGTTTTTTCACCCAATCGAGGAACAGGAGCGACTCGACTTGCGCGGCCAGATAGGCATCCAGATCGGATCGGGTAATGGCATCAAGCAGGTCGGTCTGCCCGGCGAACGGACACTGGGGTTGGCCGAGCCAGTCACCGAGCAGTTCGTATAGCTTGAAATAGACATGCCCCGTGCCCTTGCGACGGTAGAAGGCCGCGGTTTGCCCCAAGCCGTTGGCGCGGATCATGAAGGGCATGGCGCCGGCGAAGCTGTTAAATTCTTTTTGGCTCTGCGTGTCGGTTTGCCAGGTGTGCGCGAGTGACCGAATTCGCGCAAGCGCAAAACGCGCGCGCTCCTGTTGCGGGGTGGCCGTAGGCGCGGTGCCGGGTGCCGGAGCGCCGGCGACCGGCGGCCGGGTCGGTGTCGCCGCGACCGGCGCAACGGCCTTGGTCACTGTCGCGGTGTTCGCCGTGGGCTGCCATGCCCGGTCGTTCTGCTGCCGCTGTTTGTTGTCGCGTTTGGCCATCGTTTAGCCCTCGGTCCGCCGGATGGTGACCTTGCACCAACCCATGCCGACGGTTTCATTGCCACCCAGTTGCAGGTAAGGCCGAGCGAACAGGTCGCGGGTGATGTGGTTAATGACGTCGACGGCGGTCATGTTCGCGCCATCCGCCCGCGCGGCCTGGGCGTGCAGCGCGACATAAAGCAGCGTGTCCGGCGGCAGGCTTTCCTCGTACCAGAGCGCGCCTGGTTTGACCGTCTTGGTCCTGTTGTCGAGACAGACGTGCGCATTGACCGGCGTGGCAAACTGGGCCAAGTGATTGAAACGGTCGTCATGGACCAGCACCAATTGCGCTTGCAGCGCGCTCACGGCATCGGCGCGGCCCATGAGTGGCGCCAGGACGGCGATGATGGCGTTCAGGTCGGTAGTGCCTGCATCAAACCGGAACTCCTCCAGATAGAGCGCCGATGCCTTGCTCGCGGGCAATACGGCAGTATTGCTGTTGGGCACTTCAGGGATCGCGCCCAGGTCAAAAGCGGGCAGGCCGAGTCGCTCGGCATCGGCACCTAAGCGCTTGAGCAGCGCCGGACAGGTGACCCATTTGAAGTGACTGGTCAGCGAGCGCACGGGCAACAGCAGCAGCCGGGCGTCGCTGACCAGCAGTGCGCCGGCATGGTCGGAGGCATTGGCGGTCTCGGGGCCGAAGACGGGAATGCGCCAGGGCGCATTGTGTTCTTCGGCCAAGGCCCGGAGCGCGCCTTTGACGGCTGAACCATAGACCACCGGCCAGGCGGTATGGGCCTCCCGCTGGATCGGCAGATCGATGACGCCGGCCATTTGACCGGCGCCGGCATGGATCGAGGTCTCGGCCAGCAGGCCGAGCAGTGCGGTGTTGTTCATGTTTCGTCCTTCTCCTTCATTCGCCATAGACCAACCGCCAACTCACCGCGTCCCAGCGCGGTATCATGACCGATATGCTGCCCGTGCAGTGCCTGTACGGCGTGCCGCGGATCGCCCTCGATGGAACAGAAAAAAACGCTGCCGGCGGGAATCAGGCTTTTCACCGGACGCGATTGCTGTCGCAACAGGTTCCAGCCGCCCTCGCGTGCGGCCTTGCCGATCACCGCGCTGTGCAGGATGAGCGGAATGCCGTGCAGGTCTCCGCACCAGACGGTGAGGCCGTGGTGTTGTTGTGGCCGGAAGCCGGGCGGAAACCAGTCGCTGCCGAAGTCGGCCGGGGTCAACAGAAGCAACAGCAGCCGTTGGCCATCAGGTGCGGGCACGGGGAGCGGCGCGGGCGCGGCAGTGACGGTCACGGCGCTGCTGCGGCCTTCGCCGCCAAAGCGAGTCATGCCGCGCACGGGTTGCAGCGCAGACGGGAGCCCGCGCACTTCGGCACCGATGGCCAACCCGTCATGGGGGCGCAGATGGCGCGTCTGATAGAGCAGGCCATCAATGCCGGTCCGCTGACGGTTGTCGCGGGCGATGCCGAGGCGGGGTTCTTCGTCGTACAGATCCCCGGCGCGGAAGACTTGGTTTGGGGCCTTGCCGTTCAACACCTGCCGCAGATCAGCGCCGGTTAGCCAAACCTGTTCCAGGGGTTTTGCGCCGGGTAACGGGGCCTCCAGTGCGGGCAGCCGCACGGTCCCCAGATCGCACGCGACCGGCGCGCCGGGAGTGAGCCAGCGATACTCCTTGCCTTTGGCCAGCAGATGCAGCGGGGCGGGATAGAGTCGTGCGCCCTGCCATAAGGGATAAGGGCCGGTGAGTCGCAGGGCGCCGAGGTCATCGCCCGCGCCGATCCAGTCCTTGAGGTCGGCATATTCGCCATCCTGAGCGAACCGCTTCCAATCGACGCCCTGTTGCTCGCCGATCAGGGTCCGGATGGCGCCGGCCAGGGTGCGCGCCGGCGGTGGAAACAGACTGTTCAGCTCCTGGCTGCCGCTGGTATCGAAGCCGCGGGCTTCGCGGAAGAACCAGGTATCCAGCGGGCCGAATCGCCAGGCGGTGGCATTGGTCATCATTCGACTCCTTTCTGCGCCAAAAACCGGACCAGCAGTGCGCCGTCCGCCTCCAGGCGTGCTTGCTTATGCAACAGCGTACCGTCGGGTTGTAGTCGACCCGCAGGGTCTTGGGTCGGCGGTTGTTCGCCAGCGGTGGGCTGCGGGATGCGAACCACCGGGTGGCATTGCTCGAGTAGCGGTTGGATCAGGCGTTCGGCATCCGGCAGTTTCAGTTTCTTTTCGCGGCCCTCATTGACGCCGGAAGCCAGATAATCCACGGCCAATAGCGCCAGGGCATCGCTGTCGGTGAAGACCGGCGTTGCTGCCGGTTGGTCCGGCGCAGCGGTTGGTGGGTTGAGCAGCGCGAAGCGTTCGCGGATCTTGTAGAAAAACTTGCTGCTGAACGCGGTCTGTTCGGTCTGGGTGCCGCGCTTGGCATTGACCTCGGCGAAGTCTGCCGCGAGCTGTTCGATAACCAATTGGTTGGGCGACTCCTGACTGCAGGCGCATTCCCAGGGTTGCGCCCATTGCAGCGCCAGGCCGCCCGGTTTCCAGACCCGCACCGCGATGGCATCGCGTCCGGTGGCGTCCTTTGCGACCTCATCCAGCAGTCGATGGGTGTCGCGCAGCATGCGGGTCAACGGGATTTTGACGTGAGCGAAGGCTACGGCCGCCGAGATGGTCGAGCGGCTGTCCGCAGTTGCGAATGCTCCTTTGAAGGCATCAAGGTAGCACTGGCGCACGGCCAGGGCGCAGCGCAAGGCATCTTCCAGCGGTAAAAGCGCCAATACGTCATCGCCGCCGGCATAGATCAGGAAGCCATTGCAGGTGTCGATCAGTGTGGGCACGCGCGCGGTAAAGGTTTCCAGTGCCTTTGAGATTTTGGGCGGCGCCGCGTCCTCGCCCAGCAGTTGACCGAGGTGATCGCCGTCCATCAACAGGATGGCGTAGAAAGGGGATGGCGGCGCCTTGCACTTCAATGCTTTGAGTGCCAGCGTCATCGCTCCGGCCGCGCGTCGGTCAGGACACTCCTGCTGACTGACCAACACATGCTGGAAGAGCGCGCTGCTGTTCAACGCGCTGAGACCGCCCCGTGTCTGATAGGCGTCTTTGACACACCGCAGATGACGGATGCCGCAGTCATTCGGCTCGAATACCGCGGCAGCGGCGGCGTGCAGACGCGTCAACGCCTCCGCCGACTCTTCGCGTACCGCGTGCGCCAGCCAATTCGCTGCTGCCAGGTCGAGGGTCGATGGGGTTTGCGGGTCGACCTTCCAGCCATGCAGCGTCCAGCCGCCCGGCATCTGCGCCTTGACTTGGGCGAAGCCATGCACAAAGCGCCGTTTGATGAAGGCAATGGCGCACAGGGTTTCGTCCGCGGCCAGATCCTGTCGGCACATTTGGCGCAGTGGCTCCCAGAACGCATTCAGGGCCGATCGGTCGAAGACCGGCAGACCGGAGAGCTCCTGCCAACCGGCCATCACCGAGCATTTGACCCCGAATTCTACCGGCGGCAACTGGCTACGCCAGTTTTTGCGCCGATCAAGCAGAGCGCTATCGTCGCCCAGCACCCAGGCGATCTCCCAGAAACCATCGATCTGGCGATCCCAGATATCGCGTGTGCTCGAATCGGTTCGCACATACCGCGCCAGATCCTGTTGCCAGACAGTCTCGGCGAGTGCCTGCCAGGCGTCGCGCACGGCCTGCTCTACCAGATGCGGTTCAAAGTCGCTGCCTACCGTGGCATGAAATGCCTTGAATCGATTGGGAATACAGCCCTGTCGCGGCGGGAGGCCGGGACCCTGCCCGGTCGTCAGCCAATCGAGATAGGCGTCGTTGGGACTTGGAAACGCGATGGTCCCACCTTGTGCGATGACGGTCCGCATCGCGGTGCCGGCCAGCCAGGACAGCAGGAAGGACCCAGCCCAGAAATCGCGGGTACGCCGCGCTTGGGCGACGAAACCCTGCACCGGGCCGAGGGTGAAGTGGAAAGTGCGCGCGGTCATGGGCGGGGCTCCAGGAGTGCGTGTCGCTCGGCGAACCGATCCATGAAACCGTGCAGCACCGTCCAATCTGGAGTCACGTCGACCCGCCGCACAGGACCTTTGCTTTTCAGTCCGATTCGCCAGGTGTCCGGCAGGAACTGCGCCGGTAACAAGGTCAATACGGCCGCCCGCTGATGGTTGGGAAACTCATGCAGATGAATGAACAAGGGAGAGGCTCGGCGGTTGGCCCCGATATCGCTCCATCCGCCACCGCTTTGAGGTGCAACGGCGTTGATGTCCAGCTTGTTATTGGTCGCGGCAAGCGATGAGAAAAAATAATTGTGCGGCAGACCAAAGACGGCACGCCGTGGATGTGTCTTAATCGGGTTTGCCAGTACGGCATCGCGGGCCAGGTCGTGGTCATCGGTAAAATTCTTTTCCGACGGTACTCCGGCGACCTTGCCGTTGAGACCCCAACTACGGTATTGCTGCATCTCTCTGCCCAGGTCACCCAGCAACTCCCAGGAATTCCGATGAACGCCGGGAATGGCATCGATTCGGCTTTGAGTAGAAAAAGCGGTATAGGGTGGCAGGGTGTCCGGTCGCATGGTAATCAGCTTTAAGAACGCTTCTTGCAAATGGTCGAAATCGCACGGTACGGTTAGGTCGGTTCCCGTTAAGTCTTGAAGAGCTAAGGAACCAAAGCCCTTTCGACCGCGACTTCCGAGTCCGCCAAGGAGGCCAAGCGCAAGCAGGGCGCGGGCGACGGATTCGCGATCTGTGTGATCCGTCCCCGGTCGGAAAAGTAACCGCAGGCGCAACTCGCCTGGTTCCAGTGCGGAACGCAAATAGCCTTGTTTGAAGTGATATAACCCCTGGCCAAGCAAATATTGATGACCAGCACTGGTTGGCGGCAGTTCGTTCGTCTTGAGTGCGCGCCCGGCATACTGTGCATTGAGTAGAAACCGTCCTTGTCCGGCGCCGTTGTCATCGGCGGCGCTGCCGAACAGACGCGCTTCCGAACGATGAAGATGCTCAAGGGCCTTGGATGGCGAGCCGCCGGTGGCTTGGAGCGATAGCCCCCAATGTAACGCCCGCCACCAGAACCGCAGTGCCCCTTTGATGGACGGCGGACGGATACCGTCATCGACTTTCTGATTTGCTCCGCCGAGGAACATCGGGGTGACAATCCGGAAAGTTGCTTCGACTACTTCAGCCATGTGGCGTGCTCCTTCTTCTTTGGTTGCTCTCAGCCTTCGTACAACTCCATACGCACGAAAGGTGCGTATTGCGCGCGCCGCTCGGCGAGCAGGCGAATCCCGGCATCGCCCTTACGGTTCTGATCGAGCATCGCGTCGTATTCGGTGTGATCGACGATGCGCCACACCAACAGGCGCCAGCTTTCCACTGAGACCAGATAGCGGTCGCGGGTATGCTGGCCCGGTTTGAGCCAGAACAGCCCCTGACTCCAGGGTTCGTGCTTGCCGGCTTCCAGTTGTTCGCGCGACCGCGCAACGCGTGCGATGTAGTCGTCGGGTTTGCAGCCTTCGATCGCGCGTATTCTCAGCAGATCGTCCAGTGCACGACGCGACAGATAGGGCACCAACGCCGACGGGCGTTCGAGTTCTTCCCAGATCAGAAAGCCCACCGGTGAAAGACTGACCTGGCCGTTGCCCTGGTCCTCGAACAGCGACTCCAACGCGGAGCGCTCGTCGAAGGCCATGGCTGCTTCGAGATCCGCCTGGGGGATAGCGCACTCTTGCTGAATACGCTCCAGCAGCGGGCGAATCGGCTCGAGACGCGAACGTGCAAACTCCACCGGCATGGCCGGCAGAGGAATCAAGGCGCTGGACTGCTCGAAGATGTACTTGGCCGGGACGCCTTTGAGCATTCCGATCAGTACCGTGTATGGCACCAGGCTCTTGAAGCCCCCGGTCGGGTTGAGAACGCATTGTGCTGCGCCATTGGCGTCGATCTCGCGCAGGATGGCTTTTGTGAAGTTGAGTACCCCGGCCGTGCGAAACGCCTGGGCGTCGGTGACTTGCAGGCCGACGATGACCTCGACTTTGCAACGGATGCCGGGTCGGGCATGCTCCAGATAGCGCTTTACCGCACCGGCACAGGCTTGGCCGTCAGGCGTTTCGGAACTGAACAGGATCACCGTGTCTTTGCCGGTCAAGCCCATACGCGCCAATGAGTGGATTTCGGCGGACAGGTCGCGCCGCAGTGCCGTCTCGTCGTCCATGCGAGCAGACTGGAAGGTTTCATAAATGACGGCTGCGGCGGTATCGATGCCGCCATGATGCGCAACCCAGGTGGAGTCGAACCGCGGCTCGCGCGGCAGTTTCTTGGCGGCGCTGGTGCCGCAGGTGCAAAGGTAGATCGGCACAGTTCAGGTTCCTCGTTTGTGGTCGATGGCCCTGTTGCAGGCATGGATTGCCCTTGGGTTGGCATCCTAACGTGGGCAGGCGTTCCGTTCCCATTTCGCAAGCTTGCGTCAGTTGTCGTTCTGCGGCGCCGGCACGGCGGCATAGTGGATGGCGGCGGGCGCGAGGGCCAGGGCATAGCCGGAGGCCTCGGTGTCCTGCAAGATCAGGTAGGGGCGCGCCGCCAAGGCGCCGAGTTTGTCCTTGAGGGTCTTGTTGAGCTTGGAGTTCTTGGTGTTGAAGTAGTCAGGCAGCATGCCGTCGCGTAGCCCGAAGGCACCAAGGGTTTTGCCGCCCTCGTCGAGCAGTGGGTCGATCTTTTTCAGTTCGTCTACAAAGTGCTGTCGGTAGGCGGTGCCGTGTCCGTGCGGATCCTTATCGGTGATCCCCGGCAGGGGCGGCTGCCCGGTCTTGGCCCGTCGCGCGAACCAGGAGAGAAATGCCAGTTCGGTCGGGGGTAGGCTGATGGTTTTGCCGCCGGCGCGGATCCGTCGGGTTTTCAGATCGATGACTAACTCACGTTCCGCCAGGGCTTCCTGGATCGCGCCCACGCAGTCCGAAAACCGTGCGTTGCCTTCGACCAGCGGGCGGTGTTGCGCGGTGCGCAGCCGCACGAAGGGAATCCAGGCGAGTTCGACCTTGGCGTTGCGGCAGTCGTAAGCCACGTCCTTGCCGGCCTGGCTGATGTGGATCGGACACTCGGTCCGGGTTGGAAAATAGAAGTCACGATGACTCTCGAACGGGGCCGAGACTAGGACGTGTGACAGCCGATCCTGGGGGCGTCCGAACAGTGACAGGGCGTAGCCGGCGAAATAGCCCATGGTCTTGCGCCCACCGGCGATGGAGACATGCAAGGCGCAGTCGTCGTCAGCAGCAAAACGGCGCACCTGCTCGGTGATGAAATTGGCCGCGCAAACGTTGTCGTCGGGGGTACGGATATCCTCGAGCCCAATGCCATCGGTGCCGGCAATGACGTGGATATGCTCGGCGGGGAAGTGGATCGGCGGCAGGCTATATTCGCGGCGCAGCCGCCCCAGCCAGTCGATGGCGGGGGAGAGCAGATTCAGGCGCGCATGTTCGGCCCCGCGCAGGGTGGTGATGAGGTGGACCTCGGTGGGTACCAGGCTCGGGTTACGCAGCCAGAGGGCGCAGATGGTCTCGGTGACAACCTGTGGCGTCAGGCCGGTCACGGCGAGCAGGACATGGCGCCATGTTGTCGCGGGGTCGACGGTTAGGTCTTGGTCAGCGGGGGTCATCGCGCCCACCTCCTTGAGTTGCTGTGTGCTGGGGCCAGAGTCGATATTAGACGCATCGTGGCATCCCTGCCTCCTTGGCTTGACGGATCAGGCCCCGATGCGTGCCGGAATTGTGACGCGGGTCACGCGGGCGTGCTGGTTTCGCAAGCTTGCGTGGGCCGGGGGCTGGCAGATGGTGTTCGGTTCTCTGGGGTGGGCTGGCGCCGACGCGCAGGTTGGTTCCGGCGTGATGCCGGATAGCCGCCGGATGTGATAACCGGACGTAGGGGCGGGTTTGAAACCCGCCCCTACACCAAGGGTCTGTCCGGATATCAGGTAAGAAGGCTATCACTCAGGGCGAACCTGGGTCTGGACCGGCGAGCCGGGGCTCGGCGGTCCAGGGGACGGCTGGGGTGAAGTCCGGATGTTGTATCCGCACGAGAGACCGGGGACGACGTTCTTTTGGAGTCGCTTTAGGTGATTTTCGGGAAAGCATCTACCGTCGTGTAGGGGCGAATTCATTCGCCCCTACAACCCAACAGGCTTTCTGCGCATGCGCTGTCGGGATGCCTATTCACGGAAATCGCCTTAGGGGCGACTAAAGTCGCCCCTACACGTTGGTACATCGTTTCCCGGAAATCACCTTAGGTGATTTTCGGGGCAGGGTCTGCCGATGTTTAGGGGCGAATTCATTCGCCCCTACAACCCAACAGGCTTTCTGCGCATGCGCAGTCGG
>NZ_CAIZIZ010000428.1 GCF_903933125.1 uncultured Lamprocystis sp. | reverse complement strand
CCTACGTCCGTAGGGTCCGCTGTGCGGACCGCCGACCGCGCGAGGCCACGCAACGCCGGGCGGGGTGTCGCCACCGCGCCCGGCAGCGGCATCAGGCCTTGTCGCCCGTCTTGTCGCCGGGCTTCGTCATCAGGCTCTGCAGTTCAGCCAGACCGTCGTTCATCCGCGTCTGGATGATCTCCAGGGACGCGGTATTGGACTTGGTCATCATGTCCGCCAGTTCCTTCATGTTGGCGGCGGCCTTGTCGAACGTCTGCTTGGCAATTTCAGCCTGGCGCGCGGCAAGTTCCTGGGCATCTTTGGCCGAGGACAGCTCGGTGCCGACGACGCGCACCTGCTCCAGGGCGTCCTTGACGATCTCGGCCTGACGCTTGACCAGGGCCAGCATCCCCTCGTTGGCGACCCGCGTCGCCGAGGTCACGGCCTCGACGTTCTTGCGGTAAGCCGCCATCATCGCATCCATATCCAGGCCAGGTATTTTCATCTGTTTGAATATCGTCTCAAAATCGCCAAATGGGTTCTTGGTATCAGACATTTTAGGGTCTCTTTCGGTTGGTTGATTCGCCGCATCGAGCACGGCAACTCGGGGGACTTTATTTTAACCTGTCCCATGGGTCAAATCAGGCTCAATACGCTTGCCTGCGGATCACCGCCGCGAACGCGTCCGGCATGCGGGTCGTCGGCCCGCGGCCGGCGCGGCGCAAGCCCGACAGTGGGCACCCCGGGACCGCAAAACCAGGGGTAGGATGCGCAAGGCACTTGCAGGAAACCGACTCCTCTTGCAGGATGTCTGGTCCCGTGACCCCATCCGGCCGACCGCGGGGATGGAACGATCGAGACCGGCCCTCGCCAGGCAACCGGAAATACCAAGAAACCACCAACAACATCGAGGAGTGAAGACAACATGAGTCATCCCGAAATCGCCCTGCTCTCCGGCGTCCGCACCGCGATCGGCGACTACGGCGGCGCCCTCAAGGACGTCCCGCCCACGCAGCTCGCCGCTCTGGTGATCCGCGAGTCGATCGCCCGCTCCGGGGTCCCCGCCGCCGAATTCCAGGCCTGCGTCTTCGGCAACGTGATCCACACCGAACCCAAGGACATGTATCTGTCGCGGGTAGCCTCCGTCGCCGCCGGTCTGCCCCACGAGAGCCAGGCATTCACCCTCAACCGGCTCTGCGGCTCCGGCCTCCAGGCCATCGTCTGCGCCGCCCAGCAGATCCTGCTCGGCGACCTGCAGATCGCGGTCGCCGGCGGCGCTGAGAGCATGTCCCGCGGGCTCTACGGCCTGGCCACCGCCCGCTGGGGTCAGCGCATGGGTGACGGCACCATGATGGACATGATGGTCGGCGCACTCACCGACCCGTTCGATACCATCCACATGGGCATCACCGCCGAGAACGTGGCCGCGCACTACGGGGTCAACCGGGCGGACCAGGACGCGCTGGCCGTGCTGTCGCACCAACGCGCCGCCGCCGCCCAGGCCGCCGGACGCTTCAAAGACCAGATCGTCCCCGTCGAGCTCAAGACCCGCAAGGGCGTCACCCTGTTCGAGATCGACGAACACGTGCGCGCCGACGCGAGCCTGGAGGGCATGGCCAAGCTGCGTACCGCCTTCAAACCCGACGGCACCGTGACCGCGGGCAACGCATCGGGCATCAATGACGCGGCGGCCGCCGTGGTCGTGATGGACGGCGCCACCGCACGGGCACGCGGACTCAAGCCGATGGCGCGGCTGGTGGGCTACAGCCTGGCCGGTGTCGAGCCCAAGCACATGGGCATCGGTCCCATCCCCGCGGTGCAGCAAGTGCTGGCCAAGACCGGCCTGTCGGTCGCCGACATGGACGTGATCGAGCTCAACGAAGCCTTTGCCGCCCAGGCCCTGGCCTGTACCCGTGAGTTGAAACTGGGTGGGGACAAGGTCAACCCGAACGGGTCCGGCATCTCGCTCGGCCACCCCATCGGCGCCACCGGGGCCATTGTCACCGTCAAGGCCATGCATGAGTTGCAGCGCAGCGGCGGGCGTTATGGGCTGATCTCCATGTGCATCGGCGGCGGCCAGGGCATCGCGGCCATCATCGAACGCTGGTAGGACAGCGCACCCGGCACATCCGGGTGAAACCTCATACCGCGTCGCCTGATCAACGACGACCGGTGTGAGGCTCAGGCAGGCGACGTGAAGCCATCGGGGCTTCGCGTCGCTTTTTTTGTGTCACGGCCGCCCCGTCAAAATATAGCGCAGATCGAGCCGCTCGGGCAAAACCGCCGTGAGTTCGCTCGGCGATCCGTAAAAGGCCATGTGGCCGCGTTCCAACACCGCGATGCAGTCACAGGCCTCGCCCAGGGCGTCCGCCCGGTTGTCGGTGGCAATCAGGGTCAGGCGGCGGATCTCGCGCTGCGCCCGCAGCACTTGGAGCGTCTCAATGGCGGCGGCCGGGTCCAGTCCGTCGGTAAGCCCATCCCACACCAGCAGGCTCGGCCCGCTGATCAGCGCGCGGGCCAATTCGACCTGACGTCGCTGGCCCAGTGAGAGATCGCGCGGCAGATGATTCTCCAATCCGTCCAGGCGCAGCGTGGCGATCACCAGGCGCGCCGCGCGTGCCTGCTGCGCCCGCCCGCCGGGCAGGTCGCGCAGGGGCAGCAACAGGTTCTCGATCACGCTGCGATGCTCCAGCAGTGAGCCGCCCTGGAGCACGGCGCCCATCTGCCCGCGCAACGCGGTCATGGCCCGGACACTCAGACCCTGCAGATCCTGACCCAGGACGCGCACCGTCCCCGCGGACGGCGCGTCCAGGCCGAGGATCAGGCGCGTCAGCAAACTCTTGCCCGCGCCGTTGGGGCCGACGATCAGAAGCCAGGCCCCGCGCGGCAGCCGGAGGTTAATATCCGCCAGGGCGCAGTGCCCGCTGACATGTTGATAGACGTCGGTCAGCTCCAGCGCCCACTCGGGAACCGGTTCCGCGAGCACGTCCGCCGTTGCGTCCGGATCGAATGCCGCGCTCACTGCCGCACCAGCAGGATGATCGCCAGGTCGGCGATGAGAATGACGGTGACCGCGCCGATCATGGTCCGGGTGGCCGCCTCGCCGATGTTCAGGGGATCCCGGCCCGCGGCCGTGCCGTTGACCGTGGCGATCAGCGCGATCAATAGCGCGAAGAGCATGGGTTTGAGAATGGCTTCCAGCAGGTCTCCGGGCCCCAGGGCGCCGGCAAGTGAATCCAGAAACAGCGCCGGCGGGACATTCGCCACCAGCCACAGCCACAAAAAGGTCGCGGCAAAGGTGACCAGACTGCCCCACACCGCAAAGGCGAAACTCATGATCAGCATGGCCAGCAGCGCCGGGGCCAGGGTGTAGGTCAGCGGGTCGATCCCGGTGATCAGCAATCCATCCACCTCGCCCCGCACCGAGAGCGCGGCCTGACGCACCGCCAGGGCCACCCCGGCGCGGCCCGCCACCAGGATCCCCACCAGAATCGGCACCAACTCCATGACCAGCGCATAGTTGATCGACAACAGCACCAGCCCGGGCAAGTTGAAGCGCTCCAGAATCGACTCGGTCTGATGGCCCAGGATGGCGCCGACGATGATCCCGACCAGGGTCATGGCCGGTAAGATGGTTAGCCCGGATTGGCGCAGCGACCAGGCGAAGGCCGGCAGGTCGAGGCGTCCCCGCCCCAGCAGAATCCGCAGATAGAGTCCAAGGCAGCGCCGCAATGCCAGTGCCGCGAGGCCCAGGCCCTCAATCCAGCCGAGCGGCCAGGTCCCGGCACGGGGCGGCCAAGCGGGCGCGTCGCGATTCAGGTCTGCGGCCATGGTCAGGCGAGGCGCCTGAGACAAAAGATCCAACGCACTGCGATCTCCCCCGCCATCGCTGGCCGGAAGTGGCGCACTGGTCGAGGCTTTACCGTGAAAGTCCGGCCAGGACCTCGTGGGAGCGGCGTCCCGCCGCGATGCGGTGCCGCGGTGACCGCTAACGCTGCGGCTACGCGCCCGACCCCGTCGCGGCGGGACGCCGCTCCCACAGGGCCGCGCTGCGCGACTTTCATGTAAGCGTCGACCCCCGGTTTTCTTGTGGCCGGAACGACGATCAAGGCCCCGGTTGCTGCCGCCCAAATTTGGAACTGCCGAGCTTCCACACTCTTGCTCTCTGTGTCCTCTATGGCAATTTTACCATTCTAAATCAACACGATATCATATTGCTCCTGAGAATAGAGCGCCTCGGCCTGCAGCCGGATGGGTCTGCCGATGAACTCCTCCAGCTCGGCCAGATGGGCGGACTCCTCGTCCAGCATCCGGTCCACGACTTCCTGCGAGGCCAGGACCAGCAGGGTTTCGACCTCGAACTGGCGCGATTCGCGCAAGATCTCCCGAAAAATCTCATAGCAGGTGGTCTCGGCGGTCTTGACCGAACCGCGTCCACCGCAGCAGGGGCAGGGCTCGCACAGCACATGCTCCAGTGACTCGCGGGTGCGCTTGCGAGTCATCTCCACCAGCCCCAGCGACGAGACCTCGGTGATGTGGGTCTTGGCGTGATCGCGCGCCAGCGCCTTCTCCAGCGCCCGCATGACCTGGCGCTTATGCTCTTCCTCGGTCATATCGATGAAATCGATGATGATAATGCCGCCCAGGTTGCGCAGCCGCAATTGACGGCAGATCGCCTGGGCCGCTTCCAGGTTGGTCTTGAAGATGGTCTCTTCCAGATTGCGATGCCCGACGAAGGCGCCGGTGTTGACATCGATCGTCGTCATGGCCTCGGTCTGATCGATCACCAGATGACCGCCGGATTTCAGACTCACCTTACGCAGCAGGGCTTTTTTGATCTCCTCCTCCACCCCGTAGAGGTCGAACAGCGGGCGCTCGCCCTGATACTGCTCGATGCGGTCCTTGATCTCCGGGATGTACTTGGCGGCGAAGGGGATCGCTTTCTCGACCATGGCGCGTGAGTCGATGCGCACCCGCTCCACCTCCGGAGTGACCAGATCGCGCAGCGCACGCAGGGCCAGCGGCAGATCGTCATGGATGAGTCCGATCTGGGTGGCCTGGAGACACCGCTCCCGCACCCCGCGCCACAGCTTGGCGAGGAACTCCATGTCCTTCACCAGCGCCTCCTCGACGACTCCCTCCGCGGCCGTGCGGGCAATGAAACCGCCCTGGCCCGGATGCGCCTCCACATAGCGCGCCAGGATATCGCGCAGGCGGCGGCGCTCTTCCTCGTCCTCGATCTTCTGGGACACCCCGGTGCTGGAGAGCGCGGGCATGCACACCAGATAGCGCGAGGCCACCGAGATATTGGTCGTCAGGCGCGCGCCCTTGGTGCCCAAGGGATCCTTGACCACCTGCACCACCATCTCGTCACCCTCGTGGACCAGCTCGTTGATATGTTCGCCGCGCGGCTCGCCCTCGGCACCGATAATGTCGGACGCGTGCAGGAAGGCCGCGCGATCCAGACCGATCTCGATGAACGCGGCCTGCATCCCCGGCAGCACCCGCACCACCCGACCTTTGTAGACATTGCCCACCAGACCGCAGCGTTCGGCGCGCTCGATGATGATCTCGTGCACCACACCGTTCTCCACCACGGCGACCCGGGTCTCCGGCGGGGTGACATTGATCAGGATTTCTTCGCTCATGGGGTCGTCTCGGTGGGAACCTGCGCGGTCGGAACGGACGCCCGGACGGCCGTGTTGGGAATGAGTTCGATCCCGGCCTGCCCCAGCAGCCGCCCGGTCTCGAACAGCGGCAACCCCATGACACCGGAATAACTGCCGTTGAGACCGGCGATGAAGAGCGCGCCCAGACCCTGGATGCCGTAGCCTCCGGCCTTGTCCTGGGGCTCGCCGGTGAGCCAATAACGCAGGCACTCGTCCTGTGTGAGCGACCGGAAGGTCACCCGGCTCTCGGACAGATCGGTCCGCTCCCCGTCCGGCGCAATCAGCGCGACCGCGGTCAACACCCGATGCGAGCGCCCGGACAGGGCCTGCATCATCGCCAGACAGTCCTCCAGGGTCGCGGGCTTGCCCAGGATGTGCTCCCCCACCACGACCGTAGTATCCGCGCCCAGCACCGGGCGGGCGTCGCCCGGCGGAAGGGCCGCGTACGCCTGCCGCGCCTTCTCCAGGGCCACACGCAGCACATAATCCTCCGGGTGCTCGCCGGGGTGGCGGGTCTCGTCGACCTCGGCCTCCACCACCGCGAACCGCACCCCGATCTGGGTCAGGAGCTCGCGTCGGCGTGGTGAACGGGAGGCAAGATAAATCTGGGGATCAGCGTCGGACATCATCAACTTAACTTGTCTACCGAACAGTCGCGGGCGGCGGGATTTCGATGAGTATACAGAGCGATAAAGAACTCCGCCGCGTTCTGCGCGAAGCCCGTAGGGTCCGCTGCGCGGACCAACAACCTTGCAGTCGGCCAAACCACCGGGATGAAGATCGGCCGGTCCGCAGCGCGGACCAGCGCCAAACCGCAAGGCACCCACCAAACCGCCGCATCTCAACCCCGATGGTAAGGATGCCCCTTGAGCAAACTCCAGGCCCGGTAAACCTGTTCGGCCAGGATCACCCGCACCAGTGGGTGCGGAAAGGTGAGGCGCGACAACGACCAACACTGATCCGCGCGCTCCAGACAGGCCGGGGCCAACCCATCGGGCCCACCCACCAGCAGCGCCTGATCCCGCCCGCCGCCCAGCCATCCAGCCAACTGGCGGGCCAAATCCTCGGTGCTCCAGCCCTGGCCACGCCCATCCAACGCGACCACCCCGGCACCCTTGGGAATCGACTTGAGCAGACGCGCGGCCTCATCCTGCCGGGCCAACTCCGCACCGCCGGTCTTGCCCCGATGCAGCGGGTCCACCTCGATCAGATGCAGCGCGCACTCCGGGGGCAGGCGTCGGGCATACTCCTGATAGCCGGCCTCCACCCAGTCGGGCATCCGGCGCCCGACGCAAATCAGATGGATACGCATCGGCGGCGCGCGCGCTCAGTCCAGGGTCGGCCCCAAAATGACCTCCAGCACCTCGAAGCCGCGCTCCTCCAAGGCATCGATCACATCCTCCACCGGCACCCGCCCGGCCCCCGGCGCGCGCGCCGACTCCAGGGCGGCGATCAGCCCGGTCACCAGGCGATAAGCTTCAGTGCTGCCCAGGTCGCGCGGCAGCCGCAGCAGGCGCATTCGCGCCGGGTCTGCATTCGGCAACAGCATGAGTTGTTCGGCCATGGGTCTGTCCTCGTGGCGCGGCGGCCGGTTGGCCCCCGCTGGTGGGGATCATAGCCGGGGGAGCATCGGTGCCGCCAATGCGGGAGCATCTCAGAGTGCGCTGCGCTTATCCGCCTCTGCTCGGTAGCCTTTAGGCCAGACGCGTGAACCCCGCGCTGATCTCCCACAACCGCTGATTGGCGGCGGCGTCCTGGGACTGGGCGGGGGCCGGTATGGGTTTACGGTCGCTGTAATAGCCGCCTGTGATGCCGGCCATCGCGGGGTCGGTGGCCAGATAGAGCACGCGTCGTGCAGCCTGTTCGGGGGTCGGTAAGGCCCAGCCGACCAAGCGGTCGACCACCCGCCAGAACCACCCTTGGGCGCCGTCCGTCCCGCCCAGATTGGAGCGGAACACACCGGGGAAACAGCAGTTGGCCGTCACCCCGCTCCCGGCGAGGCGCCGCGCTAACTCGAAGGTGAAGTGGAGGTTACCGAGCTTGGATTGTCCGTAGGCCTGCATCAGCCGGTACGGTCGCCGCTCCCAGTTCAGATCGCTGAAATCCATCGCCGTGTTGATGCGCGTCCCCACGTTGACGATACGCGCGGGCGCGGCGCCACGCAGGGGATCGAGCAACAGATTAGTGAGCAGGAACGGCGCCAGATGATTGACGGCCAGGGCCATCTCGATGCCGTCCGGGCTGAGCCGCCGGGCCGGGAAGGCGGTGCCGACGTTGTTTATCAGCAGGTGCAGCCGGTCGAATCGCTCCCGTACCTGCGCGGCCAAGCCGCGAATGGCCGCTTGGGAGGCCAGGTCCGCAACAAAGAGCTGTATGTGCGGATTGCCCGTCGCGGCCATAATCCCGTCGCGCGCGGCATTACGGCACACCATGAGCACCGTCGCGCCCTGCCCCGCCAGCGCCTCCGCGACCGCCCGACCCAGCCCGGAGTTGGCACCGGTCACCAGGGCGATACGGTCGATGAGCGGGGGCGTTTGATCATCCATCGCAGACACCGATTTGAGGGTGGATTGCGGAACAGGTTCGTTCTGCGGCAGATCAGCCTGATATGCGCGAAATCAAGACCACGCGTGGGATCGAACGGCTGGGCTGAGAGACCCCGGCGATGGCAATCAAGGAACTGCGGGTGTATTGGCGGACGACCTTGATCGTCGACAGCCGACCGCGAGGCGCTTCGGTTGCTTCAGCGACCGCCCCCCCCAGCCGGCCGATCCGACACCAACTGAACGGGCCGGCGCGGTTATACTGATGCATCGCCGCACCGGCCAGGTGCGCGCTCAGTAACCTCAGGCGGAATCAACCATGCCAAACCAGGCCCAGCCATCCTCCCGACTCGCCCAATTGCTGCACGAGCGCATCCTGATCCTTGATGGCGCCATGGGCACCATGATCCAGCGTTACCGGCTCGAGGAGGCGGACTATCGGGGCGAACGCTTCCAGGACTGGCCGTCGGATCTGAAAGGAAACAATGATCTGCTGGTGCTGACCAAACCCGCGGTGATCCGCGAAATCCACGAGCAGTACCTGGAGGCCGGGGCCGACATTCTGGAGACCAACACCTTCAACGGCAATCGGCTGTCCCAGGCGGATTACGGGCTGCAGGACTATGCCGCCGAGATCGACACGGCCGCCGCATTGCTCGCGCGGGACTGTGCGGACCGCTTCACGGCACTGAATCCGGCCAAACCGCGCTTTGTCGCCGGGGTGCTCGGCCCGACCAGCAAGACGGCCAGTATCTCACCGGAGGTGAACGATCCGGGCGCCCGCAACACCCATTTCGACGAACTGGTGACCATCTATGCCGAGGCGACCCGCGCCCTGATCGCCGGGCGGGTGGACGCTATCCTGATCGAGACCATCTTCGACACCCTGAACGCCAAGGCGGCGGCCTTCGCGGTGGATCAGGTCTTCGAGGAAGACGGTCTGGTGCTGCCGGTGATGATCTCCGGCACCATCACCGACGCCTCCGGCCGTACTCTGTCGGGCCAAACGGTGGAGGCCTTCTACAACAGCCTGCGCCATGTCCGACCCCTGTCGATCGGGCTCAATTGCGCGCTCGGGCCGGATGCGCTGCGGCCGCATGTTGAGGACCTGGCGCGGGTGGCCGAGTTCTGTACCTCTTTCCACCCCAATGCTGGCCTGCCGAATGAAATGGGCGAGTACGACATGACGCCGGAGCAGATGGCCGCGCACATCGCCGAGTGGGTCGACTCCGGCTTCGTCAACATTGTCGGCGGCTGCTGCGGCAGCACCCCGGCGCACATCCGCGCCATCGCCGCCGCGGTGGCCGACAAGCCGCCGCGCCAGCCGCGCGCGCACGACCATCGGCTGCGCCTGTCCGGATTGGAGGCCTTCAATGCCTGAACAGCAGCGACCGCCCATGCCGCATGACTATGATCCGCGCGCCGTCGAGAGCGCGGCCCAGACGTTCTGGAACACGCGCCAGAGCTTCAAGGCGGTGGAAGATCCGGCGCGCGAGAAGTTCTATTGTCTGGCGATGTTTCCCTACCCGTCCGGCCGGCTGCACATGGGCCATGTGCGCAACTACACCATCGGCGACGTGATCGCCCGCTATCAGCGGATGCAGGGCAAGAACGTACTCCAGCCGATGGGCTGGGATGCCTTCGGCCTGCCGGCGGAGAACGCGGCGATCAAGCACGGCATCCCGCCCTCGCAGTGGACCCGCAGCAACGTCGCCTACATGAAAGGCCAATTGCAGAGCCTGGGGTTCGGCTACGACTGGGAGCGCGAACTGGCGACCTGCGATCCGGACTATTACCGCTGGGAGCAGTGGCTCTTCACCCGCTTGATGGAGAAGGGTCTGGCCTACCGGGCGACCGCGCTGGTCAACTGGGATCCGGTCGATCAGACGGTGCTGGCCAACGAGCAGGTGATCGACGGTAAGGGTTGGCGCTCCGGCGCCCCGGTGGAAAAGCGCGAGATCGAACAGTGGTCGGTGCGCATCACCGACTATGCCCAGGAGTTGCTCGACGCCTTGGACGGGCTCAGCGGCTGGCCCGATCAGGTGCGCACCATGCAGCGCAACTGGATCGGCCGGTCCGAGGGGGTCTACATGGAATTCGGGATTGCCGGCTCAGATGAGGTACTGGGCATCTACACTACCCGCCCGGACACCCTGATGGGCGTCACCTACATGGCCGTGGCCGCCGAGCACCCGCTGGCCCGACGCGCCGCCGAGACCAACCCTGACCTGGCCGCCTTCATCGAAGAGTGCCGCCAAGGCGGGGTCTCGGAGGCCGAGATCGAGACCATGGAAAAGAAGGGTCATCGGCTCGGGATCGACGCCCTGCATCCCATCACCGGTGAAGCCGTGCCGGTCTTCGCCGCCAATTTCGTGCTCATGGGCTACGGCACCGGGGCGGTGATGGCGGTGCCTGGACACGATCAGCGCGATTGGGAGTTCGCCGAAAAATACGATATCCCCAAACGTCAGGTCATTTATTCGGCGGACGACAGCCCCTGCGACATCGCGACCTGCGCCTATGTGGAGAAGGGCGTCCTGCGCAACTCCGGCCCATTCGACGGCCTGACCTCGGCGCAAGCCGTTGACGCCGTCGCGAACTGGCTGGCCGAGCGCGGCAAGGGCGAGAAGCGCGTCCACTTCAGGCTGCGCGACTGGGGCGTCTCCCGCCAGCGCTACTGGGGCTGCCCGATCCCGGTCGTCCACACCGCCGACGGCGGCGTGCGCGCAGAGACCGACCTCCCTGTCCGCCTCCCCGAGGACGTCGTCGTCGACGGCTCCGGCTCGCCCCTGAAGCGAATGCCCTCATTCTCGAATCTCCCCAGCGGGGAGAGTCGAGAAACCGACACCTTCGATACCTTCTTCGAGTCGAGCTGGTACTACGCCCGCTTCTGCTCCCCCGACTGCACCACCGCCATGCTGGATGAGCGCGCCCGCTACTGGCTGCCGGTGGATCAGTATGTGGGCGGCATCGAGCATGCGGTGCTCCATCTGCTCTATGCCCGCTTCTTCCACAAACTGATGCGTGACGAGGGCTTGGTCGACTGCGACGAGCCTTTCACGCGCCTGCTCACCCAAGGCATGGTCATCGCCGAAACCTGGTACCGCGACGGCGCGGACGGCCGCAAGGACTGGTTCAATCCGGCCGAGGTCAGGGTCACCCGCGATGAGAAAGGCAAGCTGCTGCACGCCGTGCTCGCGGCGGACGGCCTGCCCGTGACCTTCGGCGGCATTGAGAAGATGTCCAAGTCCAAGAACAACGGGGTGGACCCGGAGTCACTGATCGAACGTTACGGGGCCGATACGGTGCGGCTCTATACGATGTTCACCTCGCCGCCGGATCAGTCGCTGGAGTGGAACGACGACGGCGTGGAGGGTGCCTTCCGCTTCATCAAGCGCCTGTGGACGCTGGCAACGGTCAATGCCGGGCCTATCATGGGGGCCGGTACGGCGCAGAACCTGGACTTGAGCCAGGAGGCAGGGGCCGCCGTCGCCCGCCGCGAGGTCCATGCCGCGCTCAAGAAATCACGCTTCGACTATGAGCGCCAGCAGTACAACACCGTGGTCTCCGGCTGCATGACGATGGTCAATGCGCTCTACAAGCTGGATGACTCCCCGGCTGCAGCGGCGGTGCTGCGCGAGGGCGTCAGCATCTGTCTGCGTCTCCTGGCCCCGATCGCGCCCCATGTCACCCACCATCTGTGGCGCGAACTCGGCTTCGGCGAGGACATCCTGAACGCCCCCTGGCCGGCGGTCGATGAATCCGCGCTCAAACAGGACAGCGTCGATTATGTGGTGCAGGTCAACGGCAAGGTCCGCGGCAAAGTGACGGTGCCGACCGCGGCGGATCGGGCCACGGTCGAGGCCGCCGCGCGCGCCGCCGAGTGCGTGCGCCGGTTCACGGACACCGCCCCGGTCCGCAAGGTCATCGTGGTGCCCGGTAAGCTGGTGAACGTGGTGACGGGCTGAGTGCCATGATCAGCAGGCGCGCATTCACGGCGGCGCTGCCCGGTCTAACGCTGGCGCTGCTGACCGGCTGCGGATTTCGGCTGCGCGGCACCCTGGACCTTCCGGAGACGCTGTCGCTGCTGTACATCCAGGCGGGCGGCGGTTCACAGGTCAAGCGGGCGATCGAGGATCAACTCTCCGGCAGCGCACTCGCCCTGGCCGCCACCCCCGCCGAGGCCAAGCTCATCGTGCGTATCCTTTCGGAAGGGCGCTCGTCGCGGGTAGTTGCCACCGACTTCAGCGGCAAGGTCCTGGCTTATGACCTACGGTTTCTGGTCTCCTATGACGCGGTGTCGGCCGACGGAACAACACGGGCGCCGCAACAAACCCTGGATCTCTCGCGCACCTTCGACAACCCGGACGTGGAAGTGCTGGGCAAGCAGCTCGAGGAGGAGCAGATCTACCAGGATTTCGCCAGCGATGCCGCGGACCGCATCCTGATGCGCCTGCGCACCACCCTGCGCTGAACGACCATGCGCTTGCGTTTCACCCAACTCCCGGAACACCTCGCGCGCGGCTTGTCCCCGGTCTATCTGATCTGCGGCGATGAGCCCTTTCAGCTCGGCGAGGCCGCGCGCCTGATCCGCACCGCCGCGCGGACCGCGGGTTTCGACGAACGCGAGGTGCTCGACCAGGATGCGCAATTCGACTGGGGCGCACTGGGCGCGAGCGCGAGCGCCATGTCGCTGTTCAGTCAGCGTAAATTGATCGACCTGCGGTTGAGCAGCGGCAAGATCGGCAAGGACGGCAGCGCCGCGCTACGCGCCTACTGCGCGCGGCCCTGTCCCGACAACCTCCTGCTGGTGACCGCACCCGGACTGGAACGCAAGGAGCTGGAAAACCAATGGGTCAAATCACTGGATGCCGTTGGCGCGGTGGTTCAGGTGTGGCCGCTCAAGGGACGGGAACTGGCTCAGTGGCTGAGTCAGCGGCTCACGGCCGCAGGATTCGTACCGGAGCCGGGAGCGGCTGAATTGCTGGCGGAGCGGGTCGAGGGCAACCTGATGGCCGCGGTGCAGGAAATCGAAAAACTGCGGCTGCTGCGTGACCCCGGCCCCCTGCCCCTGGAGGACCTCCTGGGGACCCTGGCGGACAGTGCGCGCTTCGACCTCTTTGCGTTGACCGATGCCGCGGTCGCGGGCGATCGGGTGCGGGTCCACCGGGTGCTCGCGGTGTTGCGGGCCGAGGGCGTGGCGGAGATGCTGGTGCTGTGGGTTCTGGCGCGCGATCTGCGGATGCTGGCGGAAGCCGCCGGTGCCAAGGCGCGGACCGGCTCTGCGGCAGCGGTCTTCGCCGCTCATCGCGTCCCGCGACCGCGCCAGGACGGGGTCGAGCGCGCACTCGCGCGGCTCCAGCCGGGCCTCCTGCGCGGGCTGCTGCAAGCCTGCGCCCGCATCGACCGGGCCATCAAAGGACTTGGACCTGGCGATCCCTGGCACGGCCTGGAAGTGATCGCCGACCGGCTGGCCGGTGCTGTCGCGGGGCCGTCGACCCGGAAATAGCAGCCGGCGGTCAGCGTTGAGTTCGATGCTGCTCTATAGCCGTCGAACGTGATCACCGGACGTAGTACCACGTTCCGCCTACAGCTGCGGGAAAGCCGCCCTCGTCATTCCGGCAGGATGCCGGAATCCAGTGCCATGGATGGTACCTCGCAGCGAGCACGGACCCGCAAGATAAGATGGAACGCGCCAGTACCTGTAGGGGCGGGTTTCAAACCCGCCCCTACAGGAACGAAGACTCGATCAGGATAACCTGAAGCCGCGCGTCAGTAACAAGACCGGCTTTCCGCATGGACGGCCGGCGTCCAAGACCAGTACACCGAGGTAAGCAGACATGACAGACGACGGGGCGGGTGATCGATTGGAGCGGGTGCCGACGGCGCTCCAAGGTCGCTACGATGCGATCGTCGCATTCACTGATCAATGCTGTGAGCAGCATTTGACCGAAGAGTATCGTGATCTCTGTCGACGCCTTACGGCGAAATTGTGCCGCAAACGCCCCTCACCACTGGCCACGGGTAAAGCCAACACCTGGGCTTGCGGGATCGTTTACGCGATGGGTCGGGTCAACTTCCTGTTCGACAGCAGTCAGACACCGTACATGCGGGCGGATGAGTTGTGCTCGCATTTCGGTCTGAGCGCGAGCACCGGCTCGGCGAAATCGACAGCGATCCTGAACTTGCTGAACTCGGGGCAGGCCGATCCTCAGTGGAGCCTGCCGAGCCGACTCGCGGATAACCCAGTGGCTTGGCTGATCAAGGTGAACGGTTTTATCGTAGACGCCCGGCACGCTCCCCGCGAGGTGCAAGAGGAAGCCTTTCGGCGTGGGCTGATTCCCTATTTGCCATGAGCATCGCTTCCGGGCATCAGCGAATACGGATCGAACTGCGGTGAGGGTTTCGGTTCCTCGGCTGGTCTCCACAGTGTCGCTTAGCGGAGTTGCAGCGCGATCTCCGCGGCGGTATTCATCGCCGTGCCGGCCAAAGCGGCCATTCGGATTTATCCACAGATGACACAGATTTTCACAGATGAAGAAAAAGCGCAAATGCCTCTCCAAAGCAGACGTATTGACAACGTGCGCACACTCAGCTAAACCTAATGCATCCAGGCAACACACCCTAAGGAGCGCTTCATGCCATCCCCAAAATCCCAGGAGGCCAGCGGCCAGACGCGGGGCATCAATATCAACATTCGCGCCCAACGTAACCAGCGTGATCTGATCGACCAGGCGGCCGAGATCTTAGGAAAGACCCGCTCGGACTTCATGCTGGAGACGGCTTGCCGTGAGGCCGAGGACGTGTTGCTGGACCAGCGTGTATTTGTTCTTGGCGCTGAGAAGTTTGCGACGTTTCAGGCATTGCTGGACGCACCGCCTGCCGACAATCCCCGACTGCGCGCCTTGTTGGCAACCACAGCGCCCTGGGAGACCTGACTTGCCAACGGTTGGCACCTGGACGGCTCCGGCGCCCCTCGCGGCGACGCATGACCTGACGACCTTTGAGAGCGGTGAACCGACCCTCGACTACTGGCTGAAAACCCATGCCCTGCGCAAAGAAGGACGCGGCGCGTCGCGGACCTATGTGGTGTGTAACGATGATCATGTTATCGGGTACTACAGTCTGGCGACCGGTTCAATATGCAGCGAACTGGCGCCCGGACGTATCCGGCGCAATATGCCAAATCCGATTCCCGTCATGCTGCTCGGGCGCTTGGCGATCGATCGTGCGTGGCAGCGCCACGGCATCGGCAAGGCACTGCTGCGCGACGCCATTTTCCGCACGGCCACGGTGGCGCAACTGGTGGGAGTCAAAGCGCTGATGGTCCACGCCCTGTCCGATTCGGCGCGGCATTTTTATGAGGTTCATGGGTTTGATCCTTCACCGACGCATCCGCGCTCCCGGCCTTGATCATGGTTCCGGCCGCGACCCTGACCAGTTCCAAAATTTCTTGACAGGATTAACAGGATTAACAAGATTTACAAGATTGAAAAAGAATAACATCTTGTAAATCTTGTTAATCCT
>NZ_CAIZIZ010000427.1 GCF_903933125.1 uncultured Lamprocystis sp. | reverse complement strand
GTTCTAACGATCATCAGACATCGACACCCGAGAAGGAGACGAACCGATGAACGAGGCCCAGTGTCCGAAGACGGGGAAGGCCGACGGTAAGGCTGAACCACTACCCCTTGGGGTTACCTGAGACAACCGGATAGGCATGTCATTTGTATCAAGTGCAACCCCTAAACATTTCCACCCGGTTTTATTACCGGAACCACCAAATGCCTCGACAATTTCGCAGGCATTTGAATTGCTTGACAAAACTAACAGTGCTAATGCGATAAGTGATACATGTCTCATTATATTTCTCCACGTCCTATTGGTTTCGGTGTTTGCTAGACGCAGTACGTATTTTGACGCCTGTTCTACATTGCACTAGGATGTTTGGATGTTAGACTGTATGCAGTCTAACACCAAAAAATCCTACCCACCGTCCGTGTCGCAGAGCGACACGCTCCCTGACACCGCGACCTTGGTCATATTCCGGCCACCCGCTACGTCTGCCAACTGAAGCCCAAGGCTTCAGCCTTAGCCTACCGATCCAAGGCTGAAGCCTTGGACTCCAATTGAGCATCGCTTGCCGGAACAGTGACCAAGACCAATCACCCCCACCTTAGGCCCGCAAACGCATCGACGGCGACAGAAAGGCCGGCTCAAGTATAAGTTCGGAAAAATCATCAAACCGTGATCAATGTCACGTTTTGGTGATTTTGGCGACTGCTCCGTGTTAACACGCCCTCTCGTCGTGCGAAGCGGCTGGAAGCCGCTTCTACAGCCGGGGCCAACCGCGGCCTACGATGAGCCGATATCCCCGTCTGACCGACGTTCGGGCGTCGCTCTTAAGTATGGTCCCAGCCATCGCGCGCTCTTCACGGTCGTTGGTCCGCGCAGCAGACCCCACAGATCGCGGTCTTACCGTCGAGTCGACGATGCGAACCGATCGCGGCCGGCCGGATCGCTGATCAAGGCCCGCGGATAGACACACAGGAACACGGAAAGATACGGAAATGCGTCTATTGTCCGTGTCCTTCCGTGTTCTTCCGTGTTCTTCCGTGGCGAATGATTCCCGATCAGACAGCGATTGGCGGGTTGGGGAGGGGCGGCGGCATCCGGCGCGTCTCATCGCGGCCGGAGGCCGCTCCCACGGGGGGATTGCCGGCGTATCAAAAACAAGTGGCACAAGGCCAGCCCGCTGTCGGGTGACTCTGCGCTAACCCGACCTACGGCTGGGCCGGTTATTTTTTCACCGTTATCGACGGCGAACGTGATAAGCGGACGTCGGGGGCGGGTTTCAAACCCGCCCCTACCCAAGGGTCTGCCTGCCCAAAGATCTCCCTGAAGATCAGTTCCGCAGGCTATACCCCCGGTTCGGCCGGCTCTCCAGCACAACGACACTACGCGAGCGCAGCACCAGCGGCCCGGGTTCGAGCGCGATCTGGTCTTCGGGCCGGGTGACGTCCAGCGGTGAAGCGCCGCCGGTGTCGAGTGCGCTGTGCCAGAGGCGTCCCGGCAGCGCCGGCAGTTCGAAGCGCTGGGCGGCGGCGGCCATGTTGATGGCGATGTACAGGGGCGGCTCGTCGGGTTCGACCGGGGCCAGGGTGAAGGCCAGGGTCTGGGCGGTCCGGTCATCCCAGGGCGGGGCGCCGACCTGGGTGCCGTGCCAGGTGACGTCGGCCATGTCGGCGCCGTTGCGGGTCTGGCCGGCCAGGAAGCGGCGGCGGCGCAGGCTGGGGTGGCGCTTGCGCAGGGCGATCAGGCCGCGCACGAAGCGCAGGTGTTCGCGGTTGGTCTCGACCAGTGACCAGTCGAACCAGCCGAGCGCGTTGTCCTGGCACCAGGCGTTGTTGTTGCCCGATTGGCCGCGCAGCACTTCGTCGCCGGCCAGCAACATGGGGATGCCCTGGCTGAGGAACAGCAGGGTCAGCAGGTTCTTGGCCTGACGCCGCCGCAGGGCCAGGACCTCGGCGTCCGTGGTCTCGCCTTCGATGCCGCAGTTCCAGCTCAGGTTGTCGTTGTTGCCGTCGCGGTTGCCCTCTCGGTTGGCGATATTGCGCTTGGTGTGGTGGGAGACCAGATCCCACAGGGTGAAGCCGTCGTGACAGGTGACGAAGTTGATGCTGTTGATCGGCTGGCGCAGGTTGGCCCCGTAGAGATCGCTGCTGCCCGCGAGCCGCGTCGCCACTTCCGGGATCATGCCGGTGTCGCCGCGCACGAACCGGCGGATGCTGTCGCGGTAACGGCCGTTCCATTCCATCCAGCGATAGCCGGGAAATGAGCCGACCTGGTAGAGCCCGGCCGCGTCCCAGGCCTCGGCGATGATCTTGCTGGCCGCCAGGGTGTCCGAGAGCTCGATCCCCCAGAGCACCGGCGGGTGTTCCATGGGATGGCCGTTGGCGTCGCGCGCCATGGCGCTCGCCAGGTCGAAACGGAAGCCGTCCACATGCATCTCGCGCACCCAGTACTCCAGGCAGTCCAGGATGTAGCGCGCGACGAAGGGGTGGTTGGCGCTGACGGTGTTGCCGCAGCCGGTGAAGTCCAGATAGATGGTCTTGTCGAGCTGATCGAGACAGTAGAAGGTCTCGTTGCCGAACCCCTTGAAAGACAGCGTCGGGCCGCGCCCGTTGCCCTCGCAGGTGTGGTTGAAGACCACGTCCAGGATGACCCCGATACCGGCCTGGTGCAGGGTGCGCACCATGTCTCTGAACTCGCGCCGGTGACTGCCTTGCTCCGGGGTCACGCAATAGCCGGGGTGCGGCGAGAAGAAGCCGAAGCTGCTGTAACCCCAATAGTTGCGCAAGCCCGAGGCCCAGACCGCCTCCGGCACGTCCTGCTCGTCGAAGGCCATCACCGGCATCAGTTCGACATGGGTGACACCCAAATCCTGCAAGTACGGCACCTTCTCGATCAGCCCGGCGAAAGTGCCGGGATGCTGCACGCCGGACGACGGGTGCCGGGTGAAACCGCCCACGTGCATTTCGTAGATGATCATCTGCTCCGAGGACACGCGGATGGGCGTATCCCCGCACCAGTGGTACTCATCGGCGAGCACCGCGGCGCGCGGCGAGTCGTGCGGCTGAACTCCTTCGGTCTGGCGGCGCCAGCGGTCCCAGTTGGACACGTTGACGGCGCGCGCCCAGGGGTCCAGGAGTTCGATACCGGGATCGAAGCACCAGCCGTGTCCGCGCGGGTCATGGGGTCCATCCATGCGCCAGGTGTAGTGCGTCCCCGGCGGCAGATCGACGACCAGGACATGCCAGGAGAAGAAGCTGTGATTGTTCTCCGGGTCGAGACGGATCACCTGAAAGGGCTGGTCACTGTCCGCACCGGCATAGAGCAGCAGTTCGGCCCCGACCGCATGGCGGCTGTAGACCGAGAAGTTCACGCCAGTTTCTTCGACCGTGGCACCCGGCGGATAGCGGCGGCCGGGGAGGATCGGATAGGTTCTGGAGTCTGACATGATGGTGTAAGTTGCTTGATAATAAGACAATGTATGCCGCTGAGCCAGTTTCCGGTGGGCCGCTGCACGGGCGAGACCAGTCTCAGCCCAGCGGGCACACTCTCCGGTAACGGCCCTATGATTGACAGATAGCATTAACGAGATTAACAAACTTCATTGTCGGTCTGTCGCTCGGCGCATATTACGACATGGAGACGGCAACGCAAGAGGCGAATCAGGTCTCAAATCGGGAAAACGGCTATCGCCAATCGCCGACTGAAGGCCGGAGCAGGCGCGATCAGTACCGATGCCCGAGATCCACCCAGCGCCACACGGCCCAGAGTCCGATCGCCGCGGCGGCGGCCCCGACGCCGAAGGCGGCGAAGGGCCCGGGCGTGGTCCACAGCAGGCCGCCGACCAGGCTCCCGAGGGCGCCGCCGGCACCAAAACTCAGGCTGTTGTAGATGGCCTGGCCCCGCCCCTGGGTCGGCCCAGGGAAGTAGTGATGCACCATGTGAATGGCTGAAGCATGAAACGTGCCAAATGTGGCCGCATGCAGGCATTGGGCAAACACCTGGATGGCGACGAACTCAACACAGGCTCCGATCAACAGCCACCGGACAACCGCCAGGGCAAGACTCACGATCAACACCCGGCGCGCCCCAAAGCGTTCCAGCAGCCGGTGCATGACCAGAAAGACCAGCACTTCCGCCCCCACCCCCAGCATCCAGAGGGCACCGACCGCACCGGTCGAATAACCGGCCTCCTTGAGATGAATGGAGTAGAAGGCGTAATAGGTGCCGTGACTCAACTGCATCAGGAAACAGGCCGCCAGGAAGGCTAGCACCTCGGGCCGACGCAGCAGCCCACGCAGCGAGGGCGCCGGGCCGCTGGTCGTGGCCGATGGGCAATCCGGTATCCACAGCGAACTGATCCAGACCCCGACGTACAGTGTCAGGATCCACACCGGCACGATGGACAGCGGCGCCTGTTCCAGTTGGAACCCCAGCACGCCGACGACCAGAATGAACCCGACCGACCCCCAGACCCGCACCAGGGCGTAGCGCGAGACCCGCGCACCCAGGTGATTGAAGGTGACCGCCTCCACCTGCGGCAGCGAGGCATTCCAGAAAAAGCTGAACAGGGTCATGGCCACCGCCATGGCCCAGAAGCCGTCGGCGATGAACACGACACCGAACACCAGGATCGCCCCCAGTGAGGCTTGCCGCACCAGGGGCATACGCTGCCCGGAGCGGTCGACCAGGTGGCCCCAGAGCATCGGGGCGATGACTTTGGTGATCGCCAGGATGGCCATCAACTGGCCGACGGCCAGGGCATCGAAGCCGCGGGATTGGAGAAACAGGCCCCAGTAGGGCACCAGCGCGCCCAGTGCGGCAAAGTAAAAAAGGTAATAGGCCGAGAGCCGCCAGTACGGCAGCCCGACGGCGGCGCGTGCGGTCATCCGCGGGGGAGCGGTCGGCGGCGGGCGGTGCCCAAGGTCATGGCGCGTCGGCAGCGCCGGGCGGCGCCGCGGCGGGGATCGGCGGCGTCGGCGGGGTCACATCGGCGTTCTGGCCGCGCTGGCGCAGGCAATGATCCATCAGCACCAGCGCCAGCATGGCCTCGGCGATGGGGGTGGCGCGAATGCCGACGCAGGGATCATGGCGGCCGGTGGTCACGACCTGGGCGGGCTGGCCGTCGGTGCCGATGGTGCGCCCCGGCAGGCGGATGCTGGATGTCGGTTTGAGCGCCATGCGGGCGATGATCGACTGCCCCGACGAGATGCCGCCCAGGATGCCGCCCGCGTTGTTCGACAGGAATCCGTCCGGAGTCAGTTCGTCGCGATGCTCGGTCCCCTTCTGCTCGATACAGCCGAAACCGGCGCCGATCTCAACGCCCTTGACCGCGTTGATGCTCATCAGCGCATGGGCGATGTCCGCGTCCAGCCGGTCGAAGATGGGCTCGCCCCAGCCGGCCGGCACACCGCTGGCCACCACGGTCACCGCCGCGCCGATCGAGTTGCCCTCCTTGCGCAGCGCATCCATGAAGGCTTCCAGCACGGGCACGGTGTCGGCACAGGGACAGAAAAAGGGATTCTGCTCCACCTGGTCCCAGGCAAACCCCTGGGGTCGGATCGGCCCCAACTGGGAGAGATAGCCGCGCACCAAGACGCCGTACCGTTCGGCCAGGTATTTCTTGGCGATGGCGCCGGCCGCCACCCGCACCGCGGTCTCGCGCGCCGAGGAGCGTCCGCCGCCGCGGTAATCGCGACGGCCGTATTTCTGATCGTAGGTGTAGTCGGCGTGGCCCGGCCGGTACCGGTCGGCGATCTCCGCATAGTCCTTGGAGCGCTGATCCTCATTGCGGATCAGCAGCCCGATCGGTGCGCCGGTAGTGATCCCCTCGAAGACGCCGGAGAGGATCTCGACCCGATCCGACTCGCGGCGTTGCGTGGTGTGCCGCGACTGCCCCGGCTTGCGCCGGTCCAGATCGCGCTGCAAATCCGCCTCGCACAGCGCCAGCCCGGGCGGACAGCCGTCCACCACCCCGCCGATCGCCGGGCCGTGACTCTCACCGAAACCGGTGACGACGAAGAGTTTACCGAAACTGTTACCAGACATGGTTGAGTGCAGCGTGCTGAGTGAGCGGACAATGTCGGTTGGGGCCTTGATCTTAATCCCGGCCAGCGGCGTGCGTCGTCAGGGCTTCCAGCCCTGACGGTGTCAGGCCAGGATGGCCTGACGACGCACCCGGCGAGCCCAAGTGGCCGGAATCTTGATCAAGGACTCGAATGGTCAGCCGTGCCCGACCTGCGACCGACGACGTCGGCGCACACCACGGCGCTGAACGACTATTCACTATCCACTTCTTAGTACGCCGGCGGCGGCACCAGATCGCTCGGTTTCAGCCAGGCATTGCCCTTGGCCAGGACCTCCCGGCTCAGCGTGCTGGTCGCCTGATGGAGCTTGACTCCGTTGATGATGTAGGTGTAGCGCGACGAGAGATAGTCGAACTCGGCCTGAAAAAGCTGCCGCTGGGCGTTGAGCACGTCGACCTGGGTGCGGGTGCCGACCTCTAGACCGGCCTCGGTGGACTCCAGCGAGGAGCGGGCTGAGACGACCGCGGCCTGACGCGCCTTCACGTCCTCGATGCTTGAAACGATGCCGCGGAAGGCGTCTTTGACCTGCTGATCGACCAGACGACGGGTTTGGTCCAGTTGATCCTGCGCGGCGCGGAAATTGTAGCCGGCCTGCCGGGTTTGGGAGACGACCGCACCGCCCTGATAGAGCGGGACGTTCAGCGTCAGGCCGACAAAGGCGGTGTTCGAGTCGGTGTTGTTCTCGGCCCCGGAGCGGGCGATGTCGTAACCCGCCTGGAGTCCCACGGTCGGGTAGAAGCCCGACTTCGCGATCTCGATCTGGACCTTGGCGGCAGCCACCGCCTCGGTCGACGCGATGATGCCGAAGTTGTTGCGCCGGGCGCTGTCCGCCCAGGCCTGAACATCATTGGGTTCCGGCGGCGACAGCGGCAGGGTGTCGCCCAGTCGGGCCAGCGGCACGTTCAAGGGTCCAACGATCACCCGCAGGGCCTCCCAGGCGTTGTCGAGGGTGCGCTTGGCGGTGATCAGGTTGGCCTTGGACCGATCGTAGGACGCCTGGCTGTCGTTGACGTCGGTGATGGCGACCAAACCGACCTCGAAGCGTTGCTTGGACTGCTCCAACTGACGCTCGTCCGCGCGCACCAGCGCCTCCGACACGGTCACCGCATCCGCTGCCTGCAGCACATTAAAGTAGGCTTGCGTGGTGCGCACCATGAGTTCGATCTGGGTGTTGCGGTACTGCGCTTCCGCCTGAGCGATCGTGTCACCGGTCTGCTTCAGGGTCATCCAGTTGGCGCGATTGTAAACAGTTTGATTGACCACTGCCTGAACGCCCTGGGTCACGAATCGGTCGCTACGGTTGCCTCCGGGGACACCCCGACCACTCAAGGTGAGGTTGTTGTAATCGACGGTTCCCTGCAACGCGACATTGGGCAGCAGCAGGGCCCGCGCCTGGGGCTCGATTTCCTTGGTGGCGAAGAGCCGCTGTTCGGCCTCGCGCAGCAAGGGGTCGCTTTGCACGGCAATGTCGTAGATCTGAAGCAGATCGTCGGCGCGGGCCGCGGATGTGACCAAGGCCGCAGGCGCGGCCAACAGGGCCGCGATCAGCAAGGTAAGAGAGTTCCGCATCTGAAAATTCCTGGCGCAAGGGCGGCTGGAGAAGTTGCCCCTCAAGGCCGGGGAGTATAGGCGACGAGGGCGATCGGGCTCAACGTAAAGGGGCATGGCGCAGCCCTGAAGCATAACCCTGCCGCCGACCGACATCGGGCATCGTCGGCGCCGGTCGGCGCTGGCGTTGGCCATTGCGGCATGGGTTTGACCTCACCAGGGAGGCAACGGGACGCCCGGGCGGGTACCGGAAGGGTGGT
>NZ_CAIZIZ010000426.1 GCF_903933125.1 uncultured Lamprocystis sp. | reverse complement strand
TGATTCCACTTCGCGAGATCGAGCTTAAGCATAAACGCTGCGTGCTTCTGGTATCGGGGGCCGGTCTGGCCGACACAGGGGGCTCGGCACGGGACGCAACGTATCACAGAAATTACGTATCTCGCGCTTGGCGCGGTTTAGAAGCGAAGCTCGGCCGCTACTGCACCATGATCTGAGGGCCACAATCTTGGCGCGGGCGGACGGGTCTTATCCCAGTGCTTCGTGCCCACCACACGGATGTCCTCAACCCTGGCCGGCGCCGGCCAGGAGAGGATCAGATCGATCCGCTCGTACAGCTGGGAGTTCTCATTCAACAGATCCTCCGCCTGGCAACAGGTGAATCCTGGCCTGACATGCCACCTGAGCGTCCACCCGTCGGTGTAGCCGGCAGCCGCGAGTTGCTGGTAGGGAGGGACCAGCCCCTGATCAAACGGCTCGGGCAACGGCAATGGACCCGGCACCCCGGCATCCTCCGGTGAAGAGTTGAAATCACCGAGCACCAATAGCGATTTGCCGATCGGTGTGGTGGCCCGCAGGACACCGATCAACTCAAAGGCTTGCGCCGCCTGGAAGACCTGGCTGATCGGATTTCCTGGTTGCGGTTCCCGTACTTCGAGATGGGTATTGACGATGCGGTAGTTCTTACCGGCGACCCGCGCATTGATGGCAACGAATCCTCGTTGAACGGGGACTTCGGTGGTGTTTCTCCAATGATGATGGATCGGCACAGGAAGGCGTCGCATGACGCATCCTTCCACGACACCCGAAAGACGGGGCAGCGATCCGGCGTTTCGTCAGCGATGAAGCCAAACGAAAATTAGCGAATAGCTGCAATTTAATTCTAGCCAACAGATCGCGCGGCGGCAACAGGGACCGACAGGCCCAAGGTCTCGCCGCCCGGTGTCGGGTAGACATGCAGGTCACGCTGGGGAAAAGGGATGCTGATGCCCGCCGCCTGAAAACCGTACCAGATACGTCGGTTGACCTCGGAACGCACCTGGGTGCGCCCTACCTGACCCAAGAAATGCACGTAGTATTCCACCCGCAACAGAATCGCGGAGTCCCCGAACTCCCACAAAGCAACCAGGGGCCCAGGCGTGCTCAGCACCAAGGCATAGCCGACCAGGATTTCCCGCACCAGCACAATGGCCCGGTCCGGGTCGTCCTGATAACCGATTCCCACGCTCAGTACGGTACGCAGGATGTCGTCGCTGCGCGTCCAGTTGACCAACTCCCCGCTGATCAAGGATCCATTGGGGATGAAGACCTCCTGCTTGTCGAAGGTGCGGATCGTGATAGAGCGGAAGCCGATGCGCATGACTTCCCCCTCATGGCCGCTCAGGGTCACGATGTCGCCCACCCGCACCGGACGCTCCACCAGGAGCAGACCAGAGCCGCACCAGCCCCCACAGGGCCACCAGCCAGGCCAGCAGAACCGCGAACCCATGCGCCGGATCCAGGAACTGCCGCTGCCACAGATCCCCGCGCGCAGTCCCAACGTCCGCCACCATGCAGGCTAAACAGTGCGCGGCGGCGTCGTACAGGTCGTCGAGCACCGCACGCGCAAGATGGAGCAGTGCCGCGACCAGCGCCAGCCAGCCCAGGTCGATGACGATGGCCCAGGCCAGGTTGAGGTAACCCAGAAACCCGAGCACACCGGCCGCCGCCAGGACCAGAGCAGCGGCCTGGGAGAGCCAGGCAAGCAGTCGCGCACCGTGTCGGCGTGGCGCGCCAGGGTTCGGACGCATCTGCTTTGAATCCTGCTCCCCGGACGGATCCGTGGTCAGAGCCCCGCTCGCACCAGACGGCTGCAATTGACCGAGAATCAGAGTCTTAAGCCCGAAGGCCGGCACCGCGAGCAGCAGCAGCCCGACCATGGCCAGGCGATCGAGCAAGTCGGCCACCAGGGGCGAGATCGGCAGCGAGTGGGTCAGTGCGTAGACGGTGCTGACCACGGCGGCCAGCACCAGACCCCAGCGCAGGCGTCGATAGAAGGCGCCGCGTACCGCCGCGCTCTCGGCGGGCAAGCCGGGTGCGAACAGCTCGGTGCGCACCAGGGCGAGCAGGAAGGCACAGGTTGGCCCGACCCCAAGCAGCAGCAGACCCGGCAGCCATTCATTTGTCGGCAGATCGAGGGTCGCGCCCAGCCAGGCCCAGAGCAAGGGCGGGATGGTCCAGGGGAGCACCGGCACCAGAGCCGCAACCGGTTCGGCCAGCCGCCGTCCCAGCGCCCGGCCCGGTCGCCCCAACCACCAGACCAGACCCAGGATGCCGACGATCAACACCATCCCCCCGCCGGCCAGCGGAACCCAGTCGTCCGCGGAGAAGTCAGCGATGCGCTCCCGCAGATCCAAGACGAGCGCACTTTGGCGGCGGACGACCAGGGCCGGCAGCACGGCGATCCCGGCGCCGATCCTTTGCCAATCCCCACGCGCACCCGGCAGCGGCAGCCGCTCAGTGAGGACGGCGGCGTCGATCACCGCGAGTTGCTCGGCGAAACGGGCCGGTTCCGGCGCGATCCGTTCAATCAGGGCCGCAACCATTTGGCCCTGCGCGTCGATCTGTCCCTCCAACTCCGCGGTCATCGCCCAGGCCGGTCCGTCCGTGAGGCCGCGTCCCCGCAGCAGTGCGCGGCGGACGGCCAGGACCCGGCGCTCGTCCGCCAATTCGATCCGCAGACTCTGGAGTTCGTCCCCCAAAAGCTTGAGCACAGTCCCGGCGTCCACGAGCAGATGCGCGGGTGTGGCACTGTCCTCACGCAGCGCGACCAGTCCATCCAACTGACTGCTCAGACCAATCAGGTCCAGGTCATTCTCGCGCAGGAAGGTGCGCGTGCCCGTGTCGTGGAGGCGCATATCGAGCCGGTCACGCCGCGCGAGTGCGTCCGGATCCTTCCCCCCAATGGCCCCCGCCTGGGTGGCGAGACTGGCCGACTCGTCCGCAAGCCCGGCGATCACCCGCTCCAATGGGGCAACCCGCGGGTCGCGCGCCGATCCGGTCGTTTGCGTGACGGCATCCAGCCCCATGCGGCCCTGAAGGAGGCGCAGGCGCTGCGTGCTCAAGGTTTCGACGCGCCGGCTGGCCGTGAGCAGTTGCCTGAGGCCATCGATCAACGTGTGCAGGACCTGGGCCTGCTCCACGAGCAGATCGCGATCCGCGCGCCTGGATTGGGCCTCCGAGTCGTCCTCCGCGGCGTCTTCAAGACCCCGGCCGAGGGTCGAGATGCGTTGCTGGACCTCAGCCAGAACGGCCTGCCGATGCACGATCTGGCCCGCCAGAACCGCGCCGCGCGAACGCATCGAGTCCCGCGCCAACAAGGCCGCGCGCAGCATATCCGGGTGAACATCGTCGGCACTCAGGGTGCGCTCCTCGACCGCGAGCAGGGCCGCAAGGCGCTCGGACTCCTGAGTACGGTACGCATGTGCCGCCGCCAGCACGGAGCCGATCTTCCTGAGAAAATCGGTCTCTTCGCGGATCTCCGCAGCCGAGAGTTGCCCCTCGTCGAGGGGCTGCGCCAAACCCGTGGCGAGGACCAGGCAGAGCGCGAGTGCCATCAGTGGTTGGACCAGCCGGCACCGAGTGGACATGAATTTCTCGTTGATTCCACGGCCGTCGGGATCGAGGCCGCGCGCTGCACTCTACCTGTTTCTGCGATCCGGAATCGGTGCGATCGGGGCAACGTTCAAGTAACGGCCAGGTCCGCGGGATCGGTGGACTATAGCCTTCGGACGTGATAACGAGACGTAGGGGCGGGTTTCAAACCCGCCCCCCTACACGACGGTCTGTCTGGATGTCAGGTGCGAAGGCTATAATCGCCCTAAAGCTCACGCGGATAATTGCGCATCACTGCCTGAGCCGCGCCAACTTCGGCAGATCCCTGCCGTCGAGGAGCTGCATGACCCCGACGGCGATGAGACCGCCGATCACGAGGGTGAGATAGAGGACCGCCGCGGGCTGCTCCAGCAGGGCAAAGCCGAGCAGGCCGATGCCGGCCGCCGCCTCGATCATGCCATACCGTCGGCGTTTGGCGGCCACTGCCGCAGGTGCGGTGGACTTGGGCGTGCGCACGAACTCACTGCGATGCCCCACCAGGGCTTCCAGCCCGGCGCGGGCGTTCGAGATCAAGAGCCCGGTCGACAGGAACAGGGCGGCGACAATCTCCAGAGGCGCGCCCGAGCGGTTTTCACGCGTGGTCCCCAGCAACAGAAACCCGACCGTCCCGAGGACGCCGACCAGGGAGGCCCACACCGCCGCCACGGCGAGCGTCGGCCCGGCCACCGCCGCGCCCGCGATATAGGGGAGTCCCAGCAGGATGCAGGAGGCGCCGATGAGATAGGCCAGGGGTTGGGCCATCTCCAACGTCAGCATGAGCTTGTGCCGGAATGACAGGGCACTGCTGCGCCAGACCCTGGGCGTCAGCTTGAGCGCGCACTGCACGAATCCCTTGTTCCAGCGAAACTGCTGCGCCCGCCAGGCCGGCACGGAGGCCGGCAGGGCGCCGGGGACGGTCAGATCGATCAGGAAGGCCGCCCGCCACCCGCGCAGGCGCGCCCGTACGCTGAGATCCAGATCCTCGGTCAGGGTGTCGCCTTGCCAGCCACCGGCATCGTCGATGGCGGCCCGCCGCCACACGCCGCAAGTGCCATTGAACGGCAGGAACAGACCGAGCCGCCAGCGTGCCTCCTGCTCCACCCGAAAATGGGCATCCAACAGCCGCGCCTGGATGCGGGTCAGCAGATTCTCAGGCGCGTTCAGGTGAGTCCAGCGGGCCTGGGCGTAGGCCACGGCCGGGTTCGCCTCCAACACCGCCAGGGTCCGCCGCAGAAAATCCGGCGGCGGGATAAAATCCGCATCGAAGATGGCGACATAGGGCGCGGCGCAGCGCTTCAGACCTGCGGCCAGGGCGCCCGCCTTGAACGCCGTGCGGTGAGTGCGATGCAGCAGCTCGATGCGGAAACCCTGCCGCTTCAGGTCCGCGACCGCCTGACGGCTCAGGGCGCAAGACCCGTCGGTACTGTCATCGAGGACCTGAATCCGCAAGCGGTCGCGCGGCCAGTCGAAGGCGGCCACCGCGCCAAGGATGCGCCGGACCAGGGGGCCTTCGTTGTAGAGCGGCACCTGCACCAGGACCTGGGGGAGGTCGGCACCGTCCAATCGGGCGTACACGCTACGCCGTTCGCCGGCCAGCAATCGGGCGGCGGCGAGCACGACAAGGTTCAGCGAGAGCGCGCTCAAGACGATCAGACCAACCGTGATCAGGTGATCCAGGGCGGGGACGGATGCGAGCATGGAGAAACCCTTTGGTTAACGACCAGACGTCACGCGGTCAACGCGCTCGCGCCGGACGAAGACTATAAAACGCGGCCGGAACGATCACCTTCGCACCTGATATCCAGACAGACCTTTGGAGTAGGGACGGGTTTCAAACCCGCCCCTACGTCCGGTCATCACGTTCGGCGGCTATACCGACATGTTCGCATCAATGACTCGGCCATCACGTCAACTGACCGCCCCGCCAGGCTGACCGCTCGGGCGATCACCGGAAATCGCCTGACCCTCCTGGGACTCGGCGCCGACGGCCGGGACTTCGCAAAACCGCATGGACTCGCTGACCAACCGCGCACGCAGAGTATCCATCGCGGTCTCCAGGTCAATTCGACCCCGAAAGCCTAACAGGATGCAGGCGTCTGCGCCCAGATGGGGCAGACTGAACATCTTGAGCTGTGGGAACGCCTCGCCCAGGTCACGCATCAGCGGGATCAAGGCGCTCTCCGGAACACCCAGCACCTGCACGGCCGACTCGCGCACCAGATCCGCGGTCCCGTAATGCGTTTCCAGCACCCATTCGGCCATGGGCCAGGCCATCTGCGGAAATCCCGGCAGAAACCAGTGTCCGGACACGGAGAATCCGGGGATCTGATTGAATGGATTGGGAATCAGCTCAGCACCCGCCGGCAGATCGGCCATCAGGATGCGATGTGGATAAGCCGCGTCTCCAAAGCGTGCTTCGATCAGGTCCCGCGCACCGGGGTGGCGCACCAACGGCACGCCGGCCGCCGCGGCGGCGCAGGCACGGGTGTGATCATCCGGGGTGGCGCCGATCCCGCCGCAGACGAATACCGGATTGGTCCGCGCCATGGACCAATGCAAATGCGCTTCCAGCACCGCCGGGTCATCCGGTAACAGCCAATGCCAGGCCAGGGCGTGCCCGCGCTCGCCCAACAGCGCCTTGAAAGTCGCCAGATGCTGATCCGTGCGCGCGCCGTTCAACACCTCGTCACCAATGACGATGAGACCGAAAGCGACTGGTCCGGGGTTGGACCGGTGTCCCATGTTTAAAGTTGAGGTGACTGCCAAAACGAAACTCCAGCACGTGCATTCGCGTTAAATTGCTAAGATTGGGGTTTTCACGTAATTTTCATTCTGCGACCTGAATCTTGGCACCGGCCTAGCCGCCCCACCGTACTGCCTTAAGGTTTGCCAGGAATTGGGACGCCACACAGCACAAACAAGCCCCAAGGCACTTCAGCCGGGACGGCAATCTGGCCGACGCCAGTCACAACATCTGTCACGCAACGCGATATTCACCAATCGTCTTCAACCCCAACTGCTGGGTCAACAACGGGAAAATCCTTCGGGATCGAGTCAGAAGCAAGACTGGTTTCCGGCCTTCGGCAACAAGGCCTATTTCCGTAAGACGCATCTGGCGCGCAAGGGCGATGCCGAGATCGACAATCGCGGCCGGTAAGTTGGCCAAGAAGGCCGAAAACCGAAAGCCTTCAACACGCGCTTCCCGAACGGCCCTGCGGAAGCCATTGGCTTGCAGGCCTTGATCGTCGTTCCGGCCACTTGGGCGCGCCGGGTGCGTAGTCAGGCCATCCTGGCCTGACACTGTCAGGGCTGGAAGCCCTGACTACGCATACCGCCGGCCGGGATTACGATCAAGGCCGGCTTGCATGTGGACAACACTACACGCAATATCCGCGTCGATGACTTCCAACTGATCGGCATACTGACGCAACCGGGCCGGAGGATGGCTTTGAAGATCGTCGTCGAATCGCGTCTGAATCAGCTCAATGCCTAGTTCAAGCATTCGCCTGCAAACAAGCCGACTAAACAAATAAGTATCTTTAGAAGCACCTGACAAACCCATCCAGCGGACCCGCATTAAATGCGCGCCGCTGCTGGGCGACGTTAGCCGATATTCAAGCCTGCCCTGAATTTCCACCTCAGGCACGTGCCTCTTCAGGCCGACCGAAAGAACAAACGCTCGCTCCGGCAGCCTTGCTCATCGCGCCCAAAGAAGCGGGGTCATAAAGAAGCGGGGGCAGGTCTGAATGGCACTGACTTAAGCAGATACCCCATGTTAATCATTTTGTTATGCGTGATGACGCGATGTATTTCAGTGCCCTTTCACTTCGCTTTCTTGGGGTGCCCGTGGAGTCGCACCTCCTGGCGCGCCAGCGTCCGGGGCTCCATGAGCAGCGGGAAGTTGCGCGGTCGTCGTTTGAGCGCGCGGGGCTCGATCCGGCCGGGACGCCGCCCGACGCGCTGCTCGGCCATCAGGGCGAGCAAGGCCGCCATATCGGACGCCGCGGCAAGGGTGTCGCGGTAGGCTTGCCACAGGGTCCACAGTTGCACCGCATGCTTGAAGCTGAGTTGGCGCGGAACCTGGTCGGCCAGCAGCGCCGACTGCGCCATCAGCAGCCGGATCACGTTGTAGGCCAGCAGGTAGACCCAGATCTCCTTCTCCACCATCGCCGGGCTCTTGCAAGAAAGCTGGTCCATGCCGAGCGTGGTCTTGATGTTGCGCAGATCGAGTTCGACGCTCCAGCGACGCCTCGACCAAAGATTTTCTTTTTTCTCAGTTGGTTGGGCTTAAGTCAGTGCCATTCGAGCCGGGCCCCTTAGGTGATTCCCGAGTAATGATTATACCAAGCAGGCCAGCGTAATCAGGATGTCCCACTAAAGACCGCTTCGGCTTGGCGCGCACTGCCGGCGCAGTACTTCACGGCCATGGCCGCCTGGAACGTCCGCCGCTTGATCGGGACCATGCGCGATGCAGCCAGTTTGATGTCCTCGCGATGGTCCGCGCTGAGCACGGCTAACGGTGTCGGGTCGGTACTCGCGATCATGCGCTTGGCGTCGTC
>NZ_CAIZIZ010000425.1 GCF_903933125.1 uncultured Lamprocystis sp. | reverse complement strand
TGATTCCACTTCGCGAGATCGAGCTTAAGCATAAACGCTGCGTGCTTCTGGTATCGGGGGCCGGTCTGGCCGACACAGGGGGCTCGGCACGGGACGCAACGTATCACAGAAATTACGTATCTCGCGCTTGGCGCGGTTTAGTGCTCTAGGCTGCACTCAGTCTATCCCCCAAGCATCCTACCCCACCAGCGCCCCGCCGCCAAGAGGGTGTCTAGTCGATTTGTGTCCGCCACCTGGGCCTTGCCCTCGATCATCGTGCCGGCCAGCGTTGGTCATTCGTCGTTCAAGGCTTCAATCCTTGGTCTGCCGATCCAAGGCTGAAGCCTTGGACTCCAGTCGGCTGACGGCTCGGCTGGCCGAAACGATGATCACGGCCTCGCGCCGCATGGGGGACCGCGCAATCGTTCCGGTGTGGACGGTCTGCGGCGGCGCAATACGGGCGCCGTCGGCATCGGCGCCGGTCCGCCAGATCTTGCGGGGCGCCCTATTGCGCCCTACGCCGAGAACCGGTCGATCAGCACTCCGTGCCGCAGGCCCCGGTCGCTGACCGCGAGACGTTCCTGCTCAAGCTTCGCCATCAGGGTCCGCACGATACAGGCGCCGGCCAGGATCACGTCGGCACGCCCCGGCTGTAGTCCGGGGATGGCGCGGCGCGCCTCCGACGCCAGGCCGGCATAGCGCGCCATCTGGCGCTCGACCTCGGCGGCGGTCAGGATGGCCCCCTGGATCAGGTCCGGATCGTACCGCGTCAGACCGAGACTGACGGCGGCCAGGTTGGTCACAGCGCCGCCCATACCGACCAGAGCGTCCGGCGCCGCCGCCCCATCCAGCCGGCTCAGATCATGGGCGATGGCGGCCAGCGCGGCATCCAGGCTCTCCCGTCCGACGACCCCGTCCAACCCGAACTGCTCGGTGAAGCGGACCGCACCGACGTCCACACTGAAGCGCTCCAGCACCTGGCCGGCCTTGCCGATGGTGATCTGGGTACTGCCGCCGCCGGTATCGAAGACCGTGACCGCACCCTCCGGCAACCCCACCCCGGCCTGCACCGCGAGATAGGCCAGACGCCCCTCCTGCGCACCGTCGATGACCTCGATGGTCACTCCGCACTGCGCCCGCACGGCAGCGATGAAGGCCGTGCTGTTGCGGGCATTGCGCATCCCCATGGTGCCCAGGGCGACGATCTGCGATGTACCCGCCGCCCGCGCATCCGCCGCCATGTCGCGGATGGCGGCCAGAGTGCGTTCCCAGGCCGTCGGCGCGATCTCGCCGGACTCCCGCAGCCCCTCTCCCAGTCGCGTCACCTCGGCGCGGTCCACCACCCGCAGCCAGCGGCCCGCGGCATCGCGTTCACCGATATGGAACTTGACCGAGTTGGTTCCCAGATCGATCACCGCATAGCGTCGCCGCATGTCCATCGGACTAGCCCGCGGCCGGCGCGCGCAGCAGCGTCGCGTGGTGTTCCAGCGCCCAGCGGGTCTTGATCTGCTGCTCCAGATCGCGCTCGGCGCCGATCTCAGCGACAAAGGCCATGAAGCCGGCGATGGCCACCGCGGCCTGAGCCACCGGGGCCTTGATCGACAGCTCCATCAGGCGCGCGCCATCCTGGCGCTTCCAGAGTTCTGCCGTGATCGGCCACGGGCAGGCCGCGTCCTCGAACTTCCAGCGATGCGCCTGTAATGGGCCCATGACGTGTAACGTATCGTAGTCGATGTGCTGCTGACCGATCGCCGACAAGAATACCTCCTGGTCTTTCGTAAAGAGCTTGCCGACCGGCTGCTCCCCGGCCACCACCTGCTTGATCAGCCCCTTGACCACCGGCATGGTGAGCGAGGCGGACTTGGTCACTCCGGACTCGCTCGCATCCGCCTCGAGCTTGAAGCCGTCGAACGCGCGCCAGGTCGCCGACACCTCGGTGGGTACGACCGGACGAAACTTGACCGTGCTGTCGTGCTGATCGCCGACGATCCGCCGGGCCCGCGCGATCATCCCCGCCTTGAACAGGTCCAGGTCAGGGGTATCGAAAAAATAGATGTAACGCTCCTCATCGTTGTCGACCGTCAAGTTGAACCGGGTCAGCGCCTCCTCGACCTGATGATCCGGAATGGTGACCTTGATCTCGATGGCATCGACACCCGCCACCTGGCGGCCGAAGTGATCACGGGTGGCGGCGCCTCGTTCAACGACCGATTTGTTACTGGCTTTCATGACACGCGGACTCCTCTCAATGGCGAATGGTGATGACGAACGCGATGGGACCGCGAGGCCCCATGGGGCGGGCCGGCGCCTGCGCTTATCCTACACCCTTCGTGGCATCAACCGTCAATGCGTCGCGTTGCGCGCGCGGCCATTCAGGCATCGCCTTACCGCCCCCGTGAGAACAGCCGATCCAGTTCACTGTGGCCAATCTGGACCCAGGTCGGACGCCCATGGTTGCATTGATCGGCGCGCTCCACCCGCTCCATGGCGCGCAGCAGAGCATTCTGCTCATCCAGGGTCAGACGCCGGTTGGCGCGCACCGCCCCGTGACAAGCCATGGTCGACAGGACCTGATTGACCGCCGTGGTCACCCGGTCGGACTCCCCGTGCACCGCCAAATCGGACAGCAGGTCGCGCACCAGGCGCTCTAGGTCCGCATCGCGCAGCAGCGCCGGAACTTCGCGAACCGCCAGGGTGCCCGGACCCAGTCGATCGATCACCAGCCCCAGACGCTCCAGAAATTCGCGCTGCGCCTCCAGCAAATCGGCCTCGCGCGGACTGACTTGCACACTGATGGGCACCAGGATCGGTTGGCGAACGATGTGGCCGGCACCCCAGGCGTCCTTGAGCCGTTCATAGCCGATGCGCTCATGGGCGGCATGGATGTCGACGATGATCAGACCCTGGGCGTTCTGGGCAAGCAAGTAGACGCCGTTGAGTTGAGCCAGGGCGAAACCCAGCGGCGGGCTGTCGGTCGCCCCCGTGTCCGGCAGCGGTGCCGCCGCCGGACCCGCGGGCGACGCCTCCGGACGCTGGAACGCGAGCCCCGCTGCATAGTGCGCCGCCGACCCCTCGGTCACCCGCAACCCCAGGTGTCCGGTGCGCAACGGCGTGAATGATTCCTGCGGCGGTCCGATCGGCAAATCGTCCACGGGCGCCGCGACCGCGGGCAGCATGGCCGACCCCAAGGATCCCGCCGCCAGACGCCGCTGCAACCCGCGATAGATGAAGTCGTGGACCTGGCGCCCCTCGCGAAAACGCACCTCGTGCTTGGCCGGGTGGACGTTCACGTCCACCAGCCGCGGCGGCAGCGCGAGAAACAGCACGAAGGCCGGATGCCGGCTGTGATGGAGCACATCGCTGAAGGCCTGGCGCACCGCATGCGTGACCAGTTTGTCGCGGACCATGCGGCCGTTGACATAGAAGAACTGCTGATCCGGCTGACCACGGGAGAACGCTGGCCGCAGGACCCAGCCGGAGAGACGCAAGTCCACCGCCTGTTCATCCACCCACAGCGCCTGCTCGCCGAAGCCCGCACCGAGAATGGCATCCAGCCGCCCGCGCACCAGCGCCGGGTCCTCGCTCGCCGCGGGCAGTTCCAACACGGTGCGGCCATTATGTCGCAGCGTGAAACCGACCTCCCGGCGGACCAGGGCGATACGGCGCACCACCTGATCCAGGTGGCCGAATTCGGTCTTGTCGGTGCGCAGAAACTTGCGCCGCGCCGGGGTGTTGTAGAAGAGGTCGCGCACGTCCACCGTGGTCCCCGGCGGGTGAGCGGCCGGACGCAGCGGCGCGAGTTCACCATCGGTACCCACGCTCACCTCGTGCGCAGTCCCCTCCCCCGGCCCCCGTGAGATCAGCGTCAGCCGGCTCACCGAGGCAATGCTCGGCAGCGCCTCGCCCCGGAACCCCAGGGTGGCGACCGCGTCCAGATCGTGCAGGTCGGACAGCTTGCTGGTGGCGTGTCGCGACAAGGCCAGCGCCAGTTGCTCGGGCGGGATACCGCGCCCGTCATCGCGCACCCGCAGGCGCTTGATGCCGCCCTGCTCCACGTCGATCTCCACCCGCGTGCAGCCGGCATCCAGGCTGTTCTCCAGCAACTCCTTTACCACCGAGGCCGGGCGCTCCACCACCTCACCGGCGGCGATCTGATTAATCAGATGATTCGGCAGAACCCGAATGCCGGGGTCAGCCGTCACCCGGGCTCCCCCCAGGGATGGTCAACACCTGGCCCGCGCGAATCACGTCGCCCTCCAGGTTGTTGGCCGAACGCAGTGCCGACAGGCTCACCCCATAGCGCTTGGCGATCACGGCCAAGGTATCCCCGGCCGCGATGGCATGTTGACGGCCACCGGGGGGACTCGCCGGGACTGCCGCGCCGTCGGCCAAGGCCTCTGCAACGGCCTGCTGGGCCGCCTCCTTGTTCGAGCCACGCACCAGACTGCGTGGCCGGTACTTATTGAAATACTGCTTGATCCCCGCCAGAATGGCCTGGGCCAGGCGTTGCTGGTTGGCCGGGTTGAGCAGCCGCGCCTCCTCGGCCGGATTGGTGATGAACGCCGTCTCCACCAGCATGGACGGCACATCCGGCGACTTGAGCACCATGAACCCGGCCTTCTGGACCTCCCCCCGGTGCGTGGCGCCGAGCCGGCTGAGATTGCTCAGCACCGCACGGGCGGCGTCCGCGCTGTGTTCCAGCGTCGCATTCTGAGCCATGTCCAAGAGCACGCCGGCCAGCACATCATCACTCGCACCCAGATCGACCCCACCGATCAAATCGGCGCTGTTCTCTTTATCCGCCAACCACTTGGCCGCCTCGCTGGTGGCGCCGCCGCGGGACAGGGTAAAGACCGAGGACCCCCGCACCTTGGGGTCGGTAAAGGCATCGGCGTGGATCGAGACGAAGATGTCCGCCTCATGCTTGCGCGCCTTGCGCATCCGTTGGCGTAGCGGCACGAACACATCGCCGTCGCGGATCATCACCGGGCGCATCCCCGGCTCCTTGTCCACCAGGGCGGCAAGGCGCCGGGCGATGGCCAGGGTCACGTCCTTCTCGCGCGTGCCGCGGGACCCGATGGCCCCCGGATCCGCGCCGCCGTGGCCGGCGTCGATCGCCACCACCAAATCGCGCGCCGGGTTCGCCCGGCTGCCGGCCGCCGGGCGGGACGCGGTGGCCGCCCGCGCCGCGCTGCTGCCCTTGGGCGCGCCCTTCGGGATCAGGTCCACGACCAGCCGATGTCCGTGATCGGCATCCGGCGCCATTGGGAAACTCTTCGCCCGGACCGGCTGTTTGAGGTCGAGGACGATCCGCAGATCATCGCCCTCGCGCACGCCGCTGCGCAGACCGATGAGGATCGGGTCATCCGCGCCGCTCTGGAGCGCCTGACCGGTCAATTCGGCATCCGCGATATCGATCACCAGCCGGTCCGGTCCCTCCAGGGGAAAAATCTTGTGGGTCACGGGCCCGCTGAGATCCAGCACCAGCCGCGTCTGGCCTGCTGCCGGGGTCATGCGCACGCCCTGCACCGCCACCGGCCCCGCCGGCGCGGAGAACGGCAAGATGGCCAGGAGTATCGACAATAGGATGACGAGCAGGAGCTTCACGGTGTAGACCCTGTTTAGAGTGCGATTTCCAGGGAGACAGCACTCTGAATATAGCATGGTCAGGAAACTATTCCGAATATGAATCCGTGTATTAGACGGCTTTCCTCACAACTGATCTGGCTCTCGCGCTCCAGCGTGGCAGCACAGGGCGCCACCGGCCGCTGGAGCGGCCGGACGGCATTCCCACGCTGGAGCGTGGGAACGAGAAATACAGGGGAGTTGACGGAGCGCGCCTAAACCCCGTCGATCGCCGCCGCCAGCGTCTTGACCGCCAGGATTTCGAGGCCCTCCACCCCCTCCTTGGGCACATTGCCGGCCGGCACGATGGCGCGCCGGATGCCGTGCTTGACCGCCTCGCGCAGGCGATCCGGACCATTGGGGACGGGCCGGACTTCGCCGGACAGGCCCACCTCGCCGAAGGCCACCAGATCGAGCGGCAACGGACGGTCGCGATAACTCGACAGCACCGCCAGCAGCACCGGCAAATCCGCCGCCGTCTCGCCGATGCGCACCCCGCCTACCACGTTGACGAAAACATCCTGATTGAACATCGCCACCCCGCCGTGGCGGTGCAGCACCGCCAGCAGCATCGACAGCCGGTTCTGATCCAGCCCCAGGGCGACGCGCCGCGGGTTGGCGAGCGGGCTCTCGTCCACCAACGCCTGCACCTCGATCAGCAGCGGCCGGGTGCCCTCGCGGGTCACCATCACCAGACTGCCGGGCACCGGCTGATCATGGCGCGCGAGAAAGATGGCCGAGGGGTTCTTGACCTCCCGCAGACCGCGGTCACCCATGGCGAAGACGCCTAACTCGTTCACCGCCCCGAAGCGGTTCTTGATCGCCCGCACCAGCCGGAAGGTCCCGCCCGACTCGCCCTCGAAATAGAGCACCGTATCGACCATGTGTTCCAGCACCCGCGGACCGGCCAGCGCCCCCTCCTTGGTGACATGCCCCACCAGGAACACCGCCGTGTCGGCGCGCTTGGCGAAGCGCACCAACTGCGCCGCGGTCTCGCGCACCTGGCTGACCGAGCCGGGCGCCGATTGCAGCAAATCCGTATACAGGGTTTGGATCGAGTCCACCACCATCACCCGCGGCGGATCGCGTTCCGCCAGCGCCAGCACCCGCTCCACGCAGGTCTCGGCGAGCAGCCGGATGCCCGCGCCCACCACCCCCAGACGGCGGGCGCGCAATCCGATCTGCTGCGGCGACTCCTCGCCGCTGACATAAAGCACCGGGTGCTCCGCCCCCAGCGACTCGCACGCCTGCAGCAGCAGCGTCGACTTGCCGATCCCCGGATCGCCGCCCAACAGCACCACCGAGCCGATCACCAGCCCCCCGCCCAACACCCGGTCCAGCTCACCGATGCCCGTGCTGGTGCGCACCCGCTCCTCCGGGCGCAGATCCGCCAGCGTATGGATCACCGACTCGGTCGGCCCGGCCGCGGCGAACCCGCCGCCCCGCCCACCCGCCCGGGATTGGCCCGCGGGCGGGCGGGCGACCTCCTCCAGCGTATTCCAGGCTCCGCAGTCGGCGCACTGCCCGCTCCACTTGGGCTGAGCCGCGCCGCAGGCGTTACAGACATAGGCGGCGCGGGTCTTGGTGGGGTTGGTAGCCATGGCTGCTGACTCTGAAACGCGGCACGCTATGCCGATCTGACCTCGCTCGACAGTTCGGAGTGACGGTCGAGCACCTTAAACCGCGCTTCACCAAGGCCAACGGCGGCTTGGACTTGCCGTTCTCATACCGCGAGGGCACATTGACATCACCAGCAAAGCGTTCGGTCGCTTCACGCTGGTCGAGTGCGAGTTCGTCCCGACAGTGTACCGGACCCTCAGCCGCGACGGGGTCTCGAAGTCCGACACGCTGCCAGACCCCTTCGGGTGCTAGACTGCATACAGTCTGGCGTCCGGGTGGCCCGTCGCAGTGTCGGTCGGCCGCGGCTCGTTTTGCGGACGAGCATCCTATGCGGCCATACCACCTCAGCAGCGACCGCACTAAGGCGCCTATCCAGGCAATGAGACAAGCAGAAATTCGCGATAGTCTATAGGAGTCCAGCCAAAAACTCACGGCCATGACGCCATCTTTCTTTATTCGCCGGGCGTGATCAATGACAGAACAGGAAATCGAAGAAAAACTGCTCGATAAGTTGCGGGATCTCAAATACACGTACCGTCCTGATATTCGCGACCGCGACGCGCTGGAGGCGAACTTCCGCGAGAAGTTCGAGGCGCTCAACCGCGTCCACCTGACCCCCAACGAATTCCCCCGCCTGCTGGAGCAGATTGTCGGCCCCCGCGTATTTTCCAGCGCCCAACACCTGCGCGAGCGCAACACCTTCGTGCGCGAGGACGGCACCCCGCTGCAATACACCCTGGTGGACCTCAAGGACTGGTGCAAGAACAGCTTTGAGGTGGTCAACCAACTGCGCATCAACACCAGGAACAGCCATCACCGCTATGACGCGATCCTGCTGATTAACGGCGTACCGGCGGTCCAGGTCGAGTTCAAGGCGCTCGCCATCAGCCCGCGTCGCGCCATGCAGCAGATCGTCGACTACAAAAACGACCCCGGCAACGGCTATACCAGGACGCTGCTCTGCTTCGTGCAACTGTTCATCATCAGCAACCGCAGCGATACCTGGTACTTCGCCAACAACGACGCCGAGCATTTCAGCTTCGACGCCGATGAGCGCTTCCTGCCGCTCTACCAGTTCGCCGCCGAAGACAACCAGAAGATCACCCATCTCGACGCCTTCGCCGACGCATTCTTGAGCAAATGTGTGCTGGGCGAGCTGATCAGCCGCTACATGGTCCTGGTCGCCGGCGAGCGCAAACTGTTGATGATGCGGCCCTATCAGATCTATGCCGTGCGGGCCATCGTCGATTGCATCCACCAGTACCGGGGCAACGGCTACGTCTGGCACACCACCGGCAGCGGCAAGACGCTGACCTCCTTCAAGGCCGCCACCTTGCTCAAGGACAATCCGGACATTGATAAATGCGTATTCGTCGTGGACCGCAAGGACCTCGACCGCCAGACCCGTGAGGAATTCAACCGCTTCCAGGAAGGCTGCGTCGAAGAGAATACCAACACCGAAACCCTGGTGCGACGGCTGCTATCCACCGACTATGCCGACAAAGTCATCGTCACCACCATCCAAAAGCTCGGCCTCGCCCTGGACGACAGCAACAGGCGCCAATACAAACAGCGCCTGGAGCCCTTGCGCGCAAAGCGCATCGTGTTTATCTTCGACGAATGCCACCGCTCCCAGTTCGGCGAGAACCACCAGGCCATCAAGGCGTTCTTTCCCAAGGCCCAACTCTTCGGCTTTACCGGCACGCCGATCTTCGAGGCCAATGCCAGCTATCAGCAAATCGACGGCCAAGAGGCCTCATTCGTCACGACCCAGGATATCTTCGAGAAGCAGCTCCACGCCTACACCATCACCCACGCCATCGAAGACCGCAACGTCCTGCGCTTCCACATCGACTATTTCAAAGGCGAAGGGAAAGACCAACCCAAGGCCGGGGAGACGCTGGCGCGCAAGGCGGTGGTCGAGGCCATCCTGGCCAAGCACAACGCCGCAACCAATGACCGCAAGTTCAACGCGATCCTGGCCACCGCCTCCATCAACCAGGCCATCGACTACCACCGCCTGTTCAGGGAGATCCAGGCCCAACGGCAGGCTGAGGACGAGACCTTCCAGCCGCTGAACATCGCCTGCGTCTTCTCGCCCCCCGCGGAGGGCAACAAGGACGTGCAGCAGATCCAGGAAGACCTACCCCAGGAAAGGGCCGACAACCAGGATGCCCCGGAAGCAAAGAAGGCCGCGCTCAAGGCCATCATCGCCGACTACAATGCGCGCTACGGTACCAACCACGATATCAACAACTTCGATCTTTACTACCAGGACGTGCAAAAGCGTATCAAGGACCAGCAATACCCGAACCGCGACCTGCCGCACGCCCAGAAGATCGATATCGTCATCGTCGTGGACATGCTGCTGACCGGCTTCGACTCCAAGTATCTGAACACCCTGTACGCCGACAAGAACTTCAAGTACCACGGTCTGATCCAGGCCTTCTCGCGCACCAACCGCGTGCTCAACGACACCAAGCCCTATGGCAACGTGCTCGACTTCCGCCAGCAGCAGGAAGCCGTCGATGCCGCTATCGCCCTGTTCTCCGGCGAAAAGGTCGACCGCGCCAAGGCGATCTGGCTGGTCGATCCCGCCCCGGTGGTCATCGGCAAGCTGGAGCAGGCTGTCACCGCGCTCGACACCTTCATGACCTCCCAGGGCCTGACCTGCGCGCCGGAAGCGGTCGCCAATCTCAAGGGCGACGAGGCGCGTAGCCAGTTCATCACGCTCTTTAAAGAAGTTCAGCGACTCAAGACCCAACTCGACCAATACACCGACCTGAGCGAAGACAACGCCGCCAGCATCGAGCGGGTCATCCCACAGGACCAACTCCAAGCCTTCCGCGGTGTCTATCTGGAGACCGCGCAACGCCTCAAGGCCCGGCAGGACAAGGGCGGCGATGACGGCAGCCCGGTACAGCAGCTCGATTTCGAGTTCGTGCTGTTCGCCTCGGCGGTCATCGATTACGACTATATTATGGCGCTGATCGCCCGCTACACCCAGACCGCGCCCGCCAGGCAGACGATGAGCCGCGAAGAACTGATCGGCCTGCTCGCCTCCACCGCCAACCTCATGGACGCGCGTGACGACATCGCCGACTACATCGGCACCCTGAAGACCGGAGAGGGATTGAGTGAGCCGCAGATCCGACAGGGCTATGAGCGTTTCAAGGCCGAGAAATCCGCCCGCCAACTGGCGGCCATTGCCGACCAGCACGGACTGGAAGCCGGTGCGCTGCAAGCCTTTGTGGACGCCATCTTAGACCGCATGATCTTCGACGGCGAGCGCTTGAGCGATCTGCTCGCGCCGCTGGAACTGGGCTGGAAGGCGCGCACGCACAAGGAACTGGCCTTGATGGAAGACTTGATGCCGTTGTTGCACGGACTCGCGCAGGGGCGGGAGATTTCGGGGTTGGGGGCGTATGAGCAGTAAACACATCCACAGCACCAGCGACGAGGTGGACGAAGGTTCAGTGATCCGGAAGTTCCGGACAACTGCCGCCGATGGCAAGACCTACGGCACCGCTGTCGATTACAACCACTCATGCCGCCGACGGCAGTTGTCAAGTAGTCCTTGACAACTGCATCCCACAAGAGCCTTTTTGTATTGTCGATATGCCGACTGGTGAACGTACCCACCGCCAAGGCATTCCTTGCCCATCAAAAAGGGATGCCTTCTTGGAGTTTACCCAACGCGAAATCTTGCAAGGCTCCGGTACAGTGTCAGCAAGGGCGGCCAAGGCGTATGCCGAATGCGAATCCGAAAGGTACCTCATCGTGCAAGATCGCTTGTTTGCGAGCGACTTTGATCGAGCGATGAAAATACTGGCCGACAACCGTCAGGAGGGACGGTCATGATGCTATATGGCGGGAGACCTATCAACGCACTCGCGCTGGGGGTGGTGGATTACGGGGTTCGGGGCATATGAGCAGTAAGACCAACGTCGGTCGCAACGTGCCTATGCGGCGGTTTCCTGAATTTCGAGGCGCATCCGAGTGGCGCGAAAACACACTGAAAGATGTTGCTAATTTCATTAAGAATAAGATGCCATTGAGTGAGCTTACCCTCGAAACCTACGTCAGCACTGAGAATCTCTTGGCTGAATACTGCGGCTTTTCAATCGCATCCAAGCTTCCACAATTGGGCGCGGTTACGCGATTCAAACAGCAGGACATTCTTATTTCAAATATCCGTCCTTATTTGAAGAAAATATGGCTCGCATCATTCGATGGCGGCGCATCAAATGACGTAGTGGTCATTCGCACAAAAGATAATGCCAGCAGCGAATTTCTAGCCCTCTTGCTTATGAATGAAGAATTCATAAGCTATGTAATGAAGGGGGCCAAAGGAGTAAAAATGCCCAGAGGGGATATTTCTCTAATGAGAAAGTACCCTTTGTCTGTTCCTTCACAAGAGGAACAACAAAAAATCGTCGCCTGCCTTTCTTCCATCGACGACCTCATCGCTGCCGAAACTCAAAAGCTCGATGCATTAAGAACGCATAAGAAATGGCTGATGCAGCAGCTTTTTTTAGCAGAAGGAGAAACCGTACCCAAGCTGCGCTTTCCTGAGTTCCGCAATGCGCCTGCGTGGCAAGTTAAGAAGTCTAGCAGCCTGTTTATAAACCGCGTAGAAGAGGGCGACGCCGGACTTCCGATTTATTCGGTAACAATGAATGACGGGATGATAAGACGCTAGGGTGTTCAATCTGCCTCATATATCGCAATAAACGTTCATGCAGTTTTCGTGTTTGGCACTGAATCGATCAACGCATGCCGACGCCGGGCCAGCATCGACGTACCGATATGCGTTTCCGCCCACTGCTCGACATCAAT
>NZ_CAIZIZ010000424.1 GCF_903933125.1 uncultured Lamprocystis sp. | reverse complement strand
GCCGCGATGCGGTACCGCGGTGACCGCGAACGCTGCGGTGACACGCCCGGCCCCATCGCGGCGGGACGCCGCTCCCACGGGGTCGCTATGCGAATTTCACGGCAAGCGTCGGCCTCCGGTCACCAGAGGTCAGGCCGGGGTGCCCGAAGTGCTTCGGAAATCGCCAGACCACTAACCACTATCCACTCAGACCTTAACCCCCAACGTCTGCTGAATGTTCGCCACCACCGCGGCGTCCAGGCCGGTCTTCTTGGCCAGGTCAGCCAGATAAGCCTGCTCCTGCGGGGTATCGACTTCGATCGCCAGCAGTGATGCGGCATAGATCTGCGCCGCCGCTTCCTGGTTGGGGATCTGCGCGACGAAGGCATCGAGATCCAGGGGCTGACGCAATTCCTTCATGATCCAGGCTTCGGCATCACCGTCCATGCCCGCTTCTTTCAGCTTGCCGACGATTCGCATGATTTCCTCCGCGCTCACCTCGCCGTCGGCTTTGGCGGCATTGATCATGCCCCGCATGATCAACTCGGCGTTGTTCGCCAGGATCTGCGCCTCGGCCGGGGTCTCCGGCGTTTTCATCCCGACCGGCACGGCACCGCCGGTGAACTGCGGAGCGCCCGCTTGCGCGACCGCGGGGCCTTTCCCCGCCTCGGTGAACGCCTTGTAGGCGACACCGGCGAGCAGCGCCATGGCACCGCCTTTGACGGCCCCGGAGACCGAACTGCTGCCCCCGCCGAGCAATGACCCCAGCACGGCCCCGAGACCCGCGGCCTGTACCGGGTTCTGCGCGGCGCTGCCCAGGGTGCTCTTGGCCTTGTCCATGACGTTCGCCAGGATGCCGGAGGCACCGCCCTGACTGTTGACCATGTTGCCGAGGTTCGCCTGAAGGTCTTTGAGCACATTCCCGACCCGGTTTTCACCGGACTGGGACATCATGTTCTGCATGAAAGTACCGAGTGTGTCACTCAGATTGGCCATGGGTTGCTCCGCTTCGCTCTCGTGTGGTGATTCGGTGAGGCCCGGTCGGGACCTTCGCGGACCAGAGATCGCTGTCCCGGCCCGCGCGGAACATGGCGCCCGCGTCAGCGGATTTCCAGTGAGCCGGGGTTGGAATTTAGGCGATTTCCGACAATTTGGATACCGGTACATGTAGGTGCGACTTCAGTCGCACCTGTGTCCGAATCGGTGCGACTGAAGTCGCACCTACATCCAAGACGATGGTGGGCGGTATCCGGTGTCCCGGAAACCTCCTTATTCCGTGCCGACACGCTGACATGACCGCGCCGACGCGCGCGATCAGCCCGCGGAATCCGCCGACACCGCCCCCGGCGGCACCACCCGATCACCCGGGACCAGCCCCAGCACCCGGTCGGCACGGCCCTGATTGACCGCAATCTCCACCAGCCCCAGGGCGTTCTCGTACCAGAAGGCCTCGCCCGGCAGTGCCTCGCAGAAGGTCCGCACGCGGCGCAGACTGCGATCGCCCACTTGCATGCGCGCATCCGCTGGAAAGCGCGCGGCTTGCAGACCACACATCAGGTTGCCGTAGGCATCGACATAGACCACGGCCGGCAAGGCGTCTGGCCAGTCCGCGCCGCTCAGGCGGTTAATGGCGATCTCGCGCAACGCCGGGGGTTCGCCGCGGCACAGCGCCGCGGCCACGCGCGCGAACCAATCCCGACCCTGAAAACTGGGGGATTGGCCGGGCGGCTGCCAATCGATCCAGCGGACGCGCGCGCCGGTTGACCGTCGCGCCACCCGACTCAAGAGGCCGTTGTCGGGACCGACGAACAGGTCTCCGTCGACCTCCAGCACCAGCCCCCGCCGATCACCGCCAACGCCGGGATCGACCACGCAGAGATAGAGGGTACCGCGCGGCAGATCGCGGGCCATGGCGGGCAGCAAATAGGCGGCCAGGTCGGGCCGAAATGGCGGAAGATCATGGACGAGGTCGATGATGGGCAACTCCGGCACGCCGTCGTTGAGCCGTGCGACCACCTGACCCACATAGAGACCGGCGCCGAAATCGGTCACCAGCACGATGCGCTTGACGCGGATGCCGCCACTCATCGAAAGAACCCCAGGGACTCCCAGGGGTGGCCGCTCCAGCGCACCCGAGGGGGCGGCAGAAGGCGCACGGGGGCGCTGTCCTCCGCCGTGATGGCGGATGGCGGCGCCGCGCCGGCTGGCTCGCAACGGCACACTCCCAGGACCGCCAGCAATTGGTCCCCGGCGAACAGCAGGGGAACGTAAGCCCGCAGCCAGGACGGGATACCGGCCTCCTGGAAGATCTTCTTGAGCGGCCGATGGTGGACGCTGCCGCATGGCCGACAGGTCAGTTCAGTCACCCCGAAGCGGACCAGCAGGGGCTCGGGCTGAGCACCGGGCCAGCCCGCCTCGCCGTCATCCGGGAACCGGTCCAAGGTCCCCAGACCCGCGGGCAGATCAAACACAGGCCCCTCCCAGCGGCACTCCAGATCCACCGGTGCCGGGGGCAACGGACGGAGCGCGAACAGGTCCTGACGGTAGCGGCGCACCTCGCAGCCTGGCCAGGCCACCAGCGGCTCGGCGTCCGGTCGCGCCGTCAGGACCTCGTGGACGATGCGCCCCAAGTGCGCGGTGTCCGGCAACCGGAACCCTCGCCGCCGCAACCACAGCCGCAGGGCCGCCTTGCGCAGCACGGGCTCCACGCGGTTGAGCGCCGCGACCGACAGGGTCCCCGGCCGCTCACCGGTCAAACCCGCCAGTTCGTGCCCGGCGACCAGGTCCACCAGCACCGCCGTCTCGGCGCAGTGTCCGGCACTGCGTGCCAGGGTGGCCGAGACCGCCGGCCAGCGTTCGCGCATCAACGGCATGACCAGATTGCGCAGATAGGTGCGGTCCATGGAGGGCTCGCCGTTGGTCGGATCCTCGACCCAGGTCATGCCGAGGGTGCGGACATAGTGCTCCAGTTCGGCCCGGGTGCGGTCCAGCAGCGGACGGATCAGGCGGCCAAGCCCCAGCTCGGCCGCCACGGGCATGGCGGACAGCCCGTGGACACCACTGCCGCGGATCAAGGCCAGCAACAGCGTCTCGGCCTGATCATCCTGATGATGGGCGGTGAGCAGCAGATCGCCCGGCGCCAGCAGGACGGAAAATTCACCGTAACGGGCGACCCGGGCAACCGCTTCCGGACTCTCTCCCGGCGTGGGGCTCAGGTCCAGCCGACGGCCCAGAAAGGGGATGGCCAGGCTCTCGCAGGTGGCCCGGCAATGTTCGCTCCAGCGCCGGGATTCCGGCTGCAGGCCGTGATCGATATGCACGGCCCAGAGGGCACCGGGGAGTCGCTCGCGCACCGCGGCCGCCGCACGCAGCAACGCGGTCGAGTCGAGCCCGCCGCTGTAGGCAATCCACACGCGCCCCACCGGCGCGTAGCCGGCGAGCGCCGCCGCCAAGGACTCGGGATCGAAAACCGCCATGTGCCCTCCCCCAGACTGAACCAAGCGACCGGACTCCGGTTATTCTTTGAACTTGCCGAAGCCCATCAGGCGCGCGTAGCGCTCGGCAACGAGGACGTCGAGTTCCATTGGCTGGAGGATATCCAGTTGCTCCAGGAGGGCCTGTCTGAGGGCCGCGGCGACGGCATCCGGGTCGCGGTGCGCGCCGCCCAAGGGCTCCGGGATCACCAGATCGACCAGCCCCAGTTCCTTGAGCTTGTCGGACGTGATGACCATGGCCTCGGCCGCCAACTGCGCCTTGTCGGCGCTCTTCCACAGGATGGAGGCACAGCCCTCCGGCGAGATCACCGAATAGGTACTGTATTGCAGCATCAGCAGCCGATCGCCCACGCCGATGGCCAGCGCCCCGCCGGAGCCGCCCTCGCCCACCACGGTGCATAAGATCGGCGTGCGCAACCGCGACATGACCTGGAGATTGCGCGCGATCGCCTCGCTTTGACCGCGCTCCTCGGCGCCAACCCCCGGATACGCACCCGGGGTGTCGATGAAGGTGAGGATCGGGAGCCGGAACTGCTCCGCCATCCCCATCAACCGCAGGGCCTTACGATAGCCCTCGGGGCGGGGCATGCCGAAATTGCGGTAGATTTTCTCCTTGGTGTCGCGCCCCTTCTGATGTCCGATCACCATCACCGGGCGGCCGTCGATGCGCGCCAGGCCGCCGATAATGGCCGGGTCATCGGCGTAGGCGCGGTCCCCGTGCAATTCGTAGAACTCGTCGAACAGGCGCCGCGCGTAGTCCAGCAGGTAGGGACGCTGCGGGTGACGCGAGAGCTGCGAGATTTGCCAGGGCGAGAGGCCGGCAAAGACCGACTCGGTCAGTGCCCGGCTCTTTTTCTGGAGCCGCTCGATCTCCTCCTGGATGTTGATCTCATTGTCGTGCCCGACCAGGCGCAACTCTTCGATCTTCGCCTCGAGCTCGGCGATGGGTTGTTCGAAATCAAGAAAGTTCAGATCCATAGCCGCAGTAGTATCATCGGGACTTGGGAGGATGTCGGACGGCTGCCGACGGACTTGCCGTCGCCCGCCAGTACGGCACAATAGCCCAACCCAACCTCAGGATACAGACCCATGAGCAAAGACACCGGGGCAAACCCTGCAACCATCGCACTCCTGCCTCTGCTCGGGGCTTTGCTGCTCCCGGCCGGAGCGGCGCACGCCTTCAAGTGCCTGCCCATTTACGGCAACTGGTGCGGACCCGGCCACCCGTCCGCGGCGGCTCTGCCGCCGGTCGATGTCTTCGACGCCGCCTGCATGCGCCACGACTACTGCACCGCCGGACCCTTTCCGGAAACCGCCTGTGACCGCGCCTTCGTCGGCGAATTGCACCAGCTCGCCGCCCGGACCGGTTACCTGCCGCGCCCGCTGCAGTGGGCCGAGTATGTGATCCGCCTGAAGTCCGGCGGCGGCTGGGGCGGCATGCCCATGCCGCTGCCGGGGGATGCCATGGGCATGATGTCGAGTGTTCTGGCACCCTGCTGGTGAGACCGATGACCTATCAAACCGATCGAACGCGATTGCGCCAGGGAACCTTGGTGCGCTGGAACCTGGATAAGGGATTCGGCTTCATCCGGCCGGCCGACGGCGGCAAAGATGTGTTTGTGCACATCAGCGTCATCCCTCAGGGGCGAGCCCCGGAAATCGGTTGCCCCATGGTCTTCAGCGCGGTGGATGATGCCCAGGGCCGCGGACAGCGCGCGCTGAAAGCGATCATCGAAGGCACCATTGCGAGCCCGGCGGCGCCGGTATACACCGGGCCGGAGCAAACCGCCGGGCGCCGTGCCACACGACCAGTCCCCGCAAATCCAGCCCGCCCCTCCCGGCCCGCCGTGTCAAAATCGCGGCCTCGCAATCAGACCTTGCGTACCATGCCGCTCGATCTCGGTACCCTGCTGGTTGCGACGACCACGCTGTTCTGCTTCTGGGGCGCCGTCACTGCCGTGCCCCTCATCCCCCTTGCATTGCTCGCCTATCCGCTCTTCAGCCTGGCTGCTTTCTTACTGTATGCACGCGATAAGCTCAGAGCGATTCGTGGAGCCTGGAGAATCCCGGAATCCACGCTACACCTCGTCGAGGCACTTGGCGGATGGCCTGGAGCCTACGTTGCACAACAGACTATGCGGCACAAAACGGTCAAGGAAAGCTATCAGGTGGTTTTCTGGCTCATCGTGTTGGTCCATACGGGCTTCTGGGCGCTCTGGCTGTTCGCTCCGGACATCCTTCAGCCTTGGCTATCTCCGATCTGATCGGCGAGCCGAGATCCTGGTCGCGCGGCACAATCGAGTGGAGTCGTTAACGAACCTAATACCGTACTCGCTGCGAGGTACCATCCATGGCACTGGATTCCGGCATCCTGCCGGAATGACGGTGCCACTGAAGTTGGAAGGGGGTATTACATCCGCACATGCTGAGTAAACCAAGCGCTCACCACCGCGAAGCTGGTCCCGGACCACTCGACCACCCGCGCAAGAGTCTGCTCAATCCAGGCGCTCGCGCCGGCCCAGGCCGGGAGCGGACCGAACTCTGCCGTGGGCGTCAACCAGAACAGCAGCGCCACCGCGGCGGCCATCAGGAAACTGCTTTTCGGATCGGAAAAACTCAAGGGTTTGAGGGCCGTGCCGAAGGAGCGACGCAAGCGGCTGTTGAAGATGTCGACACTGTAGATCTCGTCCAGGGTCAGATGGGTGAGATAACCCAGACCGACCATCAGACCGGCGACCCAGGCCGGTTTGGACGGTTGATGCAGGACCCAATACGCTAGGTTGACCGTCGCCAGCGCGACGAAGGCGGCCGCCAGCCACGAGTGCCAGATACCCCGGTGGACAGTGAAACGGGCAAATGCAAGAAGCAACAGATAGCGTGTTGCCACAAAGAGCCCGCCCCAGACCAGGGCTAGCTCCAGTGGCGGATAGCGTCCCACCATCGGCAGGGTCCAACCGAACGCCAGGGCGGCACCCAGGAGTCCGAAAATAGCGCGCACCGGGGACGAGGCATCCGCGTCGATGTCCGGCAACAGACTGCCCAGCACCCCCAGACCGAACAAGGCAAAGGCGTGGTTCGGCGCCACCAGACCCAGCCCATCCAACGCCAGCACAGTCCCGCCGCTGACGAAAACGCCGATCTTGAGGTGTGTGGAGAAATTCGCCATAGGGATGGGGCTCGCGCAGTGAGCAATTGTCGAAATTCGGTACGAGGACACTCGGCAGTATAGCCGTGCCGAACACCGATCGGCGGTTTGCGGAGACGACCGGTGCGGCGCTCGATCCAGTTGGGCTCTGGAGGTAACCGTGCAAGCCACCCACCGGCCTCGGGGGAACGGCCTCCGGCCGCGATGAGGCTTGGCCGGATTCTGACCATCGCCATTCACCGCGGCACCCCATCGCGGCCGGAGGCCGCTTCCACGGGAGACCTGGAGACGTGCCTGGGCTGGTCGGCGGGCCGCTTTTTCCCGGATAATCGCAGTCATGACCGATCACCCACCCCCCTTCCCCGCTCCGGCCAAGTCCAACGATTTCCTGGCGGATCATCTCCGGCTGTTGCGGAACAGCTATCGCCGCCTGACCGGACGGGACCTGATCGATCCGTCACTCGGCGACCCGGATGCCGCCAGGGCACTGTTCGATGCCCCCTTTGCGCTGCTGTCGCACGACACTCAGGCCGATCCGATCTTGACCTATGGCAATCGTACGGTGCTCGGGCTCTTCGCCGTCACCTGGGAGCAGCTCACCCTGATGCCTTCCCGCTACACGGCGGAGGCACCCGATCGCGCGGAGCGGGAGCGGTTGCTGCATGAGGTCACGGTGCACGGCTTTGTCGATGACTACCGCGGGGTGCGGATCAGCACGAGCGGACGACGCTTCCTGATCGAACGCGCCTGTGTGTGGAATCTGCTGGATGCGCAAGGGCAGTATCTGGGGCAAGCGGCGACCTTCGCGGACTGGCGTTATCTGCCGCCGACAAGCGAGACGGATCAGGCGTCAGAAGGGCCCATCGAAGCGGTCACAGTTCGGCGCTAAACGGAAGCGGTAGGTGCGGTTGGGTTGGATATAGGCGATACGCCGACATTCATTGAGACCGATGGTGTAATAGAAGAGATATTCGCCGGGGTCGAGCTGAAAGTTGAACTGTTGATTGCGCCAGACCCGCAGGGTCTTCCGGTCATCAATCCGCAGCGTGATCGGACCGATGAACCCCGGCAGCGAGCCATCCCGGAAAACGGTCACAGCGGACGCCTGACGCGGTTGGGTCACCACGGGCAGATAGCCGATGAGCCCACCCGCACAGCCCAGCAACAACAGGGTCAGCGCCGCGGTGACGACGGACCGGACGAACGGCGGCTTCACCGACATGGCACTCAACCCTCCAAGTGCCGATCGCGCGCCGCCTTGGCGCGCTCGAAGACTTCGAGCAGATACTGCCCGTCGCCGAAACGGATGGCCTGAGCCAGGTCAGTCAGTTCGACGCCAAAGCGGGCGAGCATGGCGGACAGTGATTCGCGGTTGGCAATGCAGATGTCCCGCCACATGACCGGGTTCGACGAGGCGATGCGGGTAAAATCCCGAAAACCACCCGCGGCATAGCGGAATATTTCCTCAGTCTCGTCCATGCGCGCCAAGGCGTCAACCAGCCCAAAAGCGAGCATGTGCGGCAGATGGCTGGTGGCAGCCAGCACCTCATCGTGGTGGGCGACACTCATGCGGCTGACCTCGGCCCCGCAGATCCGCCACATCCACTCCACCCGCTCGACCGCCGCCGGGTCAGTCTCCGCGACCGGGGTGAGGATCACCCGACGGTTGCGATAGAGATCAGCGAAGGAGGCGTCCACCCCGCTGCGCTCAGTTCCGGCAATGGGGTGCCCAGGGACGAACCAGGGCGGCATCTGGCCACAGACCGCCGTGACATCTGCCACGACACTGCCTTTTACGCTGCCCCCATCGGTGACAACGGCATCCGGACCCAAGGACGCGCGCGTGGACGCGAGCACATCGCGCATCGCGCCCAGCGGCACTGCGAGGAAGACCATATCCGCCCCCGCCACCGCGGCGGCCGGATCCTGATCGAAGCGGTCGATGACGCCCAGCTCGACCGCCCGCTCCAGATTGGGCAGCGCACGCCCGCAACCAACGACCTCGCCCACCGCGCCGGCCGCGCGCAAGGCCCGCGCCAGCGAACCGCCGATCAGGCCAACCCCGATAATGGCGAGTCGTTCGATCATTATTTCAGTAGATCGGTCAGTTCGGCGATGAATCGGGCATTTTCCTCGGCCAGACCGATGCTCACCCGCAGATGGTTGGGCAAGCCGTAGTTGGCGACCGGACGCACGATCACACCCCGGCGCAACAGGGCCTCGTTGATCGGAGCCGCCGGCCGGCCGCACTCCAGCGTGATGAAGTTGCCGACCGAGGGAATGTAGCCGAGACCGAGCCGCTCAAAAGCGGCAGTGAGCTGTTCCATGCCGCTGCGATTCAGCGCCACGGAGGCCCGCACGTGCTCATGGTCGCCGAGGGCCGCCGTCGCGGCGGCCTGGGCCAGGCTGTTGACATTGAACGGCTGACGCACCCGGTTCAGGAGGTCGGCCAGACGCGGATCGCTCAGCGCATAGCCCACCCGCAATGCGGCCAGCCCGTGGGCCTTGGAGAACGTACGGGTGACAATCAGATTGGGATGCGACTCGAGCCACCGGCTGGCATCCGGAAAATCCGGCTCGGTGACATAGTCGGTGTAGGCCTCGTCGATGACCACCACGCAGGTCTTGGGGAGTCCATCAATGAAGGTGCGCAGCGGATCAGCGGCAAGCCAGGTTCCCGTCGGGTTATTCGGATTGGCGATCCACACGACACGCGTTCGATCGGTGACCATGGCAGCCATGGCCTCCAGATCGTGACCGTAGTCGCGCGCCGGGGCCACGCGGGCGGTGGCACCGACCGCTTGGGTGGCGATGGGATAGACGGCGAAGGCGTGCTGCGAGAACAGGGACTCGGTTCCCGGTTGCAGGAAGACCCGCGCCACCATGTCGAGCACATCGTTGGAGCCGTTACCGATGGTGACCGCCATCGGGGACACTCCGTGGTGGTCCGCGATCGCGCGCCGCAACGCAAAGCCGCCGCCATCCGGATAACGGCCGAGTTCTCCCAAGGCCGCCGCGATGGCCGCACGCGCCCGCGGGCCGGGGCCCAGCGGGTTTTCGTTGGAAGCGAGCTTGATGGAATTGGTGATACCCAGTTCCCGCTCAAGCTCAGAGACCGGCTTGCCGGGGACATAGGGGGTCAGACCGGCGATACCGGGCGCGGCGATCGCGAGAAAAGGGTCGTCTGGATAAGTCATAGTGCGTTCACTTGCGGACAATAATTCCTAGAGTACGGCCACCGGATAGGACCCCAGCACCTTGAACAGCAGCGCGCTGCGCTTGAGGGCTTCCAAGGCGGCAGCGACCTTGGGGTCGTGCTGATGGCCCATGATATCGATGAAGAACACATAGTCCCAAATCCCCCGGCGGGAGGGCCGGGACTCGATCCGGGTCATACTGATCCCGTGCTCGACAAACGGCGACAGGAGGCCGTGCAGACCGCCGGACTCGTTGCGACAGGAGAGCAGGAGGCTGGTCTTATCCTGGCCGCTGGGCGGCGCATCTTTGGCGCCGATGACCAGAAAACGGGTGGTATTGCCCGGCTCGTCCTCAATGCGTTCCGCCAGCACGGCCAAGCCGTAGATCTCGGCGGCCGGCAGTCCGGCCACCGCGGCGCTGCCGGGCTGCTGGCTTGCCAGGCGCGCCGCCTCCGCGTTACTGCCGACCGCGACGCGCTCCGCATGCGGTAGGTGGCGATCCAGCCAACCCCGACACTGGGCCAGTGATTGCTGGTGAGAATAGAGGGCGTGGATGGCGCTAGTGTCGGCCTCCAGACTCATCAGGTGATGATGGATCCGCAGGCTGACCTCGCCGGTGATCAACAGCGGCGAGGACAAGAACATATCCAGGGTGTGACTGACCACTCCCTCAGTGGAATTTTCCACCGGCACCACGCCATAGTCACAAGAACCCGCCTCGACCTCGCGGAAGATCTCGCTGATGGTCGGCATGGCGATGGTGCGCACCGAGCGGCCGAACTGCTTGAGCGCGGCGGCCTGGGTGAAGGTACCCTCAGGCCCCAAGTAGGCAGCCTTGACCGGTTGCTCCAGAGCCAGACAGGCCGACATGATCTCGCGAAAGAGCCGCGCCACCTCCTCGCCGTCCAGGGGACCGGGGTTGCGCTCCTTGATCCGCCGCAGGATCGCCGCCTCCCGTTCCGGACGATAGTACTGGACCGAACCCTCTTCGCCGGTGCCGACCACGGCATGCTTGATCCGCCCGACCTCCTGTGCGCAACGGGCACGCTCACTGATCAGACGTAAGATTTCCATATCGACGGCATCAATGCGCTCGCGCACCTGTCGCAGTTCATCCCCGCTGTGGCCGACGGTGCTCATGGGTGGTCAGCCGGGCCTCAGTGACTGAGACAACGCACCGAGAGCACCCCCTCGATGCCGCGGAGTTGGGCGACAGTCGCGTCCGGGCAACGCTCATTGACGTCGATCAGGGTCACCGCCACATTGCCGCGGGAGCGATTGAGCATATCCAGGATATTGAGCCCGGCCGCGGCCAGGTCCGTGGAGATCTGACCCACCATGTTGGGCACGTTGCTGTTGACGATCGCCATCCGGTAACCACTGTTGCGCGGCAGGTTGATCTCAGGGAAATTCACCGAGTTGACCACGGTCCCATCTTCCAGGTAGTCCCGCACCTGATCCGCGACCATGATGGCGCAGTTGTCTTCCGCCTCGGCGGTGGAGGCCCCCAAATGCGGCAGGGTAACGACGCGCGGATGATCCTTCAACAGATTGCTCGGGAAATCGCAACAATAGGCATATAGGTGCCCCTGGTCCAGCGCGGTCACCACCGCGTCGTCGTCCAGAATACCGTCACGGGAGAAATTAAGCAGCACCGCGCCCTTCTTGAGGATTCTGAGCCGCTCGGCGGTGATCATGTGTCGGGTCTCGTTGGTGAGCGGCACATGGAAGGTGACAAAATCGGACCGGGACAGCAAGTCATCAATGCTGAGCGCCGGCTGGACGTCGCTCGCCAACTGCCAGGCACGCTGGACGGTGATGGTCGGGTCGTAACCCACCACCTTCATGCCGAGGGCGCGCGCGGCATTGGCAACCTTGACCCCAATGGCCCCGAGCCCGATGACACCCAGCGTCCGACCAGGCAGCTCAAAGCCGACGAACTGCTTCTTCCCCGCCTCGACCGCCTGATTGATGGCCGCATCGTCGCCTTGCAGCCCCCGGGCGAAGTGCCACGCCTGACCGATGTTACGGGCCGCGATCAGCATCCCGGCAATCACCAGTTCCTTCACCGCATTCGCGTTGGCACCGGGCGCGTTGAACACCACGATGCCCCGCGCGGTCATGGCGGGAACCGGGATGTTGTTGGTGCCCGCGCCGGCACGACCGATCGCCTGGACCGAGTCCGGGAGAACCAGATCGTGCATCTTGGCCGAGCGCACCAGGATGGCATCCGGATGCGTGATCTCGGAGGCCACCTCGTAGCGGTCCCGCGGCAGCCGGTCGAGCCCGGCCACTGAGATATTGTTCAGGGTCTGGATCTTGAACATGGGTTGACTCTGTAATGGATGGGGGACGCGGTGCGGGCCTTAGGCGATTTCTGTCAAATCCTATACCATCTCGCTCGTCTTTTCGCCCGCCTTCTGCGTCGCGCCGACAGTCACATAGCCCTGCTATGCTCCTGTCGGCTCTCCTTGAAGGCAGACGAAAATCCTTCGCGATCTGGCACAGGATTTTCCGGCAATCGCCTTTGGCCTGGTCAGCCGTGCTTGCGCTCGAACTCCTGCATGTAGGAGACCAGTGCCTGCACGCCCGCCTCCGGCATGGCATTGTAGATGCTGGCGCGCATCCCGCCGACCGAGCGATGGCCTTTCAGCGTGGTCAGCCCGGCGGCCTTCGCGCCCTTGATGAAAGCGTCATCCAAATCCGGACTGGGTAGCGTGAAGGGGATATTCATCCAGGACCGTGACTCGGGACTGACCGGATTCGTGTAAAAACCTGAGGCATCAATGGCAGCGTAGAGGTGCTGTGCCTTGCGCGCGTTGATCGCCGCCATGGCGTCCAGACCGCCGAGTCCCTTCAGCCACTGGAACACCAACCCCGCCAGGTACCAGGCGTAGGTCGGCGGGGTGTTATACATGGACTCGTTATCGGCATGGATCTGATAATCGAGCATGGTCGGCGTCCCGGTCAGGGGCTGACCGATCAGGTCCTCCCGCACGATGACGATGGTGAGCCCCGCCGGGCCAATGTTCTTTTGGGCGCCCGCGTAGATTAAACCAAAGCGCTGGATATCCACCGGCCGGGACAGCAGCGTGGAGGACATATCCGCCACCAACGGCTTGCCGCCGACGTCCGGCACATAGGGGAACTCCACACCTTCGATGGTCTCGTTCGGGGTGTAGTGAACATAGGCGGCATCCCCGCTGAGCTTGAGCTCAGCCTGGGTCGGCGCACGGTTGAAACGCGTGTCCTCGGTGGTCGCCGCGACATTGACGCTGCCGAAGCGGCGCGCCTCAGCGATCGCTTTTTTCGACCAGGATCCGGTGTTGAGATAATCCGCGGCGGCCCCGCCACGCAGGAGGTTCATCGGCACCATGGCGAACTGCATGGAAGCCCCGCCTTGCAGGAACAGGACCTTGTAGTTTGCCGGAATCTGCAACAGTTCCCGCAAATCCGCCTCGGCCGCGGCGGCGATCGCCATGAACTCTTTGCCGCGATGGCTCATCTCGGCCACACACATGCCGCTGCCGTGCCAATCCAACAGTTCGTCCTGCGCCTGACGGAGCACGGACTCGGGCAACATGGCCGGGCCGGCGCTGAAGTTATATACGCGTGACATCGTCAATCTCCGCTAATACGTCTGAAACTCAATTCGCGCCCGAATCGTCCGGTGCGTCCGCGCCGCTGTCCGGATCCTCGGCCTGGCCCGACCCGTCATCCGGTCCGGCATCAACGGCAAGGTCCATCGTCCCTTCGCCGTTGGTGTCCGCGTCTGCTCCATTATCGCCATCCAGTGCGACGATGCGCTCGACATAACGCAGCCGCTCCCCGGAGCCCAGGCTGATCAGTTTGACACCCTGAGCCGTACGACCGAGCACCGGGATGCCGTCCACCCCGGTACGCACCAGGGTGCCGCCCTCGGTAATCAGCATGATCTCATCCCCCGGTCGAACCAGCACCGCGCCCACCTGGGCCCCGTTGCGGTCGGAGGTCGAGATAGCGATGACGCCCTTGGTCCCGCGGCCCTTGGTGGGATACTCATCGACGGTCGTCCGCTTACCATAACCGTTCTCGGTCACGGTGAGGATGGTGCCGGGCTCCGGCACAACCAGGGCGATGACGCGCTGGTCTTCATCCAGAATAACGCCGCGCACCCCGTGAGCACCGCGCCCCATGGCCCGCACATGGTCCTCGCTGAAGCGCACCGCCTTGCCGGCGGAGGTAAAGAGCATCAGATCCTGACGCCCATCGGTGATCGCCACCCCCACCAGGACCTCGTCCTCGCGCAGATCGATCGCGATGATGCCGCGGGAGAGCGGCCTGGAAAACTCGGTCAGCGGGGTCTTCTTGACCGTCCCGGCGCTGGTGACCATGAAGACGAACAGACCCTCCTCGTAGGCCCGCACCGGCAGGACCGCGTTGATGCGCTCACCCTGCTCCAAGGGTAGCAGGTTAACCATGGGCCGCCCGCGGGCACCGCGCCCGGCCTGCGGCAACTCATAGACCTTGAGCCAGTAAACCCGACCCCGACTGGAGAAGCATAGGACCGTATCGTGTGAGTTGGCGACAAAAATCCGATCGATGAAGTCTTCTTCCCGGAAGGAGGTCGCACTCTTGCCCTTGCCGCCGCGCCGCTGGGCCTGGTAGTCACTGATCGGCTGCGCCTTGACATAGCCATGATGCGACAGCGTGACCACCACGTCTTCGGGAGCGATCAGGTCCTCCAGCGTCAAATCCGTATGGTCGACCAAGATCTCGGTACGCCGGTTATCACCGAATTGCTCACGGATGGCAATCAACTCTTCGCGGATCACCTTCATCAACTGATCCGGGTCCGAGAGGATCAGCAAGAGCGCGGCAATCTGGTCGAGGATCTCCCCGAACTCCTCCAGAATCTTCTCCTGCTCCAGCCCGGTGAGCCGATGCAGTTGCAGATCCAGGATCGCCTTGGCCTGCCGCTCGCTCAACCGGTAGCCCGCATCACTGAGCCCAAGAACCGCGTCCAATCCGTCCGGTCGGGTCTGATCGGCACCGGAACGCGCGAGCATGCCGGTGACCGCCCCCGGGGGCCAGAGGCGCGCCATCAGACCCTCGCGCGCCTCACCCGGACTGCCGGAGGCACGGATCAACTCGATGACCTCATCCAGATTGGCGAGTGCGATCGCGTAGCCCTCCAACACGTGGGCACGTTCACGCGCCTTACGCAGTTGGAACAGCGTTCGGCGCGTCACTACGTCGCGGCGATGGCGCAGGAAATACTCGAGCATCTGCTTGAGGTTGAGCGTACGCGGCTGCCCGTCGACCAGGGCAACGACATTGATGCCGAACACCGACTGCATCTGCGTGTGTTGGAACAGGTTGTTCAACAACACCTCGGCGTAAGCGTCCTTCTTCAACTCGATGACAACGCGCATGCCGTCCTTATCCGACTCGTCGCGCAACCCGTCGTGGGCAATGCCGTCGATCTTCTTTTCCTTGACCAGCTCGGCGATGCGCTCCAGCAGCCTCGCCTTATTGACTTGGTAAGGAAGTTCGGTGACGACGATCGCCTCGCGCCCGCTGCGCTTCTGCGTCTCGACCTCGGTGCGGGCACGCATGACGCAGCGTCCGCGCCCGGTGCGATAAGCTTCGCGAATGCCGCGAACACCGTTGATCAGGCCCGCGGTGGGAAAGTCCGGACCTGGTACGAAGGTCATGAGGTCTTCGACCGAGGCCAGCGGGTTCTCGATCAACGCCAGACAGGCATCGATTACCTCACGCAGGTTATGGGGCGGGATGTTCGTGGCCATGCCCACCGCGATCCCGGAGGAACCATTGACCAACAGGTTCGGAAAACGCGCCGGGAGCACCGTCGGCTCGTGCTCGGTGTTGTCATAGTTTGCCTGGAAATCGACTGTTTCCTTGTCCAGGTCGTCAAGCAGCGCATCGGCAATGCGCGTCAGGCGCACCTCCGTGTAGCGCATCGCCGCCGGCGGGTCCCCGTCGACCGAACCAAAGTTTCCCTGTCCATCGACCAGCAGATAGCGGAGCGAAAACGGCTGAGCCATTCGCACCATGGTGTCGTAAATGGCCGAGTCACCATGGGGGTGATACTTACCCATCACGTCACCGACCACGCGGGCCGATTTGCGGTGAGCACGGTTCCAGACGTTGCCCTGCTCGCTCATGGAGAAGAGCACCCGTCGATGCACCGGTTTCAGACCATCGCGGACATCCGGGAGCGCCCGACCCACGATCACGCTCATCGCGTAATCCAGATAGGACTGGCGCATCTCGTCTTCCAGGTTGATCAGCAGAACTTCGCGGGCAAAATCAGGCATAGGGAAAACGGGCTTCCAGGCTGCGCAACGACCGTTCCGGCTTTCGGTCCGGAGCGGCTAGGGGGGTACTTCTAACGGACCCTATTTTAGCACGGTGGCGGCACTCGGCCCCAGCGGGGATAACAGTCTCCGGGGAAGAACAAGGCGGGTCGCCAGATGATATCCCGATAGAACCTGGCAGGGGCGGGTTTGAAACCCGCCCCTACGTCCAGCGATCACCTTCGACGGCTATGACGTGCATGAATCCAGACTGGCATCAGGCAAAAAAAACCCCCGCTCGCAGGAGCGGGGGTTTTCGGATAAGGCCCTGGCAGTGACCTACTTTCGCATGGGGAGACCCCACACTATCATCGGCGATACACCGTTTCACTTCTGAGTTCGGGATGGGATCAGGTGGTTCCAATGCTCTATGGCCGCCAGGAAAAACGTCGGCAACGCCCGCGGCGTTGCCCGGATGATCGTCGTAAGCACACCTACAGTGCTTGGGTGTTATATGGTCAAG
>NZ_CAIZIZ010000423.1 GCF_903933125.1 uncultured Lamprocystis sp. | reverse complement strand
CGTGGTTCGTCATCAGGACGTAGGCATGGACTGCCACCGATTCCTCGGATGCAGCCAGCCGCAGGCAATCGAGAAAAAACCGATCATCGTCGTTGTCGAAGAACACCGCCGACCGGTCGAAGAGGAAAACAGGAGGAAAACAGGGACAGACCACGTTTCTGCCGTGTACCGAGCGGAGGAGCGCACTTCGCCAAGTGAAGCACCGTCCTCGGAGGTCGATTTTACGTTTCCTTCCTGGCGCTTAGAGACTCCACGGACGAGCACGAAGGCGCCGTCGGCGGACCCGTGTAATGGGTGTGACCGAAACTGATGTGAGTCGGCGGGATCATCGATTGTTGGATGGGCAAAGGGCAGCGGGCCTTGGTCATAAACCCGGCCACCGCGCGATCTGCACGGTCGCTGGTCCGCACAGCGGACCCTACAGGTCACGGTGTTACCGTAGGGTCCGCAGTGCGGACCGTTCGCGGCTACCGACGTGTAGGGGCGACTTTCGTTGTCTCTACAGCCGCATGCGGATCTTGCAGCGCCCGTAAAACAAACCGGAGGTCGAGGCTTCAGCCGGTGCGGCACTGCCGCCCGCTAAAGCGTCGGCCTCCGGTCGCGTCGCCCGGGTCACCGGCGGTAGATCTCGCGTGGTACGAAGTTCTTCGGAAATCACCTCAGACCTCGACGCGGTCCGGATGGGCACGCCCGATCGACGCCTTGCCAGGTCCGGACCATCGCGCGCGGGCTTTGCCCATCGACGGAGTTGATATCTCAGAGGATACTTAAGGGACAGACTACGTGTGTAGGGTGTCCTGGATCGGAAGATCTTGCTGTGCTGCGTCAGGCTCCGGCTTTGGCGGTCGACCCGGCGCGCCTTTCCAGGTGCGCCGACCGACCATGCCGGCAATCTGGCGTTCAAAGGCGCCACTGCCGAGTACGAAGCCGCCGTTGGTGGACGCGCGCAACCGCTGGAGCGTCTCGGTGGTCAGTTCGTCGGCGAACAGTTGCCGATAGGCGATGCGGCGGGCCTCTTCGGATGGCGCAAGGTCAAGCAGGAGCGGGTGGGGTGTGACGAGCGCGTCCGCTTGGCCAAGGGCATTGCGGCGATAGCTCGACCATGGATAGTCCCCCGGCGCACCAACCATGTGTGCTCGGACCGGGTTGAGTTCGATGTAGCGTTGGCAGGCGAACAGGTAGGCGTCCGCTTCGATCACGGAGGATCGGAAACGGCCTTCAAACAGCGGGCCGGTGCGGCGATAGGTGCGGTTGACGTGCTGCACATAGCGTTGTCCCACGCGCTTCATCAGGGCCGGGACGCCCTGAGCATGGTCTGGCGTCAATAGCAGGTGAACGTGGTTCGTCATCAGGACGTAGGCATGGACTGCCACCGATTCCTCGGATGCAGCCAGCCGCAGGCAATCGAGAAAAAACCGATCATCGTCGTTGTCGAAGAACACCGCCGACCGGTCGATGCCGCGAAGGATCACATGCATGGGGAAACCGGCGGCGACGATGCGGGCGCGTCTGGGCATGGTGCCTGTCTCCATCGGGTCTGTAACGCGACGGAGTCTAGCAGCAAAGGGAGGTCTTTTTTCCCATTAGGCGATGTTCAGGAATAACGATCGCGACTGTGCATGCCGGTATCGAGACTTTATTAATTATGCGGACAAACTGCTGGCATAAATTGTATGCGGCAAAAGAAAGAACGACTGGATTCGCTTGATGTCGCTTTTTAGCGATTTCAAGGCAGAATTTAGTCTGTTTTTGAGATCATCACGGGT
>NZ_CAIZIZ010000422.1 GCF_903933125.1 uncultured Lamprocystis sp. | reverse complement strand
CTCCTACCGTAGGAGCGGCCCACGGCCGCGACGGGCTGCCGCAACGACGGGTGGCCGGAATGATGATCAAGGCCGCCATTCATGAATGGGCTCACAACATCAAAATATGCTGCATAGAATTTCTCCGAATGCTGTGTGGCGTCACACAGTTGGCCTCATGAGCCCATGTTCCTTGTCCGATCCATGGCGGACAGGACGGCTTTCGGGTATTCAACGACGTGAACGAGCGCGGGGGCCTCGATCGTAATCCCGGCCAGCGGCGTGCGTAGTCAGGGCTTCCAGCCCTGACGGTGTCAGGCCAGGATGGCCTGACTACGCACCCGGCGAGCCCAAGTGGCCGGAATCTTGATCGGGGCCAGCGCGGGGGAGGGATCTGCAACACCTGCGGGTCCTTCAGCGACAGCGTTGGATCACGGGGGTTTCATCGCCAGCGTACCAGGTACGATGCCGTGACCGACCCCCTGCTCTGGAGCGTCGATGAAACCGCGCGTCAGCTTGGCAATATCAGCAGGCGTACTGTAGAGCGCTTGCTGGCAACGGGAAAACTGAGGCCGGTGAAGATTGGGCGCCGCCGCATGGTCGACCCTAAGAGCGCGCGAGCGCTCGTCACGAACAATGCTTTGGGCGATACTTCGTCCGGGGCGGCGGTGCTGGAGATAACACCATGCCAAAAGCCAGAAAGCGCGACCAAGACGGTCTCTTCCAGCGGCCGGACTCGCCGTACTGGTGGGCCGCGACGCCCGACGGACTCGGCGGATCGTCTCGCCGCAGTACTGAATCATGAGTCGCGGGAAGCGCTCATATCGCGAGCACGGTTCAGATCAACTTGGTGCCCTGGGTCTTCGTGGGTATTTGCGAGGAAAGATGGAACCCGAATCGTCAGTGTAAAGGTGGGTTTCGCGTCGTGCGTAAAGTCCGCTGGCTTGGCCGATATTCACCCTCACGATCTACGGAGGACATTCGGTAGTTGGCTCGTACAAGCCGGGGTCGGGATTGATCGGGTGTCAAAACTACTTCGCCACGGAGACGTGGCAATTACGGCTCGGGTTTATGCCCATCTTCGTCCGAGCGATTTGTCCGAGGCCGTTGCGGTACTGGATCGCACCGGGCCAACGGTTTCACGCTCGGGTTTCACGTTTGCTGATTCGTCCTTGAATCGAGACTCATGACTAACCGTAACGTACTGTTCGCAATCAGGAATTTGGTCGGGGTGACAGGATTTGAACCTGCGACTTCTGCCTCCCGAAGACAGCGCTCTACCAAGCTGAGCTACACCCCGTGAAAAAGGGTCGATCACAACGACGCGCGCGGGATCAGGCGTCATTACTTGATCCGATAAGGCAAACCGCCACGCATCAGTGGGTTCGGCTCACCGCAAAATCGGCCAAGGCGGCAAGGGCGTCGGCGGCGTCTGAGGAGGGGAGGGCTGAGAGCGCCTCACGCGCCAGACGGGCGTGATCCAATGCAAGCTGCGTAGTGTACTGGATTGCGTCAGTGGACGCAATCGCCCGGATGACGTCGTCGATGCGTTCGCGTCCGCCGCGCTCGATGGCCTCGCGCAGCAGTTGGCGCTGCTCCGCGGTACCCACTTGCATGGCGCGCAGGACGGGCAGGGTTGGCTTGCCTTCATCGAGGTCGTCGCCGACGTTCTTGCCCAGTTCCGCGTTGCCGGTGTCGTAGTCGAGCGCGTCGTCGATCAATTGGAAGGCGATTCCCAGATGGCGGCCATAGTCGGCCATCGCCGTCTCGACAAAATCCGGACTTTCGGCGAGGACCGCGCCCAGTCGGGTGCCGGCCTCGAAGAGGGTGGCGGTTTTCCGCACGATGACTTCCATGTAGCGTGCCTCGTTGGTGTCCGGATCCTTGGTGTTGAGGAGTTGGAGCACCTCGCCCTCGGCGATGCGATTGGTGGCGTGGGCCAGGATCTCCATGATGCGCATGTTGCCCACGTCGACCATCATCTCGAAGGCGCGTGAATACAGGAAGTCGCCGACCAGGACACTGGCTTCGTTGCCCCAGACCACGTTGGCGGTCTCTTGGTTGCGGCGCAACTCCGAGCTGTCGACGACATCGTCGTGCAGCAGGGTGGCGGTGTGGATGAACTCGATGACCGCGGCCATGTCGATGTGGTGCGCGCCCGAATAGCCGCAGGTACGGGCCGCGAGCAGCACCGATAAGGGTCGCAGGCGCTTGCCGCCGCTGTTGACGATGTAGTGGCCGATCTGGTTGATCAGCACGACGTCCGAGCGCAGCCGCCGCACGATGAGTGCGTCGACGCTCTTGGAGTCTTCAACGACGGGAAGGCGGATCGCGGAAAGGTCCATGCGCTGGGGAGTTCTTCAGATCACGAAAAATAAGGGTCGGATGATGCCCGCGGATGCTAGGTGCGTGTCATGGGGCTGTCAAGGTGGACGCCGGATTGTGCTGCTTGTGTTTTGGCGGCGCAACTGTTTTCTGTTGACGTGGCGAGTGTACGCGGGTATTGTTGTGGGTCTTTCACCCGGCGCGGAGCGTCGGTTTTTGACTTTGCCTGGGGAAACTCAAGATCATGTACGCGGTGATTCAGACCGGTGGCAAACAATACCGGGTCTCCGAGGGTGACACCCTCAAGGTCGAAAAGCTCGTGGTCGAGCCGGGCTCCGATGTCGCGCTCGACAAGGTGCTGCTGGTTGCGGACGGCGACACGATCAAAGTCGGCACGCCCTATATCGAAGGCTGCACAGTGACCGCGACGGTCAAGGCGCATGGGCGCGGCGACAAGGTCCATATCATCAAGTTCCGGCGGCGCAAGCATCACCTGAAGCGCCAGGGCCACCGCCAGTGGTTCACGGAGATTCAGATCACCGGCATCAGCGCAGGCTGATCGGGAGGCAACGATGGCACATAAAAAGGCAGGCGGCAGTTCGCGTAACGGTCGCGATTCCGAGTCCAAGCGACTGGGCGTCAAGATCTACGGGGGCCAGACCATCACGGCCGGCAGCATTATCGTGCGGCAGCGCGGCACGGGTGTCCACAACGGCGTCAACGTCGGTCTGGGTCGGGATCACACGCTGTTCGCCCTGAAGGACGGCGTGGTGCGCTTCGTGGTCAAAGGCCCGAAGAATCGCAAATTCGTCACCGTCGAGGCCGCCGCATCCTGAGTCATTCCGGTGGTGTCCCGGAGTCGCCTGCTCGGCGGGCTCCGCGGCAACCCACCGGTGATCGGGATTCCACTGGCGTCGACGCGAGAGCCTCGTCCTCCGGGCGGGGCTTTTCGCGTTTTAGGCTTAAGGCCGCGGACAGGTCATGAAATTCGTCGACGAGGCATTCATCCGGGTCGAAGCCGGTGACGGCGGTAGCGGCTGTGTCAGCTTCCGCCGGGAAAAATATATCCCCAAGGGTGGGCCGGACGGTGGCGACGGGGGAGACGGCGGCAGCATTTTTCTGGTCGCGGACAATAACCTCAACACCCTGGTGGACTTCCGTTTTCAGCGCATCCATCGGGCCGAACGCGGCCACAACGGGATGGGCAAGGATATGCGCGGGCGCAGCGGCGCGGATCTGGTCGTCCGCGTGCCGGTGGGAACCAGGGTCTTCGACCCGGAGACCAACGAGTCCCTGGGTGAGTTGCTGGAAAACGGACAGCGTCTGCTGATCGCCCGCGGCGGTTTCCACGGCATCGGCAATGCCCGTTACAAGTCCAGCACCAACCGTGCGCCTAGGCAGTTCTCGCCGGGCTCCCCTGGGGAGCGGCGTGACCTGCATCTGGAGTTGATCCTGCTGGCCGACGTCGGCCTGCTGGGGTTTCCCAACGCCGGCAAGTCTTCGCTGATCCGCCAGGTTTCCAGCGCCCGTCCCAAGGTGGCCGATTATCCCTTCACCACGCTTTATCCGAACCTCGGTGTGGTGCGGCTGGGGCGCAGCCGCAGCTTCGTCATCGCGGACATCCCTGGGGTGATCGAGGGCGCGGCCGAGGGCGCCGGGCTCGGCATTCAGTTTCTCAAGCACTTGGCGCGAACCCGGCTGCTCTTGCATCTGGTGGATATCGCCCCGTTCGACGAAGATCAGGATCTGGCGGGCGAGGTGCGCAAGATCGAGACGGAGTTGGCGGCCTTCGGCGGGGACCTGATCGACAAGGAACGTTGGCTGGTGTTGAACAAGTGTGATCGTCTGCCGGAAGACGTCATGGAGGCGCGTCGCATGCAGATATTGGATACGCTGGGCTGGCAGGCACCGGTTTACGAGGTCTCCGCCCTGACCGGTGCCGGGACCGATCGGCTCATGGAGGATCTGATGCGTCGGCTGGAGCAGATCAAGCTCGAGTCCGGTGAGGCCACCCGCGCCGATGACCCGGAGGACGCCGAGTGGCATCCGCTGGATTCACAGTAGCTTGTCGGCGGCTACGCAATGCTCAACCCCACGATTGATTAGGATATCGGCTTGATCTCCCGCAACACGCTTCCGACGACCCGCCGTTGGGTCGTCAAGATCGGCAGTGCACTCCTGACCCGCGACGGGCAGGGTTTGGAGCGGGGCATGCTGATGCCCTGGGTGGAGCAGATGGCCGCGCGCCGGGCGGCCGGGCACGATGTGGTCCTGGTGTCATCCGGGGCCGTGGCCGAGGGCATGGCGCGGATGGGTTGGCGCGAACGCCCCAAGGCATTGCATGAGCTTCAGGCGGCGGCGGCCATTGGCCAGATGGGTCTGGTGCGCGCCTATGAGGACTGCTTCAAGACCTTCGGCCTGCACACCGCACAGGTTCTGCTTACCCGTGACGACCTGGCCGACCGGGCACGCTATCTCAATGCCCGCAGCACCCTGCGGACTCTGCTCAGTCTGAAGGTGATTCCGGTCATCAATGAGAACGACACGGTGGCCACCGACGAACTGCGCTTCGGCGACAACGATACCTTGGCCGCCCTGGTTGCCAATCTCATTGAGGCCGAGGTGTTGATCCTGCTCACCGATCAGGACGGCCTGTTCGACCGCGACCCGCGGGGCGATCCGGATGCGCGCCTGATCAGCGAAACCCGCGTGGACGATCCGCAACTCGATGTGGTGGCGGGCGGCAGTGTGACCGGGTTGGGGACCGGCGGGATGGTGACCAAGGTCCGGGCGGCCCGCCTGGCGGCCCGTTCCGGGGCGGGGACCATCATTGCCCCTGGGCGCGGGGAGGGGGTTCTGACCCGCATCGGCGCCGGGGAAGCCGTCGGCACCCTGCTGGTGCCGGTGCAGTGTCCCCAGGCAGCGCGCAAGCAATGGCTCGCCGGTCACCTCCAGGTGCGCGGCCGGTTGATCCTGGATGCGGGCGCGGTGCGGGCACTGCGCGAGAAGGGCACCAGCCTGTTGGCGGTCGGCGTAAAGGCCGTGCATGGCACCTTCAACCGCGGGGAAGTGGTGGCTTGCGTGGACGAGGAGGGCAGGGAAGTGGCGCGTGGCCTGGTCAATTACGACGTGCAGGAGTCACTGCGCATTCGCGGTGAACCGACCAGCCGGTTCGAGTCGATCCTGGGGTATGTGGATGCGGATGAACTGATCCATCGGGACAATCTGGTCGTGCTCTGAGGGGCGCCGACCTGGTAACGGGTCGGAAACAAGTGAAACAACGACAACGACCGGGACGTCAAAGGTGTTCCCTAACGGATCTGTTCAGCCGATGATCTGGCTTCCGGACTCCAATGTGAGCACGCCGCGTGGCGCCACCGGCCGCTGGAGCGGCCGGACGGCATTCCCACGCTGGAGCGTGGGAACGAGAAAGAACGAGACTTACTTGCTTTCGTTGGTCTCGAACAGCCGGTAGACCACGCCGGCAATCGCGCCGCCGATCAGCGGTGCGACCCAGAACAGCCACAGTTGCGTGATGGCCAGCCCCTGCCCATTCAGGAACAGCACCAAGGCCGGGCCGGTGCTGCGCGCCGGGTTCACCGAGGTGTTGGTGACCGGAATCGAGATCAGGTGGATCAGGGTCAGCGCCAGGCCGATGGCGAGGCCGGCGTGGGAGCCGATGCCGCGCTTGTCGGTCGCGCCAAGAATGATGAACAGGAACATGGCGGTCATGACGACTTCCATGATGAAGCCGGTCAACATGGGGTACTTGCCGGGCGACAGTTCGCCGAAGCCATTGACCGCCAGGCTGTTGGCCGCCAGGACGAAGTCGGGTTGGCCCTTGAGAATCATCAGGAGCAGGAAGGCCGCCCCAATGGCGCCGATGGTCTGGAAGAGGATATACATGGGCGCTTCAGCCGCGCTGAAGCGGCCGCCGGCCACCAGACCGACCGTCACGGCCGGATTGAGGTGACACCCCGAGATATGTCCGATCGCATAGGCCATTGTCAGGACGGTCAGGCCGAAGGCGAAGGCGACGCCGAGCAGGCCGATACCGATATCGTTGGTGCCGGCCATAAAGACGGCCGCCAGGGCCGCGCTGCCGCAACCGCCGAGTACCAGCCAGAAGGTGCCGATCATCTCGGCAAGGGAACGGGAGATCAGAGGCATAGCTAACTCCACACCAAATTCTAAGTCTTAGGTCTAACTCAACCGGGTACTGGGTGATCGCCGCCCTCAACACCCAAAGAATGAGGGTGATCGCAGCGGTGGACCCAGCGGTGTCATGGTCTCTCAGGCACCCCGCCTGAGCCGGGCGGATTGTAAGCGACATCCAGGCCGATTGGCAGACGTCGCCATATCGTTTTTTCTTTGCTTTCCGATCAGAAATATCCATCAATGGCACACTGGCTGCCGGCTGATCTCAAAGCGGTCGCCCGCGCAGTGCTTGGTGAGTCCCTATCCTGAGCGTCAATCACTTACAAAACGGTATTGCTGACAGGGATACGTGCTTTTTTCCAGGGCTAATGGATTCCCCAGGCGTCGTTCTCATGGGTCAGTACGATCTCCAGGCGCTTGAGTGCCGGGTCGGCATCACCCACCGCGGACTCGACGACGATCGTGCACCGATACAGATCCGTGCGCTCTTCGAAAGGGTCGCACTCGACCAGGTTGACTTTGACCAACCGAATGCTGAGTTGCGCGGCTGCTGTGGCGCCGAGGTACTGGCTGGTACCGGCATTGATGGCGTTGATCTTGTTGGTATAAGCGGCACGGAGATCGGTTTCGGTGGGACGCTGGCCCTGGGTTGGCGGCCCGGCTGGGTTTGCCGGGCGTGACGCCGCCGATTGGCCGGGATGTTCCGCGGCCTGGGTGATGCCTATGGTGGCGGCAACGAGCATGGCAGCGATTAGGGGATTGCGATGCATCGAACAAGGTCCGGGTGAAGTGGGTTCGAGGACGGTGCGGCGGACGCGAACATAGCATGCCCGTGTTGCCGGCGCGTGCCTGTAACGGGGCCGGATGCGATCAAACGAAACGTTGAGCTCGGACTGGTCTTTCCAGGGTTACGGTTGCACCGCCGGGCAGAAGTTCGTAGCCTTACGCGCTACTCTGTTGTTGCCCTACAGCCAAGTGGAGGCCCAAGCGTGGATACGCACACCGAGATCGCCCGCTTCAACATGATCCAGCAGCAGATTCGCCCCTGGGGGGTGCTGGACGATCGCGTCCTGGACGCCATGGGTGAGGTCAGGCGCGAGTCCTTCGTACCGGATGCCTACCAGGGACTGGCCTATGCGGACATCGAGATTCCCATCGGTGATGGCCAGATTATGCTTGCCCCCAAGGTCGTAGGGCGCCTGTTGCAGGCGCTGGATGTGCAGCCTGGCGCGCGGGTGTTGGAGGTCGGGACCGGCAGCGGTTACCTGACCGCCTGCTTGAGCCTGCTCGGCGCCGAGGTCATCAGCCTGGAGATCGACCCCGCGGTGGCCGCCGCGGCCCGCGAGCGGTTGGCGTCACTCGGCTTGGAGCGGATCGAGATACGGGAGGCGGACGCCCTGGCCGGACCGACTGCCGGTGGCCCCTTCGCCGCCATCGCGGTGACCGGTTCAGTCCCGCGGACGGCGATCCTGTACGTGCTGGAGCAGCAACTCGCCGCGGGAGGGCGACTGTTCTGTATCCTCGGTGATCCGCCGGCGATGGAAGCCTGGCTCATGACCCGCCTGCCGACTGGAGAGTTCGCGCGCAAAGGGCTGTTCGAAACCTGTGCTCCGCGCCTCGCCAATTGTCCCGAGGTCCCAGTCTTCGTCTTCTGAGGCGCGCCGTCGCGTCGACCAGTGTGTTCCACGGGGCAGGGTGTCCCGTGCTTGCAGGCGACCTCGGATGACTGATAGCGAGGTCGAGCGAAAATTGCCCCACACCGGGCAGGTTCGCCTCACGATTTGAACAATCGCCGGGATCGCGATGATTCAAGCAGTAACAAATAGATCGGAGGACAACCCATGAGTATTCACCAAGCCCAGATGCCCTTGTGTCAGCGGGACTCTTCGCAATTGCTTATCATCGACGCCCAGGAGCGGCTCGCCGCTGCCATGCCGATGGATGAGCTCGATCTGGTCGTCGCCAACATCAATCGCCTGATCGCTGCGGCCAAGGTCTTCGGCATCCCGGTCATCGCCACCCAGCACAATTCGAAAGGCCTGGGTCCGATCATCGAGTCGATCCGGGAGAATCTGCCGCCGGACAGCCAACCGACCGAGAAGACGGCCTTTTCCTGCTGTACGGCGACGGGGTTCGAGCGCAATATCTCGGCGCATCCGGAGCGGCGTCAGTTGATCGTCGTCGGTATGGAAGCACATATCTGCATCTCCCAGACTGTCTCCGGGCTGCTGCGCTGGGGTTATCAGGTCTTCGTTCCCGCGGATGCGATCATCTCCCGCAAGTCGGTCTGCAAGGCCAATGTACTGGATCGGATGCGCGCGAGCGGCATTCAGGTCCTGTGCGCCGAATCAGTCGCCTTTGAGTGGATCGGCGACTCGACCCAGGACAACTTCCGTGAGGTCTGGTCGCTGTTCAGGAATACCTGATACCGGCGACCGTTGCCTTGAACTGTGTAGGTGCGACTTCAGTCGCACCGATTCGGACGCAGGTGCGACTGAAGTCGCACCTACATTGACCGGTATCCAAATTGTCGGAAATCGCCTAAGTCGCCCCTAGGTCCGGTCATCGCGTTCGCCGCCCCGATCAGGCGCGGCGGACAGCCGCCCCTCGATCAGCGCGATCAACCGCTGCAAGGCACCGCGGTTGGCCTCCACCACCCGTCGGCCGTGCTCGCCGATGTGGGCGCGCAGTGACGCATCCGTCAACCAATCGATCATGACCGCGGCCAGACTCGGTGCGTTGGTCACCTGCACCGCGGCACCTTCAGCCACCAGCAGTTCAGTGATTGCCGCAAAGTTGAAGACCGCCGGACCCATGGCCACGGGCACCCCGACCGCGGCTGCTTCCAGTGGATTGTGACCGCCGGTCGGGACCAGGCTCCCGCCGATAAAGGCGGCATCGGCGGCGGCCAGGAAGATCTGGAGTTCCCCCATGCTGTCGCCCAGGAAGACCGCCGTCTCCGGGGGGCAGGGCACGCGGGCGCTGCGCCGCGTCAGTGCGAAGTCGGCGCGTTGGATCAGCCCGGCCACCCGCTCGAACCGTTCGGGGTGACGCGGCACCAGCACCAGCAGGGCCGTGGGGACGCGCGTACGGATCTGCCGGTGCGCCGCCAGCATGAGTTCTTCCTCGCCCTCGTGGGTGCTTGCGGCGACCCAGACCGGACGATCGGCAGCGCCCCCACCCCAACTCCGGCGCATCGCCTCGGACTGGTCTTGCAGGCTCGCCGACAGACGCAGATCGAACTTGATGCTGCCGGTGACGACGACCCGCTGCGCCGCCGCGCCCAGGTCGCGGAAGCGCTGCGCGTCCGCCTCGGTCTGCGCCGCGATCAGCGTGAACCGCTCCAGGGTTTCCCGCGTCAGCCGCGCGAGCCTGGCGTAGCCCCGCGCCGAACGAGCGGACAGCCGCGCATTGGCCAGCACCGTCGGAATCCCGCGGGCGGCGCAGGCCGCCAGGGTATTGGGCCAGATCTCGGTCTCCATGACGATCAGCAGACGCGGGTTGACCCGGTCCAGGAACCGCGCGATCACCTCCGGCAGATCGTAGGGAGTGTAACGGTGGGTCACGGCCGCACCGAACAGCTCCCGCACTCTGGCCGCGCCGGTCGGCGTCGTCGTGGTCACCAGTATCTCCAGCGGTGGGTTCCGGCTCAGCAGGTGCTTGATCAGCGACTGCGCCGCCTGGACCTCGCCCACCGAGACCGCATGGACCCAGACTGCCGCGGGCGGTGCCGGGGGTTGTTCCAACGCCAGGCGCTCACGCATGCGTTGTCGATAGGTGGGGGCCTTGAGACTGCGCCAATAGAGCCGCAGCAGCACCAGCGGCAGCAGCAGGCGCAGGAGCAGTGTATAGAGTTGCAGGGTCATGGGCGCGCAGTCCTGAAAAACGCCGGGTCGTTGATCGATATCGGCGTTCCCTGATTCAGGAACGCGCTGCAGTCAGGACCTCAGCCCTGGCGGTTAACATTCCGGCTACCGGTGCGTGGGCCTCGATCAAAATTCCGGCCACTGGGGCTCGCCGGGTGCGTAGTCAGGCCATCCTGGCCGGACACCGTCAGGGCTGGAAGCCCTGACTACGCACGCCGCTGGTCGGGATTACGATCAAGGCCGGCGGGTGACACCGCAGCGCGGTGTCACAAAGCGTAACCCAGTCCTCACGGCTTCACGCTGGTCAGGCCGACACTCGCCCAATCCTGCATCCCGCCGCGGTACCACTTGAGCTTCTCGACCGGGTAGCCGTACTTGACCAGCGTTTGCAGGTTGGCGGTGGATTGGGGGCACCAGATGCCATTGCAGAAGAGCACCAGGGTCTTGGCGTCGCCGAAGGTCCATTTGCCCTCTTCGCTCAGGGTGGCGCCGAACTCGTCGGCCAGAATGTGTTTGAAGCTCTCGGCTTCGCCCGGGGTTTCAAAGGTGCCCTTGGTGTCGATATTGATCTTGTTCCAGGGAATATTGACTGAACCAGGAATGGTGCCGCGCATCACCCAATCGGGCGTGCGCGAGTCGACCACCAGGATACCTTCGTCGCCTTGACCGACGCGCTTGAGATAGTCCAGTAGTTCCAATTCGCCGATCGTCTCGACTCCGGGAACCGCCACCATCGGCTGGACGCAGAAAGGCGGGCAGCCGCGATCGGTCTTCTGGAAGATCTCCGGCAGGTGGGCGGCGGGGTCGTGTCCACGCTGGATCGTGACCGGTTGCCCGTTGTGCATCACCTGCACGGAGTCGAGCTTGGGGGTGATCTTGTTGCCCTCCGCCGCCGCGGGCTGGCAGGCGGCGAACGCGGACAAGAGGGCGATGGCAAAGACGGCAGAGCGATTCATGTTGGGAGCCTCCATCAGGGGCATGAGCGGAAGAGGGTGCATGCGAGCGATCGGCGCGGCGGCCGGGCAGGTATTGCGCTCACCATCTCATGGCTTGGCGTGCACATAGGAGGGGAAGGTGGCGCCTTTTTGGCTGATCGCCTGCGCATAGCCGAGTTCGCCCTGTTGTTTGGCCTTGTTCGCCAGCTTGACGGCCGCGTCGAATTGACCGGTTTTCAATTGCTCTTCGGCATCCTTGATCATCTTCGCGGTGTCGCGCCATTCCCCGCCGACCGAGTCCGCCTTCTTACGAGCGGCCTCGGCCGCGGCGATGGCCGTCTCGGCCTCGGCCGCGCTGAAGCTGTTGGTGACGGCGGCGGCTGCCGGCGCGGCGGTTGCAGCCGGGGGCGCGGCGGTGGTCGACGCGGGCGCTGCCGTCGCTGCCGCTGCCGTCGCAGCCGGCTTGGCGGCCGCGGCCTGGGCCAGGGCGTATTCGTCTTGTTTGCGTGCCCGCTCGGCCAGTTCGACCGCCTTGGTATACTGGCGGGACGGGATCAGGTCTTGCGCCTCCTCAATGAGTGCGCCGGTCTCGCTGGTCACACCGGCGGCCAGCGCCTTCTCGCGGGCGCTCAGGGCTTGCGCGATGGCCTGCTGCGCGTCGGCCCGATGGGCGGCCCACAGGCTCGTCACCGGCGCGGCCAGCAACAGGGCGGCGGCCAGTGCGCCCGCGGAAAGACTGCGTATCTTCATCTCTTGTTTACTCCTCGTTTAGCCTACTTGCGGGCACCGGGACCGTTGAGTTCGAGGCCGTTATCCATGTAAGTCATGAAATACTCCAGATCGCGGTACTCCTCACTTTGTCCTTCAAACGCCTTGGCCCGGACCTGCTCGTTGCAGCCTTTGTAACGACGGTGCAGGGTGGCGATCTCGCCCCACTTCGAGCGATAGACCGGGAAGTGGGTGGTGTGACCGAAGGCCGGACTCAGGATCTCAGTGCGCAGGGTGGAGCCCGAATTGCCCATGTGACAATGGGCACAGGAGAAATTGAACTGGCCGCGGCGGGCGAAGTAAAACTCCTTGCCCTTCTGGTAAGCCGCCAGAGCGCGCGGGTCGTCGGCCGGGATCTCGACGTTGATGATCTGTCCACGGGACTCAAAAGCCATATAGGCATTGATCTCCGCCAACGGTCCGAGAAAGTAGCCATAGGGCTTCTCGCCATTGGCCACCCGGCATTCATTCACCAGCAGCGGCAGAGTGACGACCATGCCACGATCCTTGTCCCAGCGGGGGAATTTTCCGGCGATGCCCGGACCGTCAGGGAAGCAGTCCGCGTAGGTCTTGCCGTTGGCGAAGGGTGTCTTCCATAGGGTCTTGCCGTTGTCGATGGCGGCCTCGTAGGGCGGAAACTCTTCGATGGCCTCCCAGTTCTCGCGGCCCACCGGATCGAGTGCATAGGCGCCGTTCTTAAAGTCGTCCGGGGGAACGTGCGGGAAGCGCTGTTTGAAATAGTTCTGGAAAACCGCTTGGTCCTCTTGCGGGGTGCTGGCGGCCGTCAGGGGGGAACCCAGGGCGCAGACCAGACCGAGTGCGGTCAACATCAGGTGGGTCTTATTCATGCGGGAGTGCCTCCGGTAATGCGCGCTCACAGGGTCCAGACATAGGCCACGACGTCGGCCAGTTCTTTCTGAGAGAGGATCGCATGCCGGCCGAACGGCGGCATGGCGGCCTCCGGGGTCTTGACGGTCGCGTCCCAGATCTGGATGGCCAGCGCTTCCTTGGTGGGGTAGCGCGTCTGCATGGCAATCAGCGCCGGGCCGATGGCGCCCGGGCTCTCGCCGCCGATGATCAGATGACAGGCGATGCAATTGCCCTTCGAGCGATCCATGGCGATCGCCTTACCGGCGGCCGGATCGCCGCTCGTCAGGTCGATCTTGGGCATCTCGGACGCCACCCCAACCGCGGCGATGGCCAGGGCACCCAGGATGAGCGCCGGCGTCCGCCGCCGGCAAATACAGGGGAACTTCATGGTTGGAACCTCCTATCTGGATTGTTGTTGTTCACCGCGACGGGGCGACACTGGCGGTCGGTTCCCGATGATGCGATTCGTCGCCGCGCCGCACGTCTGGTCGCATCGGACCGTGGGCCTTGATCGTAATCCCGGCCAGCGGCGTGCGTAGTCAGGGCTTCCAGCCCTGACGGTGTCAGGCCAGGATGGCCTGACTACGCACCCGGCGAGCCCAAGTGGCCGGCACCTTGATCGAGGCCGGACCGTGCCCGCGCTCGTGTGCGGCTGATGCTAACACTTGCGGCTGGATATGGCACCAGCCGCTCGCCAACGGGCATACTAGGTCGACCATCGCACCCCGGATGCCCCTGGGTCGTCGCCAACTGTACTCGCTGGAGGATTATCACCATGTCTATCTCCCGTCGCGAATTCATGAGACTCATGGGCTTGGCCGGTGCGGCCGGGATGCTGCCCAGCTCGGTCTTCGCCGCCGCACGCCAACCCGGCGACCTCTACGAGGTCCCCAAGTTCGGCAACTGCACGTTGCTGCACATCACCGATACCCACGCCCAGCTCAATCCGATCTGGTTCCGTGAGCCGAACGTCAACCTGGGGCTTGGCGCCGCGCTGGGCAAGGCACCGCATCTGGTCGGCAAAGCCTTTCTCAAACAGTTCAAGGTGCAGCCGGGCGGGATCGAGGCCCACGCCTTTACCTTCCTCGATTTCGACAAGGGCGCCGCGAAGTTCGGGGCGGTCGGCGGCTTTGCGCAGTTAAAAACCCTGGTTGACCGCCTGCGCAGCGAGCGCGGCGACGGCAACAGCCTGTTACTGGATGGCGGCGACACCTGGCAGGGCTCCGGCACTGCCTATTGGACGCGCGGCCAGGATATGGTCGGCGCCTGCAATCTGCTCGGGGTCGACGTGATGACCGGCCATTGGGAGTTCACCTATCAGGATACCGAGGTCATCCGGAACATCGAAGCCTTCAAGGGCGACTTCGTGGCGCAAAATATCCAGGTTCGGGAGGAGGCGCTGTTCGACTACCGGTTCGCGGACTTCCCCGGCTTCAACGAAGACTCGGGCCTGGCCTTCAAGCCCTATGTCATCAAAGCGGTCGGCGGGGTGCGGGTGGCCGTCATCGGTCAAGCGTTCCCTTATACCCCCATCGCCAACCCCCAGCGCTTCATCCCGGATTGGACCTTCGGGATCGAAGACGGGCGCATGCAGGAGATCGTCGACAAAGTGCGTGCGTCGGAGAAACCGGATCTGGTCGTGGTCCTCTCCCATAACGGTATGGATGTCGATCTGAAGATGGCCTCCCGCGTCAGCGGTATCGACTGCATTTTCGGCGGTCATACCCACGACGGTATTCCGGCGCCGACTCTGGTCGAAAACAAGGGCGGCAAGACGCTGGTCACCAACGCCGGCTCCAACGGCAAATTCCTGGGCGTGATGGACCTGGACGTGAAGGACGGCAAGCTGCGCGACTACCGTTACCGCCTGCTCCCGGTCTTCTCCAACCTCATCAAGCCCGATCCGGAGATGGTAAAGTATATTGCGGGCGTACGCGCGCCCCATCAGGACAAGCTGACTGAAAAGCTCGCGGTCGCCGAGCAGACCCTGTTCCGCCGCGGCAACTTCAACGGGACTTTCGATCAGGTCATCTGCGATGCGCTGATCAAGGTCAAGGACGCGCAGATCAGCCTCTCCCCCGGCTTCCGGTGGGGGACCACGGTGCTGCCGGGGCAGACCATCACGATGGACAACGTGATGGATCAGACCTGTATCACCTACCCGGAGACCTATCGCCGGGAGATGTCCGGCACCGAGATCAAGGCCATCCTCGAAGATGTCTGCGACAACCTCTTCAATCCCGATCCCTATGTGCAGCAGGGCGGGGACATGGTGCGGGTTGGCGGCCTGGACTATGTGTGCGAACCCGGTGCGACCATGGGCAACCGCATCACCGATATGCAGTTGAACGACGGCACCAGGATCGAGGCCGACAAGCAGTACGTGGTCGCCGGCTGGGCGACCGTCGGCAGTCAATCACCCGGCGAGCCGATCTGGGACACGGTCGCCACCTACCTGCGGGACATCAAGACAGTCAAGATCGGACGGCTCAATACACCCAAGCTCAAGGGCGTTAAGGGCAACCCCGGCATCGCCGATTATCCGTTGATCCTGTAAAGAGGCTTCAGCCTTGGCTTGATAGATCAAGGCGAACGGCCATGGAAGGGGACTTGCCGCCCCGAGACATGAAAGTTCCTCGTGGGAGCGGCCTCCGGCCGCGATGCGGCGGCGCGGTGACTGCTGATGCCACGGCATACGCATGGCTCAATCGCGGCCGGAGGCCGCTTCCACAGGGTCGCGGTGCGACTTTCACGGTAACTTAGCGATAGCCATCGGATGTAATAACCGGACGTAGGGGCGGGTTTCAAACCCGTCCCTACCCCACGGGTCTGTCCGGATATCAGGTAGGAAGGCTATAATTATTTATCGCATTTACCAAATCTGACTGATCGCCGACAAGCTCTCGATTTCCTGTTCCACGCGCTGCCGGACCTGATCCTCCAAGCCTTGTTTGGCGCCTTCCGAATGGGCCTTCACCTTTTCCGCGACCTGATCCTTGATGTCCTGCCGCAGGCCGGCGATCTTTTCATCCGTCAGGGCCCGGCCAATGATCCAGATCGGGGTGCCTTCCCAGAGTTCGGCCTGGCGCTTGGCCTCTTCCACGCCGTAGTGCAGCGCCAGTGCGCCGGCGACCACGCCGATGATGGCGCCGACCAGCAACCCGATGGGGCCGGATGCGATCAGCGCCGTGCCGGCTCCGCCGCTGATGACGGCGGCCACGACGGCCACGATGGTCGTGGACAGCGCCAGCACCACCCCCGAGATCTCGCCAAAGACGTCCGGATCGGCGATTCGCAACCCCTCGGCCAGGTCCAGCGACGGGCCGGTGCCGGCAAGATGCTGCCGGACGGTCAGCCGGTGCTCGCGATACCAGGTTTGCATCAGTTCGGTGGTGTCGGCGGCGACCCCGGTCAGGACCTTGGCGATCTGCGTCTTCACGATGGCCTCGATCTGCGACTGAAAGTCCGCGGCCGCGGTCGCGATCCCGGCCTTCAGGGCGGCGACTGATCCGCCGCTCTTGCGAAAGCCGTGCAGGATGGGCGCAATCCGCTCATCAAACAGACCGACCGCCACCAGCTCGGCGATCTGCTCGGCCGCCGCGTCCATACGCCGCTCGATCAATGGGCCGATCCGGTTGCCGACAAAGCCCGGCAGTTCGGTGCGCAGAGCGCTTTGGGTCAGCATGAGGTGTCGCTGGAGCGCCGGGATAATGGCCAGGCCCTGGGACACCGTGACATAGGGTCGGTCACTGTGGACCAGGCGGGGCGCACGATGCAGATGGCCAAGTTCTTCGGTGACGATGGCGGCGACGAAGGGCCAGGCACTGCTGCCGCCGGTGAGGATCACGCAGGCCAGATCCTGGCCGCGCACCCGCTCGTGGGCCAGCCCCTGACGCAGGGTCTGGCGAAACCAATCCAGCAGGTCGAGTCCCTGGTCGAACGCCAACAGGTGCTCGCCCGCTTGCGGATTCATGGCCCGCAGATAGTCGGCGAAGGTCGCCGACGGCCGATAGTGTTGCGCCCGCGCCAGGAAGGTCTCCCAGGTCGCCTCGGTGAGGCGTCCGTACTCGCCCACCGCCTTGCGAAAGACCTGAGCCGGGTCGAGCGCCATGGCCAGCGAGAATTTCTCCTTCACCTCCCGGCAGCGTACCGCCAGGACGAAGAACTCGGCCGCCTCGCGGCGCATCGCCGCGACCGCATTCGGATTCTGCTCGATGAACCATTGATAGAACAGGTCGTCGAACAGGCGTCCGCCCAGGTGCATGTCGCCCCAGGAGTGCATGACCTCACCGCCGGCCATGAGCGCGAAATCGCAGGTTCCGCCGCCGAAGTCGACCACCAGCGCGCCGGTGAGTGCCTCGAGTGGCGTAATGTCTTTGCGCTGGATATGAAAATAGATGGCGCCCTTGGGTTCATCCACCGTCTTGACGTCGCCGAAGCCCGCCTCCCGGCAGATCGAGCGCAGCGCGTCCCGATACGCGTCGGATGACTCGCTCGGTACGCCGAACAGCACCTGACGCTGCAAGGGCGCGATGTCCTTGTTCTGCCGCCGGGCGACCTCCAGCAGACCAACCAGAAAATCGCGGGCATAGCGGCGGGTCTCGGCGCTGGCCGCCAGGTCCGGTTTGAACTGCGCGTGGATGCTGTAGCCGACTCGCGCGGGGCCCGCGTCGCCGAACTCTTCCAGCGCCACATCACCGATCAGCGGGTCCTTACCGTCCCGGTAGAGAATGGCGGTGGCGATGCCGTCGCGGCCGTCGCCGAAATCCACGCCTACCGGGTCTTCCTTGTCTCCCGGACACTTGGTGACATAGGTATTGGAGGTGCCGAAGTCCAGCGCGAGGACCGGTTTGGGCTGCTCCGACACCACCTGCAAAGCGTTACGAACGTTGTTTGCGGACAAGACCCTTCTCCAGCACGTTGCCGTTGACGATCACCGGTTCGTCTTCGACGATGACGGTGTCGCCGTCCTCAATCAGGCCGAAGGGACGGTAGTGCTGCGCCAACTCCGGACTCCAGCGCAACCGTGGGCGGACCGCTTGGCTGGCCAGCACGAAATGCGGCGGGACCGACACGCCATCCAATCCCATCCGTCGCGCCTCCAGCAGCACCGACTCGGCGGCGGTCGGCAGACCCGCGGCGTCGCACCGATGTAGTTCCTGGATCGCCCGCGCCAGACTCGTGTCCAGTGCGGCGGTTGCGGGTGCCTCGACCCGCCCGGCCGACAGGCTACAGAGCAATAGGGCCGAGCAATCGACCGCCTGCCGGATCAGGTCGCGGACCGTCGTGCGGTAGGCCTGGACATCGTATTGGGTACTGCCGCGGGTGAATGCCAGCAAGGACACCACGCCCACGTATACCAACACGCGCCGCAGCAGGCCAAAGCCCACCAGCCGCCCCCAGATGGCTCCGAAACCGAGTGCGGTGGCGCCCAGCAAGTCCGCCGTCCAAGCCACACCCATCAGTGACTTGAGTGTGAACCGCAGGGCCTTGCTCTCGGCCAGCTTGCCGACTGAATACATCGCCGCCGCCGCGCCGCCGGGGGCACCGATGAGCATCCCCACGCCGCGTAGCCCCAGCGTCAGGTTCAACAGCCCACCGAGCAGCATCATGCCCAGCAGGCTCCCCACCGCGGCGGCGACTGCCAGCCGCGGTACCGACAGGCCCCGGCCAAGGGGCGGGGCCGGGACACTCCAGGCGGGATTGAGGCTGAGCCAACTGCTGCGCAGGGCTTCGCGGGCGCCCCCGCCGGTCGGTGGGTTGGGCAAACCGTCCAGCACCGCGTCCGCGCTCAAGGCCGCGAACACCTCATCGCGGGCACTGGCAAGGGCCCGTTCCAGTTGCGCCGGAGTCGGCGGCTGCGCGGGGACCAGCACGGAGAAAAACCGATCGACGCCGCGCTCGGCAATCTGCTCGCGCAGCCCCTGATGATCCGCCATCCACCCACGCATCGCTTCTTCGAGAATGACTGCCATGATGACTCCTGAACGATAAGGCGCGGCCCCGACGTCACCGTTGAACGCCTTGCGGCGATCGGCATCCGCGCAGAACACCGGGAAAAGTATAACACCTTAATTCCATCATAAATTCCAAGTCCGTTCGCTGCCGCACCCAGGCGGTTGGTCATACCGCGGGTTCCCAGCAGAACGGCTCAACCTATGTGCGTTGCCGCACCGAGTTTGCGTGGTGACATCGGTAGTCTGTCGGCAGAGCGTGAGGAATCGGCATTCGACGCTCAGGTCATGGCGACTGTCATGATCACACCCATCATCACGAGATCATCATGAACAAAGAACAAGTCAAAGGCCGTTACGAAGAAGCAAAGGGCGCGGTCAAGGAAGCCGCCGGCAAGGTCGTCGGTAATGAAGAACTGGAGATAAAAGGCAACGTCCAGAAGAACGCCGGCAAGGTCCAGGCCGGTCTGGGTGACCTCAAGGAAGATATCAAGGACGCCACCTGATCCTCCTGCCGTCAACTGAAGCCGGGCTGGCTGCAGCCCGGGCACGGACTTAGGTGATTTCCGGAACACCGGATAGCACCCACTATCGGCTCGGATGTCGGTGCGACTTCAGTCGCACCGATTCGTTTACCGTGAAAGTCGCGCAGCGATCCTGTGGGAGCGGCGTCCCGCCGCGATGGGGCCGGGCGTGAAGCCCTACCATTCGAGATCACCGCGGCACCCATCGCGG